>NZ_JBHXSL010000004.1:236562-298390 GCF_042714725.1 Streptomyces sp. NPDC058685
CTCGAACGCGGCTCGCTACTACGTCGAGGGGCGCGCGGGGCGCGCCGGGCCCCTCTCCCATTCAGCAGTGATGCGGGCGACCTCTACGGGAAGTTGCCTCCGCCGCCGTTCCCGCCGTTCCCCTGGCCGCGGTTGTTGCCGCCACCGATCAGGTCCGGCGGGATCGAGATACCGGGGAAGGGATTGTGTCCACCGTTCCCGTTGCCGCCGCCGTTGCCCTGGCCGCGGTGGTCGCCTGGCTTGCCGTCCCCCGGCTTGCCGGGCTTCTCCGGCGCCTTCGGCGCGTCCGGGATCGGCACCCTGTTGAACGGCGGTGCTTCCTGCCCGTCCAGCGCACCGGTCATCGCGTCCCGCCAGATCGGTCCGGGGACCTGACCGCCGAAGACCTTGCCGTACGTGGTGCCGCCGATGCGGATGTTCTCCATCTTCACCTGCTGGCTGGGGCTGCCGACCCAGACGGCTCCGGAGAGGTTCGGCGTGTAGCCGACGAACCAGGCGTTCCGCCGCTCGTCCGTCGTACCGGTCTTGCCCGCGTTGTCGCGGCTCTGCAGACCGGCCTCCTGGCCCGTACCGGAGTCGATCACACCGCGCAGCAGCTCGTTGATCGTGTCGGCCGTCCGCTCGGTCATCGCCTTCTCGCAGGTGCTCTTGGGCACCTCCAGGCTCTTGTTGTCGGCCGTGCGGATCGACTCGATCGCGGTCGGCGTGCAGTACGTGCCGCGGTTGGCGAAGGTCGCGTACGCGCTCGCCATCACCAGCGGGGAGATACCCGTCGAGCCCAGGGTGAGCGGCGACGGCGACACCGGCAGCTTCGCTCCGTTGCCCTGGACGACACCGAGCTTGTCGGTCATCTCCACGACGGGGCAGAGCCCGATGTCCCCGATCATCTGCACGAAGTAGGTGTTGACCGACTTCGCCATCGCGTCCTTGAGGGCGTACGGGCCGACCTCGGACTCGTTCTCGTTCTCCAGGTTGAAGCCCTGGTTGCGCCACGGCTTGTCGGTGCACGTGGGGATCGAGTCGGGGTACGGCATCTTGTACGGCGCCGGGTACGACTGCGTCGGCGGCTTGCCCTGCTCTATGGCCGCGGCCGCCACGAACGGCTTGAAGGTCGAACCGACCGGGAAGCCGAAGTTCGAGCCGCCCATCTTCTGGTTGACCGAGTAGTTGATCTGCGTCTCGTGCTTGCCGAAGCCGTACGGCCGCGACTGGCCCATCGCGAGGATCTTGCCCGTCCCCGGCTGGACCATCGTCACGGCGGTGGCGACGTCGTCCGTCTGGTAGACGTGGTCCTTGATCGACTCCTGCGTCGACTCCTGGGCGCGCGGGTCCAGGGTCGTCCGGATCGTGAGGCCGCCCTGGTTCCAGACCTTGGCCCGGGCCTCCTTGGTCTTGCCGAAGACCGGGTCGGACAGGAAGACCTCGCGCACGTAGTCACAGAAGAAGCCGGCGCCGCTGACCGCGGTGATGCAGCCGTTCTTCGGCTTGCTGACCTTGAGCTTGACGGGGACGGCCTTCGCCCGGTCCGCCTCGGTCTGCGAGATGTCGTGCACCTCGGCCATGCGCTGGAGCACGGTGTTGCGGCGCTTCGTCGCCTCTTCCGTGTCGTTGACCGGGTCGTAACGGCTGGGGGACTGCACGATGCCCGCGAGCATCGCCGCCTCCTCCAGCTTCAGGTCCTTGGCCTGCTTGGAGAAGTAGCGCTGCGAGGCGGCCTCGATGCCGTATGCCTGCTGACCGAAGAAGGTGATGTTGAGGTAGTTCTCCAGGATCTTCTTCTTGCCGAGCTCTTCCTCGACCTGGATCGCGTACTTCAGTTCCTGGATCTTGCGGCCGATCGTCTGCTGGGTGGCCTGGGCGACCTTGTCGGGGTCGTCACCGGCCTCCTCCACGAAGACGTTCTTCACGTACTGCTGGGTCAGCGTCGAAGCGCCCTGGGCGACCCCGCCGGACTGGGCGTTGCGGTTGAGCGCGCGCAGGACACCCTTGAGGTCGATCGCGCCGTGCTCGTAGAAGCGCGAGTCCTCGATGGCGACGATCGCCTTCTGCATGTATGGCGAGATGTCCTTGAGCGACACGACCGTGCGGTCGCGCGAGTACACCGTGGCGATCTGGCCGCCCTTCGCGTCCAGGATCGTGGTGCGCTGGCTCAGCGGGGGGGTCTTCAGGTTGGCGGGGATCTCGTCGAATCCCTTGACCGTCCCCTTGGCCGCAAGTCCCAGCGCTCCGGCGGCGGGCAGGGCGATACCCGCCAGCACGGCTCCCGCGAGCACACTGACACCGAGGAACTTGGCGGCTTGCTGGGTCCCGGTCAGACCTCCGCCCGAGCGCTTCTTTGGCATGAGGGCAGCCTAATCCGTTGGTACGGGTGTTCCGTAGGAGCGGGGGCTTACGGGGGAGTACGCGTACCAGACCGTGACATCCACCTGAGGGGACCGCGACGAGGGCGGCCTCGACGACGGCATGATCGTCCGGCTCGACCGCTGCCGGCTCGTCACGGCCCGGATCCACGACCGCGCGGTGAGCGCAGGGACCCCGGGGAACGTGAGGGCGCAGCGGCCGGCGCTGCCTACGTTGTCATTCGCCGGACACGCGGACAGGCCTTGGCCTAAGCTGCTCTCAACTGTCACAGCAGTGTGGTCTCGCATCAAGTCCGCCTCGGAATCCCGCAGTTCCGGAATCTGGTAGTCCGTGTCCGATTCCACCTCATGCGTCATTCGGCGCCCGTTGTGACTCCCCTGGAATACCCCGGTTTGCCCAGGATGATCACGTATGCCCCCAGGTCACTCCCCTGGGTGATCTGCCGCGTACGCATAGTCCGTTCGGGCCATTCAAGATTGGGCCCGAAGGGGGTGTTGCGCTGTGCCCACCTTCCGTAACGTCCTCAACTGGCAGCGGTGAATATGCCGCTGCCGCCGTGGGGGAGCCTCGATTCGGGAGAGGACGGCGCCGGCATGGGCTGGGTAACCGACTGGAGTGCGCAGGCAGCCTGCCGCACTACCGATCCGGATGAACTGTTCGTACAAGGGGCAGCGCAGAACAGGGCCAAGGCGGTGTGCACCGGATGTCCGGTGCGGACCGAGTGCCTGGCCGATGCGCTCGACAACCGCGTGGAGTTCGGTGTGTGGGGCGGAATGACCGAACGGGAGCGGCGTGCACTGCTGCGCCGACGACCAACGGTCACGTCCTGGCGCAGACTGCTCGAGACCGCTCGCACCGAGTACGAGCGCAGCGCGGGCATCCTGCCCGTGGGCCTCGACGACGACGAGACGTACGAGACGTACGCGGCGGCGGGATAGACGCGGCAGGACAGCCGCACAGGACGGACGCGGCGGGACAGCCGCTGCTGGATGTGCCGAGGTGGGAGACACCCGCCGCGGAGACAGCCGAGGTGGGACAGCCACCGCGGCGGCGGGACGCCCGCCGCCGCTCACCGAGCTCCGGCCGCACCCCCGGTCGCGAGCCGGTCGCCGATGGCCCGCAGCCCTGCGAGGTCGTGGACATCGCCGGGCAGGGCGGCGACCTGGGTCACCGCCACCTCGGGGTGGAGTGCTGTGAAGCGGTCGCGCGTTCGCTGTTCACGCGCGAGGACCTGCATCCGTTCGGCATGCAGGCGCAGCAGTCCCGCCGTCAGCTGTTCGGTGGTGTGCTCGGTCGAGCCGGTGGTGCCGGTGCGGTCCGCGGATCCGGACTGTTCCGCGGGGTCGGCGCCGGCCGTGGCGCCGGCGCGTTCCGTCGGTTCGGCGTGCTCCGCGGGGTCGCGATTCTCGGGAGAGTGGTCCACGGACGGGGATTCGGGAGAGGCGCCCGTGGCGTCACGAACACCAGTCTTCCCGGACGTCTGATCCACAATGCGACCCTCCTCAAGATTTTCTGCGGCGGCAAGCGCCCGCTCGGCCGACAGCCGGGCGGCTCCGCTCTCGTGGACGCGGTTGAGGACCAGACCGGCCAGCGGCATCTCCTCCGCGGCCAGCCGCTCCACGAAGTACGCGGCCTCCCGCAAGGCGTCCCGCTCGGGTGCCGCCACCACGAGGAAGGCGGTCCCGGGCGCTTGGAGGAGCCGGTAGGTGGCGTCGGCCCGGGTGCGGAAACCGCCGAACATCGTGTCCATCGCGGCCACGAACGTCTGGACGTCCCGCAGCAGCTGACCCCCCAGCAGCTTGCCCAGCGTCCCGGTCATCATCGACATGCCGACATTGAGGAACTTCATCCCCGCGCGGCCGCCCATCTTCGCCGGGGCCATCAGCAGCTTGATGAACTTGCCGTCCAGGAACGATCCGAGCCGCTTCGGCGCGTCGAGGAAGTCGAGCGCGGAGCGGGAGGGCGGGGTGTCGACGACGATGAGGTCCCAGTCCTCGCGAGCGCGCAGCTGGCCCAGCTTCTCCATCGCCATGTACTCCTGCGTACCGGCGAAACCGGCCGACAGGGACTGGTAGAAGGGGTTCTCCAGGATCGCCCGGGCGCGCTCGGAGTCCGCGTGCGCCTCGACGATCTCGTCGAAGGTCCGCTTCATGTCGAGCATCATGGCGTGCAGTTCACCGCCGGCGCTGTCGTCGATGCCCTTCACCCGGCGTGGCACGTTGTCCAGGGAGTCGATGCCCATGGACTGGGCCAGCCTGCGCGCCGGGTCGATGGTGAGGACGACGACCCGCCGGCCGCGCTCCGCCGCGCGTACGCCGAGGGCCGCTGCGGTGGTCGTCTTGCCGACGCCGCCCGAGCCGCAGCACACGATGATGCGGGTGGCCGGATCGTCGATGAGCGGGTCGACTTCGAGAGGCGCCGACGCGTCCAGGGTCATGAGCCGGTCCCTTGCTTCCGCAGTTCCTTCGACAGTCGGTAGAGCCCGGCGAGGTCGACCCCCTCGCTGAGCAGCGGGAGTTCGTACGAGGGCAGCCCCAGGCCGCTCAGCAGGGATCGCTGCTCGCGCTCCAGCTCGACGCGCTGCGCATGGTCGGCCGCCTGATCCAGCAGCGGGGTGACGAGCTTCGTGCCGCCGCTCACACCGGCAGCCGCGAGGGTCCTGGCGATCTCCGCGCGCCGGTCGTCCGCCGCGTGGCGTACCGCTTCCTCGTCGAGGAGGTGCGGGCGCACCATGTTCACGATCACCCTGCCGACGGGGAGCTCGGCGGCGCGCAGCTCGGCGACGCCGTCCGCCGTCTCCTGGACCGGCATCTCCTCGAGCAGGGTCACCAGGTGGACCGCTGTCTCGGGGGACTTCAGCACCCGCATGACGGCCTGGGCCTGATTGTGTATCGGGCCGAACTTCGCCAGACCGGCCACCTCGTCGTTCACATTGAGGAAGCGGGTGATGCGTCCGGTGGGCGGGGCGTCCATCACCACGTAGTCATAGGTGTAGTCACCCTGCTTCGTCCTGCGGCGCACGGCCTCGCAGGCCTTGCCGGTCAGCAGGACGTCCCGTACTCCGGGGGCGATGGTGGTCGCGAAGTCGATCGCGCCGAGCTTCTTGAGGGCGCGGCCGGCGCTGCCGAGTTTGTAGAACATCTGGAGGTAGTCGAGGAGGGCGCGCTCGGCGTCGATGGCCAGGGCGTACACCTCCCCGCCGCCGGATGCGACGGCGATCTTCCGTTCCTCGTACGGAAGCGCCTCCGTCTCGAAGAGTTGCGCGATGCCCTGCCTGCCCTCCACCTCGACGAGGAGGGTCCGCTTTCCCTCCGTCGCGAGGGCGAGCGCGAGGGCGGCGGCGACCGTCGTCTTACCGGTACCGCCCTTGCCGCTGACGACCTGGAGCCTGCTCACGTATTCGAGCCTAACCAGTAAGGCCCCGGGCTACGCACGAGGCCGTGTGCGGGCTGCGTCACGGGGCGGGGGGCCGGTGCGGCTACAGTCGGCCCATGACCAAGTGGGAATACGCGACCGTGCCCCTTCTCGTGCACGCGACCAAGCAGATTCTGGACACCTGGGGCGAGGACGGGTGGGAGCTCGTCCAGGTCGTTCCCGGACCGAACAACCCCGAGCAGCTCGTGGCGTACCTGAAGCGGGAGAAGAGCTCATGACGGGCGTCGTCGAGGCGCGCCTGGCGGAGCTCGGCCTGACGCTCCCGGACGTCGTGCCGCCGCTGGCCGCCTACCAGCCGGCCGTGATCACGGGTGCGTACGTCTACACCGCCGGCCAGCTGCCGATGGTCGAGGGCAAGCTCCCGGTCACCGGCAAGGTGGGCGGTGAGGTCACCCCCGAGGAGGCCAAGCAGCTCGCGCGCACCTGTGCCCTGAACGCCCTGGCGGCCGTCAAGTCCGTCGTCGGCGATCTGGACCGGGTCGCCCGTGTGGTGAAGGTGGTCGGCTTCGTGGCCTCCGCCGCGGACTTCACCGGCCAGCCCGCCGTGCTGAACGGCGCGAGCGAGCTGCTGGGCGAGGTGTTCGGTGACAAGGGCGTGCACGCGCGCAGCGCGGTGGGCGTCGCGGTGCTGCCGCTGGATGCTCCGGTCGAGGTCGAGCTCCAGGTGGAGCTGCTCCAGAGCTGAGGCCACGGAGCTGAGGTCCGGAACCGGCGGGGTGACTGTGCCCCGCGGGTGAGGTCCCAGGCGCTTCATGCTCCGGCTTCACGTCCGGCCCGCCTCCCGTTTCCGTACGCCTCTTCGTCCCGCACGCTTCACGCGTAACGGCGGCCCCCTCCGGGACTGAACCGCCGGTCAGCGCGTATACGGCCCCGCGCCTGCCGATTCGTCGGCGGGCCGGGGCCTGACTCATGCGTGGTAAACGCTTGCACTGCTCTTGACGTGAACGCGTCGACAGGTGTGATCTGTCCACCGTTAGGAATGTTTCCTAACGGTCTGAACGTGGGAGGGATCCGTGGCACCAACCCCCCGCCGCCGCTCGCGCAGGGCGATCGGCGTCCTCGTGGCCGCGGCCACAGCAGCGTTAACCGTGGCCCTGCCGACCCCGAGCACCGCCCAGCCCGTGACAGGCTCCGCGGCGCGGTCAGGGGCCGTCGAGGCCGACCCCGTCCGGTACGAGGCCGAATCCGCGACCATCGCGCAGGGCCTGGCCGAGTCCAACCACGCCGGCCATTCCGGCACCGGCTTCGTCAACTACACCAACGTCGCCGGCGGCTTCGTGGAGTTCACGGTGAACGCCCCCGCCGCCGGGAGCGCCACCCTGGCCCTCGGCTTCGCCAACGGCACCACCGGCAACCGCCCGCTGGAGATCTCCGTCAACGGCGCAGCCCCCACCGGCCTCGCGTTCCAGCCCACCGGCGCCTGGACCACCTGGTCCGCCGTGACCACCACGGTGACCCTGAAGGCGGGCGCCAACACCGTCCGGGCCACGGCCACCGCGCCCGAGGGCGGTCCGAACCTCGACTACATCGACGTCACACCGGCCGACGGCTCCGCCGGCACGGACCACGAGGCGGAGGCCGGGACGATCTCCCAAGGCGCCGTCGAGTCCAACCACGCCGGCCATTCCGGCACCGGCTTCGTCAACTACCAGGCCGTGACGGGTGCGTACGTCGAGTTCACCGTCGCCTCCGCGCAGGCGTCCGCCGCCCGGCTCGACTTCCGTTACGCCAACGGCACCGCGGCCGACCGGCCCCTCGACATCACGGTGAACGGCACCTCGGTCGCCGACCGTCTCGCCTTCCCCGGCACCGGTGCCTGGACCACCTGGGCGACGGCGACCGCCACCGCGAACCTCAAGGCCGGCAGCAACACCGTCCGCGCCAGCACCGCGGCCGGGGACGGGCCCAACCTGGACAAGCTCACCGTCACCGCGAGCGGCCCCGCCGACACCGAGAAGCCCAGTGCCCCCGGCGCTCTGCGCAAGGACAGGGAGCCCACGGCATCCTCCGTCTCGCTCGCCTGGAACGCCTCCACCGACAACGTCGGTGTCGTGGGCTACGACATCTACCAACACGGCCAGCTGATGAAGCAGGTGGACGGGAACACCCTGGCCGCCACTGTGGACGGCCTCGACCCGCAGACCACGTACGACTGGACCGTCTTCGCCCGGGACGCCGCCGCGAACGTCTCGGTCACCAGCAACGCCGTCACGATCGCCACACTGCCCGCACCGCCGGACAGCGAGGCGCCCAGCGTCCCCGGCGGTCTGCGCTCCAGCGGCCGCACCGCGACCAGCGTCGACCTCGCCTGGAACGCCTCCACGGACAATGTGAAGGTCACCGGGTACGAGATCCACCGCGACGGAGCGCTCGCCGGCACCGCCGACTCCACCGCGACCACCGTCGCCGGTCTGGCCGCCGACACCGCGTACCGGTTCAAGGTCAGGGCCTTCGACCTCAAGGGCAACAAGTCCGCGTTCGGTCCCGAGATCACCGTCACCACCGCCGGCACCCAGCCCGGCGGCACCCCCGACCCGGGCGCCGTCTCCACCCTCGCCTCGGGTGTGGACGTGGCCTGGGGCGTGGCGTTCCTGCCGGACGGCGCGGGCATCTTCACCGAGCGCAACACCTTCAACGTCCACCGGCTCACCAAGTCCGGCCAGAAGACCCTGCTCGGCAAGGTCCCCAACTCGCAGACCACGGGTGGCGAGGGCGGCCTGATGGGCGTCGAGGTCAGCCCGACCTTCGCGACCGACCATTTCGTGTACTTCCTGCACACCTCGACCGACGGCAACCGCATCGCGCGCATGAAGCTCGAGAACAACGCGCTCAGCGGTTACACCGTGCTGCTCGACGGCATGGAGGAGAGCCGTTTCCACAACGGCGGCCGGCTGCGCTTCGGTCCCGACGGCAAGCTCTACGCCTCCATGGGCGACGCCCAGAGCAGTAGCCGTGCGCAGGACAAGAACTCGCTCAACGGCAAGATCCTGCGCATCAACCAGGACGGCAGCATCCCCTCGGACAACCCCTTCGGCAACGCCGTCTGGTCGATGGGCCACCGCAACCCGCAGGGCCTCGACTTCGACTCGAAGGGCCGTCTGTGGCAGGCCGAGTTCGGCAACAGCAACATGGACGAGGTCAACCTCATCCAGCGGGGCGGCAACTACGGCTGGCCCAATTGTGAAGGCACCAGCGGCAGTTGCTCCGGCTTCATCGCCCCCAAGAAGACCTGGCCGACCAACCAGGCTTCTCCCAGCGGGCTGACGATCATCAACGACCACGTCTTCGTCGCCACGACCGTCGGGCAGCGCGTCTACCGCCTGCGGATCGACGCCTCGTCCAACCTGGTCGAGCAGAAGACGTACTTCCAGAGCACCTACAACCGGCTGCGCACGGTCGAGGTCGACCACGACGGCGACATCTGGCTCACCACGTCGACCGACAAGGACGGCACCAGCAACAACGACCGGATCCTGCTGATCGACATCGTGTACTCGGGCGGGCCGCAGCCCGGTGAGTTCAAGCCGACCAGCAGCGCGTTCAACGACAACGCCTCCCTTCCGGCCTGGTTCACCTGCGCCGGTGACGGGACGGCGGGCCAGGATCCGTCGCCACCGTCGGCCTGCGGCGCGGGCGCGACCGCGGCCGGAAGCTGCGCGCTCGTGTTCGCGGACGTCGCGAACAGCGGCAACAAGCTGCACTGGGCGATCAAGCACGAGAGCACGGCGAACGTGAAGCTGCGCGGCAACTCGAACGCCCGCACCTAGGTCGTGTCCCAGGGCCTCTCGTTCGGATCCTGCCGGGCTCGCGTGCCCCGGCCCGATCCGAACGGCAGACCCTGGACGCCCCGGACACCGGGCGGACGGGGGGCGAGGGGCGGCCGGTGATCACCGGCCGCCCTCGAACATCCGCGCGCGAACGCATAGCATCCGCCCATGTCCAATGGTCAGTGGTACCCGCCGGAGTGGCCGGACCGCATTCGCGCGCTCGCGAGCGGTGAGCTCACCGTCGTGCCGCCGAAGCGGGCCGCGACCGTCATGCTGCTGCGGGACGGGGCGGACGGCCCTGCCGTGCACATGCTGCGCCGACGCGCCTCCATGGCCTTCGCCGGCGGCGCGTACGCCTATCCGGGTGGCGGCGTCGACGCACGCGACTCCCGGCCGGTCCGCTGGACGGGCCCCTCGCTGGGGGACTGGGCCGCACGGCTCGGTCTCGACGAGGCGTCCGCGCAGGCCGTCGTGTGCGCGGCGGTCAGGGAGACGTACGAGGAGGCGGGCGTGCTGCTCGCGGGCCCCACCCCGGACACCGTCGTCAGCGACACCACCGGCGACGACTGGGAGGCCGACCGGCAGGCGCTTGTCGACCGTGAGCTGTCCTTCGCGGACTTCCTCGACCGGCGCGGCCTGGTGCTGCGCTCCGATCTGCTGGCCGCGTGGGCGCGCTGGATCACCCCGGAGTTCGAGCCGCGCCGCTACGACACCTGGTTCTTCGTGGCCGCCCTGCCCGAGGGCCAGCGGACCCGGAACGCGTCGACGGAGGCGGACCGCACGGTGTGGATCCGGCCCGCCGAGGCCGCCGCGGGCTACGACCGTGGCGAGTTGCTGATGATGCCGCCGACCGTGTCGACCCTGCGCGCGCTGGAGCCGTGCGGCAGCGCCGCCGACGCCCTCGCGGCGGCGCGGCGGCAGGACATGACACCCGTCCTCGCGATGGCCGAGCTGGTGGACGGCGAGCTGGTGCTGAGCTGGCCCGGCCACGGCGAGTTCACCAAGCGCATCGCTCCCGGGGGCCCGCGATGACCGACGCCGCCGCGCTGCCCGGGCAGCCCCGCGGCGGTGTGCTCTCCGGGCCCGCCACCGCACGGGCCGTCAACGTCCTCGCGCCCAACGCCTCCGCGATGACACTCGACGGCACCAACACCTGGATCGTCTCCGAGCCGGACTCCGAGCTCGCGGTCGTCATCGACCCCGGACCGCTCGACGACACCCACCTGAGGCAGGTCGTCGACACCGCGGAGAAGGCCGGCAAGCGCATCGCGCTGACCCTCCTCACCCACGGCCACCCCGACCACGCCGAGGGTGCCGGGCGCTTCGCCGAGCTCACGGGCACGAAGGTCCGTGCGCTCGACCCGGCGCTGCGGCTCGGCGACGAGGGCCTGACACCGGGGAACGTCATCCGCGTCGGCGGTCTGGAGATGCTGGTCGTCGCCGCCCCCGGGCACACAGCGGACTCGCTCTGCTTCCATCTGCCGGCGGACCAGGCCGTCCTGACCGGGGACACGGTCCTCGGGCGGGGCACCACGGTGGTGGCCCACCCCGACGGACGGCTCGGCGACTATCTCGACTCGCTGCGCCGGCTGCGGTCCCTGACGGTCGACGACGGGGTGCACACCGTCCTGCCGGGCCACGGCCCGGTGCTGGAGGACGCCCAGGGGGTGGTCGAGTTCTATCTCGCCCACCGCGCCAACCGGCTCGCCCAGGTGGAGACGGCGGTCGAGAACGGCCACCGCACCCCCGCCGAGGTGGTGGCGCAGGTGTACGCGGACGTCGACCGGTCCCTGTGGCCGGCCGCCGAGCTGTCGGTACGCGCGCAGCTGGAGTACCTGCGCGAACACGGCCTGATCTGACGGTCCGGGGCACTCGCGCCCTGAACGGAAACCCCTGAACCGAAACCCTTGTACGGAAACCCCTGAACGGAAACCGCCGACGTGCCCCCTGGCGTCGGAGGCGTTGACCTGTGTCTTACGCTCCGCTTACTTCTGACATTCGTTCCTGGGGGGAACCGACGTGTTCGTGCTCTTCGTGCTGCTCGTCATCGCTGCGGCCGTCCTGTTCTTCGTCGGCCGCAGCCAGGGCCGCACCGGGCTCAGGCTCGGCGCGCTGGGTGCGCTGCTGGCCGGCCTGTTCGCCGGCACAGCGAGCTGTGTGCACATCGTCAGCGCCTACGAGGTGGGTGTCCCGGTCACCTTCGGCAAGGTCGGTGCGCCGATGACACCGGGACTGAACATCACCTCGCCTTTCACCAACGTCACCACCTTCTCGACCCGTCCCGTCGACCTCAACCTCTCCGACAAGGACGTCGTCGAGGTGCGGTCCTCGCAGGGCGGTGTGATGTACGTGGAGCTGACCGTGAAGTGGGCGGTCACCCCGGCCAAGGCCGTAGAGCTGTACCGGCTGGCCGGCAGCGAGGACGCCATCCAGCAGCGGCTGGTCTTCCCGGACAGCCGGGAGATCATCCGCAATGTCTTCGCCCGGCACACCAGCGAGGAGGGCTACACCTCGGCCCGCGAGCAGATCAACACCGAGATCGGTGACCTGATCAAGGAGCGGCTTGCCCCGCGGGGCATCGACGTCACCACGGTCAATCTGCGCAATGTGAAGCCGTCCGACCGGCTTCAGGACCAGATCGACCGCAAGATCCAGCAGCAGCAGGCCACCGAGCGCGCGACCGAGGCGGCCCGTACGGCGAAGGCGGAGGCAGAGCGGCGCAGGATCGAGGCCGAGGGCATCGCCCGGGCGAACAAGATTCTCAACAACTCGCTCAGCGACAAGGTCCTGATGAACCAGTGCATCGACGCGTTCAAGGACGCGGCGGCCAAGCACCCGGTCTACGCCGTGCCGTGCGGCGGAGGGACGGGCAACCCGCTGATCGTGGACGGCACGAAGAACTGACGACGGCGGGGCGGATGTACGGGTCCGCCCCGCGTCCTCCTGGGCGGGCGGCGGACGCGGAGCCCCTGTTCGCCGGGGGGGCGACGTACGCGAACGGCCGCCGCCCTGCGTACGCGGAGCCGGTGAACCGCCGCGTGCGCGGGATCGACATACGCGAAGGGCCGCCCCCGCACGTGCGGAGGCGGCCCTTCGGCTGCTGTGTGGCTGTACCGCGTATCCGCCGGCGTCAGCGAGAGCGCTTGGCGAGCCGCTCCACGTCCAGCAGGATCACCGCGCGGGCCTCGAGCCGCAGCCAGCCGCGCTGCGCGAAGTCGGCCAGGGCCTTGTTCACCGTCTCGCGGGAGGCGCCGACCAGCTGGGCCAGCTCTTCCTGGGTCAGGTCGTGGACGACGTGGATGCCCTCCTCCGACTGCACACCGAAGCGGCGCGACAGATCGAGGAGCGCGCGGGCCACGCGGCCCGGCACGTCGGAGAAGACGAGGTCGGACATCTGGTCGTTGGTCTTGCGCAGCCGGCGGGCCACGGCGCGCAGCAGCGCGGTGGCCACCTCGGGCCGGGCGTTCAGCCAGGGCTGGAGATCGCCGTGGCCGAGGCCGAGAAGCTTCACCTCGGTCAGCGCGCTGGCGGTCGCGGTGCGCGGTCCCGGGTCGAACAGCGACAGTTCGCCGATGAGCTCGCCCGGGCCGAGGACGGCGAGCATGTTCTCGCGGCCGTCGGGGGATGTGCGGTGGAGCTTGACCTTCCCCTCGGTGACCACGTAGAGGCGGTCGCCGGGGTCGCCCTCGTGGAAAAGGGCGTCGCTCCGTGCGAGCGTCACCTCACTCATCGAGGCGCGGAGCTCCGCGGCCTGCTCGTCATCGAGCGCCGCGAAGAGCGGGGCGCGCCGCAGAACGTCGTCCACGAGTTCTCTCCTTGTCGACCTGCTCAGGGACCGTGGCCCCCATGATGCCGGACCGCACTCCGCCTACCCGGGGGACACCCGCGTACGACGGCGTCGTCGCGACCGGCCCCTGGCAAGTAAATATTCGTGCGATCAGTCACAACAAGTTTGACGCACTGGAGCGTCTGTTCGTGCGGCAGGGGCCCGATTGGGTCTGATTACCGGGGAGCGGGGCGGATGTCAGTGGTGGCCCGTAGGCTGGCCGGGTGTCCAATTCGCCGGTGAGAGCGCAGGCCAAGGGGGCTTGAAGAGTGTCCGGAAAGCAAAATTCCGCTGTGGGCGAACAGTCGCCGAGCGGCACCCGGAAAGCCGTAAAGCCACCCAAACCGGAATCACGGCTGGCGATGGTCCGCCGCGCGCGCCGGATCAACCGGGAGCTCGCCGACGTCTATCCGTACGCCCATCCGGAGCTGGACTTCCGCAATCCTTTCGAACTGCTGGTCGCCACCGTCCTCTCCGCGCAGACGACGGACCTGAGGGTGAACCAGACGACGCCCGCGCTCTTCGCGAAGTACCCGACCCCCGAGGACATCGCGGCCGCCGAGCCGGAGGCGCTGGAGGAGATCCTCCGCCCCACCGGCTTCTTCCGGGCCAAGACCAAGGCTCTGATGGGCCTGTCCGTCGCGCTCCGGGACAACTTCGGCGGAGAGGTCCCCGGCAACCTCAAGGATCTCGTCAGCCTTCCCGGCGTCGGCCGCAAGACCGCGTTCGTGGTCCTCGGCAATGCGTTCGGTGTCCCCGGCATCACCGTCGACACCCACTTCGGCCGGCTCGTGCGGCGCTGGAAGTGGACCGAGCAGGAGGACCCCGAGAAGGTCGAGGCGGAGATCGCCGAGATCTTCCCGAAGTCCGAGTGGACGATGCTCTCGCACCGGGTGATCTTCCACGGCCGCCGTATCTGCCACTCCCGCAAGCCGGCCTGCGGCGCCTGCCCGATCGCCCATCTGTGCCCGTCGTACGGGGAGGGCGAGACCGACCCGGAGAAGGCGAAGAAGCTTCTGAAGTACGAGATGGGCGGTCAGCCCGGCCAGCGGCTGAGTCCGCCGCCCGACTATCCGGGTAGGCCGGCCCCGCCGCTGGGGGCGAGCGGGTGACGCCACCGCCCGTCCGCTGCGCCGGGCAACCGGCGGAACGATCCGAGCGTCCCGGGGCGTTGTGACCGAGGGGGTGCGACGGATGCGCGCAGGAGAAGATACGTACGACAGGACCCGGGGCCAGGACGTGTACGAGAGCGGTGTGTCCGGCGGCGATGTGACCGTCACCAGCGACGGCCTGCCGGAGTGGCTGGACCCCGTCGTGCGCGCCGCCGAAACGGTCCGGCCCGAGCAGCTCAGCAGCTTTCTGCCGCCCGAGAGCGGGAGCGGGCGGCAGTCCGCCGTCCTCATCCTCTTCGGCGAGGGCCCGGCGGGCCCCGAGCTGCTGCTGATGGAGCGGGCGGGCAGCCTGCGCTCGCATGCGGGACAGCCCTCCTTCCCGGGCGGTGCCCTGGACGCGGCGGACGGTGATCCGGCGACCACCGGCCCGCTGTGGGCGGCCCTGCGCGAGGCCGAGGAGGAGACCGGTCTCGATCCGTCAGGTGTCCAGATCTTCGGCGTGCTGCCGAGGCTCTACATCCCGGTGAGCAGTTTCGTCGTCACACCCGTACTGGGCTGGTGGCGCACCCCGAGTCCCGTCGGCGCGGTCGATCCCGCGGAGACGGCCCGGGTCTTCACCGTGCCCGTGGCGGATCTCACGGACCCGGCGAACCGCGTGACGACGATGCACCCCAGCGGGCACCGAGGTCCGGCATTTCTGGTCGAAGGGGCCCTGGTCTGGGGTTTCACGGCCGGCGTGATCGACCGCATCCTGCACTTCGCCGGCTGGGAACGACCGTGGGACCGCGGCAAGCAGGTCCCTCTGGACTGGCGCTCATGACAGGCTGACCCTGGGACATCAGTGCCGGGGCGGACCACCCGGCGACGAAATTGCGAGGCTTGCGAGGCTAATGACGGTGAACGTGCTCGACATCTTGTTGCTGGTCGCCGCCGTATGGTTCGCAATCGTCGGGTATCGCCAGGGCTTCGTCGTCGGCATCCTGTCCGTGATCGGCTTCCTCGGCGGCGGACTCGTGGCGGTGTATCTGCTGCCCGTGATCTGGGGGGAGCTGACGAACGACTCCGAGGTGTCCACCACCGCCGCGATCGTCGCGATCATCATCGTGATCGTCTGCGCCTCGGTCGGTCAGGCCTTCACCACCCACCTCGGCAACAAGCTGCGCCGGTACATCACCTGGTCGCCCGCCCGGGCCCTGGACGCCACCGGCGGCGCGCTGGTCAACGTGGTCGCGATGCTGCTGGTCGCCTGGCTGATCGGCTCCGCGCTCGCCGGGACCTCCCTGCCCACGCTCGGCAAGGAAGTCCGGAGCTCCAAGGTGCTGCTCGGCGTGTCCCGAGTGATGCCGACCCAGGCATCCACCTGGTTCACGGACTTCTCCTCCGTCCTCGCGCAGAACGGCTTCCCGCAGGTCTTCAGCCCGTTCGCCAACGAGCCCATCACCGAGGTCCGTCCGCCGGACCCGGCCCTCGCGGGCAGCCCGGTCGCCGCGCGCTCCCAGCAGTCCATCGTCAAGGTCGTCGGGACGGCGCAGAGCTGCGGCAAGGTGCTCGAAGGCACGGGCTTCGTCTTCGGGCAGCGGCGGGTCATGACCAACGCGCACGTCGTCGGCGGCGTGGACGAGCCGACCGTGCAGATAGGCGGCGAGGGCCGGCTCTACGACGCGCGCGTCGTGCTCTACGACTGGGAGCGCGACATCGCGGTCCTGGACGTGCCCGATCTGAAGGCCAAGCCACTGCAGTTCGCCGACGCCGACGCGCGCAGCGGCGACAGCGCGATCGTCGCAGGCTTCCCCGAGAACGGTGCGTACGACGTCCGCTCGGCCCGCGTCCGCGGCCGGATCAACGCCAACGGCCCCGACATCTACCGGCGCGGCACGGTGCACCGCGATGTGTACTCGCTGTTCACCACCGTCCGCCAGGGCAACTCGGGCGGACCGCTGCTCACGCCCGAGGGCAAGGTGTCCGGTGTCATCTTCGCCAGGTCGCTGGACGACCCGAACACCGGATACGCCCTGACCGTGGACGAGATCGCCCCGGACATCAGGGCCGGTCTGGCCGCCAACCAGCAGGTCGACAGCCAGAACTGCGCGCTGTAGCGGCGAGCGGTGTGGCTGCGAGCTGCCCGCATCCGGGGCGGCGGGGCGCTGTGGCGCTGCGGCGGCGGGGCGCAGGCGCCTGTAGCCGCGAACGTGCCGACAGAGCCATGTCGACAGAGCAGTGTCGGCAGAGCAGTGTCGGCAGAGCAATGCCGGCGGAGCGGTGTTGGTGGAGCGGTGTCGGTGGAGCCGGCGTCAGCCGCGGGTATGCCGCAGCCGGGCGGACATCCAGCGTGCGCGGCGCCGGAGGATGCGGGGAATCCCGATCCCTTGTACCGCGTGATCATGGCCCTGAGCTTGCAGGCCACCCCTGTCATGAATGTTCGGCCCATTGGCCGAGCGACGGTTGCGTGCTGCGTCACCGTAGTCGTGCGTCCAGCCCATACCGGGACGTCTGCCCGTGCCCCATGGTCGGTAACCGTGTCAGGAGCGGCCAATTGGCCTATGCGCCAGGCATTTGGCTGTTCGTCAGACAAGCGTTCCGACGAGTGCGAGGCCGAGCGCGGGCGGACTACCGGTCGGGCTCGGGGTCCTTCAGCCAGTTGATGAGTTCGGAGGAGAAGGCCACGGGGTCCTCCTCGTGAGGAAAGTGGCCGAGGCCGTCGAACAGCCGCCAGCGGTACGGGGCTTCGACGTACTGACCCGAGCCCGCCGCACTGCGTGTGCGCATCACCGGGTCCAGGGAGCCGTGCAGGTGCAGGGTAGGAACCCGGACCGGCCGCTTCATCCGGCGGTTGAACTGGATCCCGTCGGGCCGTGCGAGCGACCGCACCATCCACCGGTACGGCTCGACCGCGCAGTGCGCCGTCGACGGAATGCTCATCGCCCGGCGGTACACGTCGAGCGTGTCCGCGTCGGGAGGCTGCGGGCCGGACCACTCCTGGATCAGCTTGCCCACCAGAGCCGCGTCGTCCGCGACGAGCTGACGCTCCGGCAGCCACGGCCGCTGGAAGCCCCAGACGTAGGACCCGGCCCGGCTCTGCGAGAAGTCGGACAGCATCGCCGAACGCCACCGGCGGGGATGGGGCATCGAGGAGACGACGAGCCTGCGCACCAGCTTCGGCCGCATCACCGCGGCGGTCCACGCGAGGTACCCGCCGAGATCGTGTCCGACCAGTGCCGCGTCCGGCTCACCGAGGGAGCGCACCACCCCGGTGATGTCGAGCGCGAGGTTCGCGGGGTCGTAGCCCCGCGGCGTGCGGTCGCTGCCTCCCACGCCCCGAAGATCCATGGCCACCGCCCGGTACCCCGCGTCCGCGAGGGCCGTCATCTGGTGCCGCCACGTCCACCAGAACTGCGGAAAGCCGTGGAGGAACATCACCAGCGGCCCGTCGCCGACCTCGGCGATGTGGAAGCGCGCACCATTGGCTGCCACGTCGCGATGGGTCCAGGGACCGTCGATGCGTACGGGGCTGCCCGTACCGGTGTCAGGGGCCGTCATGCAGACGAGCGTCCCATACCCGCGTACGGCACGTTCGCCATGCCCTCCCCGGGAGCGGCGCCCGCGACGGCCCGCTCCGCCGCGAGACCCGTTCTGAGCGGTCCCGCGGCGGCCCGGATCAGGCGGAGATCTGGTCCTGCGACACGCGCGGATGCGGCTTGACGCTCTGGAGTACGGCCGCCGTCTGCTTGGCCGAGGCGATCGACCTCTCCGGCGGCTTGACCTTCTTGAACTTGGTGACGGCCAGGAGCGCCAGGATTCCCGCGAGCAGCAGGAACGCTCCGCCCACGATCAGGAAGCACCAGGCAAGGCCGAGCCCCCAGTTGTGGATCCCGTAGGCGGCCGCGAAGCTGAAGACCGGCAGCGAGAAGAGCGCGAAGACGCCCGCCACGCTGATGGCCGCGCCGCCGACCGCACCTCGCTTGACGTCCTGCCTCAGTTCCGCCTTGGCCAGGGCGATCTCGTCGTGCACCAGCGCGGACATCTCGGCGGTCGCCGAGGCGACCAGCTGGCCGAGACTGCGCTCGGCACTGCTGCCGGGGTCGCTCATCGCTGCTCCCTCTCTCCTGTGGTCCGACACAGATCATGCCGGACTGTCGCCGTCGCCGCGCGACACCCCCGCCGCTTCGGCGCGACGACGGTGTTCGGCGGCCTTCTTCTCGTAGATCTCGGCCATGCGCAAGTGGTAGGCCGGATTGTCCTGTTCGTAGATGTCGGGGATGCCGTCCTGATCCTCGTCACGCTCCTCCTCGTCGTACAGGGCGCGGTATGTGCGTACCCGCAGTTTGAGCAGTACTCCTGCCAGGATGGCGGCGATCACGGAGCCGACCAGGACCGCGGCCTTCACCTCGTCGGCGAGCACCGGGTCGTCGGCGAAGGCGAGTTCACCGATCAGCAGCGAGACGGTGAAGCCGATTCCGGCGAGGGCGGACACCGCGAAGACGTCCGGCCAGGCGAGGTCGTCGTTGAGTTCGGCCCGGGTGAAGCGGGCGGCGAGCCAGGTGCCGCCGAAGATGCCGAGCGCCTTGCCGACCACCAGTCCGAGCACGACACCGAGGGTCTCGGGCCGGGTGAAGACCTCGGTGAGTGAGCCGCCGGAGACGGACACGCCCGCAGCGAACAACGCGAACAGCGGCACGGCGAGTCCTGCCGACAGCGGGCGCACGAGGTGCTCGATGTGCTCGCCGGGGGACTGCTCCTCCCCTTCGCGCCGGGTGCAGCGGAGCATCAGGCCCATGGCCACACCGGCGATGGTGGCGTGGACTCCGCTGTTGTACATCAGCCCCCAGATGACCAGGGCCAGCGGTACGTACACGTACCAGCCCCGTACGCCCGTCCTCAGCAGCAGCCAGAAGACGGCCAGTCCCAGCACCGCGCCGCCGAGCGCGGCGAAGTCGAGATCGCTGGTGAAGAAGATCGCGATGATGAGGATGGCGAACAGGTCGTCGACGACGGCGAGCGTCAGCAGGAAGGCGCGCAGCGCGGAGGGCAGTGCGGTGCCGATGACCGCGAGGACGGCGAGCGCGAAGGCGATGTCGGTGGCGGTGGGGACCGCCCAGCCGTCGGTGGATCCGCCGGTGGACGTGGTGACGATCAGATACACGGCGGCGGGAGCGGCCATTCCGCACAGCGCGGCGATGACGGGGAGGGCGGCGGCGCGGGGATCGCGCAGTTCCCCGGCCACGAGTTCCCGCTTGAGCTCGATGCCGGCGACGAAGAAGAAGATCGCGAGAAGTCCGTCGGCGGCCCAGTGCTGGACGGAGAGGTCGAGGCCGAGCGAGGCGGGGCCCAGATGGAAGTCCCGTACGGCTTCGTAGCTGTCGCCGAGAGGTGTGTTGGCCCAGATCAGGGCGGCGACGGCGGCGGCCAGGAGCAGCACGCCGCCGACGGTCTCGGCTCGCAGTGCGTCCGCCACATAGGTGCGCTCGGGCAGGGGGAGCAGACCGAGGAACTTGCGGGAGCGGGGCGCGGACACGTGGGGGGACCTCCGGTCGGGCGGGCAGGACTCATCACTTGCCGACCAGACTTCCCGGCGCACCTGGGTCTTTCTTGTCGCGTCGTTGACGCGTCCTTCACCTTACCCGTATGGCCCCGGGGCTCTATCCGGTGAAGTGCACCTTAAGCGCAGAACGGGCACCCGGCGCGTTGTCGCCGGGTGCCCGTCGTGGTGCGGTCCGCGCCGCATTGGAGCGTGGCGCGGTGGTGTCATGCGGTGGGTCGAGCGTGGATCAGTCCTCGGAGGGTGCGCTCGGCAGCTGCGTCTGGATCAGATCCATGACCGACGAGTCGGTCAGCGTCGTGACATCGCCGAGCTGACGGTTTTCGGCGACATCACGCAGCAGGCGGCGCATGATCTTGCCCGAACGGGTCTTCGGCAGCTCCGCCACCGGCAGGATCCGCTTCGGCTTGGCGATCGGGCCGAGCACCGACGCGACGTGGTTGCGCAGCTCGTTGACCAGGCCCTCGTCCACGCTCGCCGTACCGCGAAGGATCACGAACGCCGCGATCGCCTGTCCGGTCGTCTCGTCCTTCGCGCCCACGACCGCCGCCTCGGCGACCTTCGGGTGCGAGACCAGAGCCGACTCCACCTCGGTGGTCGAGATGTTGTGGCCGGACACCAGCATCACGTCGTCCACCCGGCCGAGCAGCCAGATGTCGCCGTCGTCGTCCTTCTTGGCTCCGTCACCGGCGAAGTACTTGCCCTCGAAACGCGACCAGTACGTGTCGATGAACCGCTGGTCGTCGCCCCAGATGGTGCGCAGCATCGACGGCCACGGCTCGGTGAGGACGAGATAGCCGCCACCGCCGTTCGGCACCTCGTTGGCCTCGTCGTCGACGACGGTGGCGGAGATGCCGGGCAGAGCGCGCTGCGCCGATCCGGGCTTGGTCTCGGTGACGCCGGGCAGCGGCGAGATCATCATCGCGCCGGTCTCGGTCTGCCACCAGGTGTCGACGATGGGGGTCTTGCCGGCGCCGATGTTCTCCCGGTACCAGATCCACGCCTCCGGGTTGATCGGTTCGCCGACCGATCCGAGGACACGCAGGCTCGACAGGTCGAACTTCGCGGGGATGTCCTCGCCCCACTTCATGAACGTCCGGATCGCGGTCGGCGCGGTGTAGAGGATCGTGACGCCGTACTTCTGCACGATCTCCCAGAACCGGCCCTGGTGCGGGGTGTCGGGCGTGCCCTCGTACATCACCTGGGTGGCGCCGTTGGCCAGCGGCCCGTACACGATGTACGAGTGGCCGGTCACCCAGCCGATGTCCGCGGTGCACCAGTAGACGTCCGACTCCGGCTTGAGGTCGAAGACGGCGTTGTGGGTGTACGCGGCCTGGGTGAGGTAGCCGCCGGAGGTGTGCAGGATGCCCTTCGGCTTACCGGTCGTGCCGGAGGTGTAGAGGATGAAGAGCGGGTGCTCCGCGTCGAACGCCTCCGGGGTGTGCTCGGCGGACTGACGGCCGACGATGTCGTGCCACCACACGTCCCGGCCCTCGGTGAAGTCGGTGTCCTGGCCGGTACGCCGCACCACCAGCACATGCTCGACCTGCGGGCACCGGGCGACGGCGTCGTCGATGGCGGGCTTGAGCGCGCTCGGCTTGCCCCGGCGGTAGCCGCCGTCGGAGGTGATGACCAGCTTCGCGTCCGCGTCCTGGATGCGGGAGGCGACGGCGTCGGCGGAGAAACCACCGAAGACCACCGAGTGCGCGGCGCCGATGCGGGCACAGGCCAGCATGGCCACGACGGCCTCGGGGATCATCGGAAGGTAGACGGCGACGCGGTCGCCCTTCTGCACGCCCAGCTCGGTGAGCGCGTTGGCGGCGCGCGAGACCTCGTCCTTGAGCTCCGCGTAGGTGACGGAACGGCTGTCACCCGGCTCGCCCTCGAAGTGGAGAGCGACACGGTCGCCGTTGCCGGCTTCGACATGACGGTCCACGCAGTTGTATGCGACGTTGAGCTTGCCGTCCGCGAACCACTTCGCGAAGGGCGGGTTGCTCCAGTCGAGGGTCTCGGTCGGCTCGGTGGCCCAAGTCAGCCTCCGTGCCTGCTCGGCCCAGAAGCCAAGCCTGTCCGCCTCGGCCTGCTCGTACGCCTCCGCCGTCACGTTGGCGTGCGCGGCCAGCTCGGCCGGCGGCGCGAACCGCCGCTCTTCCTTGAGCAGGTTGGCCAGGCTTTCGTTGCTCACGACATCTCCCTTTCCCAGGGCGTCCTATGTGCCTATGTGTCCCAGGCCATAGCTCATCAGCCAGATGGCCGGGTGACAAGGGCCTTCCGGAGATTGGTTTAGACCTATTGGGCCTGGGGCGCCTATTGGGCGGCCCCTCCTCCCCGGGCGGCGGGAAGGAGGGGCCATACGTTCTCACGGACGCGGTGGGGGATCGGTTCAGGCGCGCGCCTCGGTCAGCGAGGACGGAGTGGGGGCGACCCGGTCGAAGACCGCCTCGACCTCGTGGTCGTCACTGCTGGCGAGCAGATACGCCTGTGCCTCGCCGACATGGAAGTACATGCCGTGCAGCTCCAGCGCACCCTCGGCGATACGCCGCGCCACACCCTCATGGGCCTTCAGATGCTCCAACTGCTGGACCACATTGGTCAGACACAGCTGCTCGACCGCGTCCGCGGGCAGCCGCCCGGAGATCCGCGCCCAGGTGCGGTGCCGGCTGCGCATCCGCTCCAGACTCGGCCGACCGTGCCGCAGCCACCGCCGCAGCGGTGTGCGTCCTTCTTCGTCCGTAGCGCTCAGCAGGGCCTGCATCGCACCGCAGCCCGAGTGTCCGCAGACCGTGATCGAGCTGACCTTCAGCACGTCCACGGCGTACTCGATGGCGGCCGCCACGGAGTCGTCCCCGCCCTCGTCGCCGGGCAGCGGCACCAGGTTCCCGACATTGCGCACGGTGAACAGGTCACCCGGCCCGCTGGCCGTGATCATGCTGGTCACCAGACGGGAGTCCGCGCAGGTCAGGAAGAGCTGCGAGGGCTGCTGACCCTCGCGGGCCAGCCGGGCCAGCTCGTCGCGTACCAGCGGAGCCGTGTCGCGCTGGAACGAGCTGAGGCCGTGCGCCAGTTGGTGCATCGAGGCGCGCCGGGTGCGGGTGTCGCAGTGGTGATTGCGCCACGGTGTCCAGGGCCGGCAGCAGCCATGGGTCTGGGAGGCGGCTTCGCTGATCCGGCCCCCGGCCCGGCCGGTGAACTCCACCGAGCCGCCCTGCGCGACATGGGAGGCCTGCCAGTCGTGCAGGGCCTCGTACGCGGCGTGGTCCATGTACGACCCGTCCAGCTCGACCACACAGGGCGCCCCGTGCGGTACCTGGCCCAGCATCCGGCTCAGCCGGGGCACGGCGAGGAAGGTCAACTGCCCGCGTACCCGCACCCGGTGCACCCGCGCATGCTCTTCGCCCTGTTCCTCGACCGTGATACGGGTCCTGGTCAGCCGGTGCAGTGCGACCGCGACCGCCACGGCGATCCCGATCGCGACACCCTCCAGCACTCCGGTGAGCACGACCGCGATCGACGTCGCCGCGTACACCAGCATTTCGCGGTTCTGCCGCACGCTGCGCAGATGCGTGACCTTGACCATCTGGACACCCACGACCATCACCAGCGCGGCCAGGGCGGCCAGAGGGATCAGGTCGAGCACGGGCACGAGCAGCAGGGCCGCGAGCACGATCCACAGGCCGTGCAGCATCGTGGAGTTGCGGCTGACGGCGCCGGCGGACACATTCGCCGAACTGCGCACCGCGACTCCGGTGATCGGCAGCCCGCCGAGGGCCCCGGACAGGACATTGGCAGCGCCCTGGCCGGCCAGCTCCCGGTCGAGGTCGGCGCGCGGGATGCGGACGGTGGGCTGCTTGCGGGCGGCCACCAGCTTGTCCACCGCGACGGCGGAGAGGAGCGACTCCACGCTGCCGACCAGGGTGATGGTCAGGACGGCGGCGATGAGGCCCAGCACGGGCCCGTCCGGCAGTGCGGGCAGGGCATGACTGCTCCACGACGGCAGGTCCACCAGCGGCAGGCGCAGCCCCGCGACCACGGCGAGGGCGGTGGCTGCCGCGACGGCGGCGAGAGCGGCCGGGATCTTCCGGACGATCCGGCCCGTCCGCCCGGGGATCCGTGGCCAGGCGAGCAGGATGATGACGGTCAGGACGCTCACGGAGAGCGCGGCCGGACGGAGGTCGGCCAACTGGGCCGGCAGCGCACCGACATTGGCGATGGCGGAGCTCTGCGGTGTGCCGCCGAGCACGATGTGCAGTTGTGCCAGGGCGATCGTGACGCCGATGCCGGCGAGCATGCCGTGCACGATCGCGGGGCTGACGGCGAGCGCCGAGCGGGCCACGCGCAGAGCGGCCAGGCCGACTTGGGCGAAGCCGGCGACGACGGTGATGGCGCAGGTGACGCGCCAGCCGTACTGGTGGATCAGATCGGCGGTGACGACGGTCAGGCCGGCGGCGGGCCCGCTGACCTGGAGCGGCGCTCCGCCCAGTCGTCCCGCCACGAGGCCACCGACGGCAGCCGCCACGAGACCGGCCTGGAGGGGTGCGCCGGTGGCGAGTGCGATGCCGAGCGAGAGTGGCAGCGCGATCAGGAACACGGAGACCGAGGCGGACAGATCGGCGCCCGCGATGCGGAAGCGGCGGCCGCCTTCCTCGGGCGGGGGCAGGCTGTGCGGGCTTTCGGGGCCGGCGGGTGCGGACCCGCCGCCGTGGACGGATTCGTGGGACACGGGCTTCTCCCGTGTGGTGCGGGACTTCCTGTTCTTGCGGTTCTTCGGCTTCTTGCGAGAAGGGTCGTCGGTGCGAGTGGGGACGCAGGCAGACATGGTTTCCCGTCTCCTCCGGGGCAGCGCGGTCGCGGAATGTGGGGACGCGGCCGTGGGTCACGGCGTGCAGTGGCGGGATTCTCAACTCTCGGTAAATGGATCGTAATGGAGAGTAAAGACTGCGGCATTATTTCCGGGGCAAATAGGGCAATCTTTCACCCGTGCTGGTGATTGCTCCTTTGAATGCGGCTCGTCGCACCCTCCCCATCGCCACCCCGATGCGACTTTGTCGGCGCCATCGACGCCGGTCGTAAAAACACAAAGTCATACGAAAGAGGGTGGACGGATGAAGGCCGCCACACAGCGGGTCGCCGTCGGCGCAGCCGTCACGGCGCTGATCGCGGGACTCGCGGGCTGCTCCGGCTCCGACGAGGGCGCGCACCACGGTGCGCCCGGCGCCAAGAAGGCCGCCCCTGCCCCCAAGAACGCGGTGCGCCTGATCGGCGACGGCTCCACGGCCTTCACCGGCACCCAGCCAGGTCTGCTCAAGCCGGAGCGGATGAAGCCCGGTGAGAAGCCGCCGCAGTTCGTGGTGTTCTCGTGGGACGGGGCGGGGGAGGACAGCCAGAAGTTGTTCTCCCACTTCCGCCGTGTCGCCAAGAAGTACGACGCCACGATGACCTACTTCCTCAGCGGCGTGTACCTGCTGCCGGAGGAGAAGTCGACGATGTACGACCCGCCGCAGCACGCGGCCGGGCGCTCCGACATCGGTTTCAATGACGTCGAGGGCATCAAGGACACCGTGCGTGAACTGCGCGGTGCCTGGCTGGAGGGCAATGAGGTGGGCACCCACTTCAACGGCCACTTCTGCGGCAAGGACGGCGGTGTGGGCAACTGGTCCGTCGCCGAATGGAAGAGCGAACTCAGCCAGGCCAGGTCGTTCGTGAAGAACTGGAAGACCAACGCGGGCCTGAAGAACGAGCCCCCGCTGCCCTTCGACTACGACAAGGAGCTCATCGGCGCCCGCACCCCCTGCCTGGAGGGCCGGAAGAACTTCGTGCGAGCCGCCGGCCAGTTGGGTATGCGCTACGACACCAGTGGGATCAACGACCAGATCTGGCCCAAGAAGGAACTCGGTCTGTGGGACCTCTCGCTCCAGATGGTCCCGGTCCCCGGCCGCGCCTTCGAGACGCTGGCCATGGACTACAACTTCATGGTCAACCAGTCGGGGACGACATCCAAGGGCGACCCCGCCAAGCACGAGTACTGGGGCAAGCAGATGCGTGACGGCCTGGTGAAGGCCTTCGACCGCGCCTACGACGGCAACCGTGCCCCGCTGATCATCGGCAACCACTTCGAGTCCTGGAACGGCGGCACCTACATGCGTGCCGTCGAGGACACGATCGCCACGGTCTGTGTGAAGAAGAACGTGAGGTGCGTGTCCTTCCGCCAGCTCGCGGACTGGCTGGACGTCCAGGACCCGGAGGTCCTGAAGAGGATGCGCACCCTTCAGGTCGGCCAGAAGCCGAAGAACGGCTGGGCGGCCTTCCTGGCCGCCCAGCCCTCCGCCGAAGCCTCACCCGTCGTCAAGGTCAAGCAGGCAGGGCAGCACTGACGTCGGCTGCGTGCTCGCCGAGCACGAAGGCGGGGTCGACCTGCGCGGCCAGGTCGGCCCCCGTCTTCGCGTTCCCCCAGCTCTCCGCGTTCTTGAGATGGAAGTGCACCATCTGGCGCGTGTAGCGCTCCCAGTCGCGGTTGTCGTACGTGTCCTCCGCGGCGTTCTGCAGGGCCTGGAGGGACATGCGGTTGTCCGCCTCGAGCAGTTCGAAGGGAGACGGCCGGCCCTTCTCCATACCGCGCACCCAGTTCGAATGGCCGACGGTGACCAGCAGGTCGTCGCCCACCTCGTTCCGCAGGAAGTCCACATCGTCCGGGCCCTGCACCTTGTTGCCCACGACCTTCAGCTCGATGCCGAAGTCCCGTGCGTACTCCTTGTACTGGCGATAGACGGACACGCCCTTGCGGGTGGGTTCGGCCACCAGGAACGTCATGTCGAAGCGGGTGAACATCCCGGAGGCGAAGGAGTCCGACCCGGCCGTCATGTCGACCACCACATAGTCGTCGCGACCGTCGACGAGGTGATTGAGGCACAGCTCCACCGCGCCCACCTTGGAGTGGTAGCAGGACACCCCGAGGTCCGACTCCGTGAACGGGCCGGTCGCCATCAGCCGGATGTCCCCGTCGTCGAGATGCACGACCCGGGCACAGGCGTCGTAGACGGGGTTGTCCTCGTCCACGCGCAGCAGACGCGAACCCTCTCCCGGGGGCGTGGTCTTGATCATCGTCTCCGCGGAGGCGATGCGGGGGTTGGAGCCCCTCAGATAGTCCTTGATCAAGGGGAGGTGCGCTCCCATGGCGGGCAGGGCGGCCGCCTCCGCCTCGTCGAGACCGAGCGCGGCCCCCAGATGCTGGTTGATGTCGGCGTCGACGGCCACCACATGAGCCTCGTTGGCGGCCAGATGGCGGATGAACAGCGAGGACAGCGTGGTCTTTCCGCTGCCGCCCTTCCCTACGAAAGCGATCTTCATGTTCACCTACCGTAGCGGTTCCATCGCTCGCTGTGGTCGAAGTGCGTGAAGAAGACCACTCCAAGATGGGGGCGTACGCCGATGGCGCGTAGCCTCGCTACTTATGAGTACGAATGCCTCGTCGGTCGACCCCCTTGCCGCTCTCGGCTCCCTGCCGGGTGTCCCCGACGCCGTTGATTCCGTACGCAAGGCCGTCGACCGGGTCTATGGCCACCGGGTCATGCGGCGGCGCAGCAACGAGGTCACCTCGGAGGCCGCGCTGCGCGGTGCGCGTGCCTCTGCGGCGCTCTCCGGCGCCGACTGGGCGCTCGAAGAGGTCCGCAGGCGCACCGACTTCGGTGTCGAGCCCGAGGCGCGAACGGTCGGTGCCGCACTGCGGCTGACCGCCGAAGCGGGTCAACTCCTTTCTGTGTGGCGGCAGTCGCCGCTCCGGGTGCTGGCGCGGCTGCATCTGGTCGCGGCGAGTGGCGCCGGAGACGACGAGACCGTGGGGCGGCCTCGGCTGGCCGGCGAACCGGTGGACGAGCCGCTGATCGAGGCCCCGCTGCCGGATGCGGACGAGGTGAACGGGCGACTGGACGGACTTGCCGAACTGATCATCGCCGGCAGCTCGGCGCCGGCCTTGGTGACCGCCGCCGTCGTGCATGGCGAACTCCTGGCGTTGCGCCCCTTCGGCACCTTCAACGGCCTGGTGGCTCGCACCGCCGAACGGATCGTGCTGATCGGCAGTGGACTTGATCCCAAGTCGATCTGCCCGGCGGAGGTCGGGCATGCCGAACAGGGTCGTGCGGCCTATGCCGCGGCCTTCGACGGCTATCGCTCCGGTACACCCGAGGGCATGGCGGCCTGGATCGCCCACTGTGGGCGGTCCGTGGAGCTGGGCGTCAGGGAGTCCACAGCGGTGTGCGAGGCGCTTCAGCGAGGCGCGGCTTGAGGGTTCGGCCACGGGGGCTTGAGTGATCTGATGGGCGCAGGCTTGAGAGCTTGCCGGGCTTGAGGGATCCCGGACGCTGCGGCGTCCATGGGTGCGGGTTCGAAAGACCCTGAACAGGGTTGCGGCGGTACCAGAATTGGTACCGCCGCTGGCATGTCCACCGAGTTACCAAGCGTCCTCGAGATAGTGCCCATCAGGTCGGGAACTTTTGCCCGTCACCTGGTGCGGCTGGCCCGTAATCGACGGGTCGACGTCGCGTGGGTGCTCAGTTTTCATGCTCGGTCCGTGGGGCCTTTATGCGTTCTTAGGTGATCCTCTCGGATGTCCTAGGTCTCGCGGGCCGTTGACTCCTTTTTACTCCTGCCCGCAAGGAAGCGGAACCCCCAGCTGCGGTTCTTTACTTTTGGGTTCAAATACGGGCGAAGCGTTCTGTGGCGCGGTCGATGACTCGCTCCATCACTCCGGCCGCGGCGGACTCGGCAGCCGCGGCTGCCGCACTGCGGCGCCGACTGGCGTACCAGACGAGACCGGCGGTTGCGGCCGCCGCACCCACCGCCGCCGCGGCGACGAGGGCCGGACGCGGCGGCAGGGAGAAGGCGGGGATCCGCTGCTTCAGCCGGACCGGCCGGTTGAAGACCTGAACGGGCCAGCCCCGGCTGACGGCTTCACGCCGCAGCGCCCGGTCCGGGTTCACGGCGTACGGATGGCCGACGGACGACAGCATCGGCACATCGGTGATCGAGTCGCTGTAGGCGTAGCAACGGTCGAGGTCGTACCCCTCGGAGGCGGCGAGCTCCTTCACCGCCTCCGCCTTGGTCGGCCCGTAGGCGTAGTACTCCACTTCACCGGTGAAGCAGCCGTCTTCGCCGACCACCATGCGGGTGGCCACCACCCGGTCGGCACCGAGCAGCTCGCCGATCGGTTCGACTACCTCCGCGCCCGAAGTGGACACGATCACGACGTCACGGCCGGCGGTGTGGTGTTCCTCGATGAGGGACGCCGCTTCGTCGTAGATGATCGGGTCGATCAGGTCATGGAGGGTCTCCGCGACGATCTCCTTCACCAGCTGCACGTTCCACCCCTTGCAGAGCGCGGACAGGTACTGCCGCATCCGCTCCATCTGGTCGTGGTCGGCGCCGCCGGCGAGAAAAACGAACTGGGCATAGGCGGTCCGCAGTACGGCCCGTCGGTTGATCAGGCCGCCTTGGTAGAAGGACTTGCTGAAGGTCAGCGTCGACGACTTCGCAATGACCGTCTTGTCCAGATCAAAGAAGGCAGCTGCGCGAGGCAAGGAGTGGTTTTCCACGAGCAGAGCATAGGTGCCCGCCATTCGGCGTACGCTCGGGCGTGTGGGTTTGCCTGAGAAGGCTCTCGGGTACACCATGGAAGTCACGGATCGTTCGCGACCGTGCTAACCCGGTCCGGCTCCTCCCCCCCCGAGTCGGCCGGAGAGACGACCCCCGCTCTCCCCCCCGGCGGGGGTCGTCGCATGTCCGGACGCATTTTCGGCTCTCGGACAGAGCTCATGATGATCCTTCTCCCTTCCTGACGGCTTCGTCGGCGGCGGCTTCACACCACTCTGAACCGTCACTCTGCGTAGCGGAAGAGCTGCTCCCGGGAGTCACCGGTATGAGCTACGGGGATATTCACAAGTGGCTAGTTGTCCACAGTTTTTCAGCGAGATCCACACGTTTTTCCAGCGCGCTCCACTGTGATTCCACCCGCGCTCTTCGCGGGTGGCCGGAATCACAGATCTCGTAAGCAAGCGAGATCGAAGGAAGAAGGAGTGGAGATCGTGGCTGGATCCATCACATCGCGAAGGACGCCCGGCGCTGAAGGCCGGCGGGACGGACCTCTGATCGTCACCGAGGACGTCGAACTGCTCGACGATCTGCTGCGGCTGTGCGCCGCCGCCGGAGCCGAGCCCGCCGTCCACCACTCGGTGCCGGAACGCGGGGGCGGCTGGGAAGGCGCCCCGCTGGTCCTCGTCGGCGACGACGCGGCGGCGCGCTGTCGGGGCGCCACCCGACGGCAGGGCGTCCTGCTCGTCGGGCGTGACCAGGACGACCCGGACGTCTGGCGGCGGGCGGTGGAGATCGGAGCCGACTGCGTGCTGCGGCTGCCGGACGCCGAGAGCTGGCTCCTGGACCGGATCGCGGACGTCGTCGAGGGCGTCGGGGAGCAGGCTCTGACCGTCGGCGTCATGGGCGGCCGGGGAGGCGCGGGGGCGTCCACGCTGGCCTGCGCACTGGCGGTGTCCGCGGCCAGGAGCGGCCGGCGGACCATGCTCGTCGACGGCGATCCGCTCGGCGGGGGCGTCGATGTGTTGCTCGGTGGAGAACAGGCAGAAGGCAGGAGGTGGCCTGATTTCGCCGCGTCCAAGGGACGGGTCGCGGGCGGCGCGCTGGAGGAGTCGCTGCCGGAGCTCCACCAGCTCCGGGTGCTGAGCTGGGATCGCGGCGACTCCGTGGTGGTCCCGCCGGAGGCCATGCGCTCCGTTCTCGCCGCGGCCCGCAGACGGGGCGGTGTGGTGGTCGTGGATCTCCCGCGCCGCGTCGACGAAGCCGTGGCGGAGGCCCTGGCCCAGTTGGATCTCGGGTTGTTGGTGGTTCCGGGCGAGCTGCGGGCGGTCGCCGCGGCGAACCGCGTGGCGTCGGCGGTGGGCATGGTGCTCCAGGACCTGAGGGTCGTGGTGCGCGGACCGTACGCGTCGGGACTGGACGACCAGTGGGTGGCCGACGCGCTGGGCCTGCCTCTCGCCGGTGAACTGCCCTTGGACGCCGGACTGTTCGCAGCCCAGGACCAGGGCGCACCGCCCGGAGGTGGCCGTGGCCCGCTGTCGCGCTTCTGCGCGGCCTTCTGGGACCGGGCGCTGGCGGGGGGTGTCTCATGAGCACCGGACTGCTGGACGCCGTACGACAGCGGCTCGCGGAGAGCGGCGCCGAGCCCACCCCGGCCAGGGTCGCGGCTGCCCTGCGGGCGCAGGGACGACTGCTGGGAGACACCGAAGTGCTCGGCGGCACCGAGACATTGCGCTGCGAGCTGGTGGGGACCGGGCCGTTGGAGCCCCTGCTGGCGGACCCTGCCGTCACGGATGTGCTGGTCTCCGCCCCCGACCGGGTGTGGGTGGACCGGGGATGCGGTCTCGAACTCACCGGGGTGACGTTCGCGGACGCCGCATCGGTGCGCCGGCTGGCGCAACGGCTCGCGGCGGTGGCGGAGCGGCGGCTGGACGACGCCCGGCCGTGGGTCGATGCCCGGCTCCCCGACGGGACGCGGATGCATGCCGTGATCCCGCCAGTTGCGGTCGGTTCGACATGTCTGGCGCTGCGGGTCGTGCGTCCGCGGGCGTTCTCGGTGGAGGAACTGGTCGCCGCGGGGACCGTGCCGCCGGGAGGCGACCGGCTGCTGCGGGCCCTGGTCGATGCCCGCCTGTCGTTCCTGATCAGCGGCGGTACGGGCACGGGGAAGACCACGCTGCTGTCCAGCCTTCTCGGGCTGGTGGGGGAGCGTGAGCGGATCGTGCTGGCGGAGGACTCGGCCGAACTGCGGCCCGACCATCCGCATGTGGTGCGCCTCGAATCCCGTACGGCGAACCAGGAGGGCGCGGGCCTGGTCACGTTGCGGGACCTGGTCCGCCAGGCCCTGCGCATGCGGCCGGACCGGTTGGTCGTGGGGGAGGTCCGTGGCTCGGAGGTCACCGAGTTGCTCGCGGCCTTGAACACCGGACACGAAGGCGGCTGCGGGACCGTCCACGCGAATGCGGCGTCGGACGTCCCGGCCCGGCTGGAGGCGCTTGGTACGGCTGCGGGGCTCGACCGGGCGGCGCTGCACAGCCAGTTGGCCGCCGCACTCTCGGTGGTGATCCATCTCGTGCGGGACCGCGGCGGGCTCCGGCGGATCGCGGAGGTGCATGTGCTGGAGCGGGACGCCGCGGGTCTGGTGAGGACGGTGCCCGCCTTGCGGTGGGGCGCCGAGGCGTTCGTGTACGACCGGGGCTGGGAGCGCCTGCGGCCGCTGATCGGTGGTGCGGTGTGATCACGGGCGAGCCGATGTACGCGGCGGCGGTGTGCGTCGGGGCGGCGGCCTGGCTCACGGCGGACCGGGGGCGGGGACCGACACGGGCACGGCTGCTCTTCGCCGGGGGCGGAGCGCCGGAGCCGTCGTGGTGGGCGCGGCAACGACTGCTGCCTGTACCGCGGTTGCGTCGCGAGTGGCTGTGTCTGCCGGTGGCGATGCTGCTGGCCGTGCTGGGGGAGTCGGTACTGCCGCTGCTCGCGGGCGCGGCGGCTGTGCCACTGGTGAGGAAGCACCTGGCGGCCAGAGAGCGGGTGAGGGCGCGAGAGCTGCGGGCCGAGGGGGTGATCACGCTGTGCGGCGCGGTGGCAGGGGAACTGCGGGCCGGTATGCAGCCGGGGCAGGCGCTGTTGTTCGGTACGAGGTCCACCGATGCCTTGGGTGCTTCGGAGGGCGCGGTGGTGGCGGCGGCGCGGTTCGGCGGTGACGTGCCGCAGGCCTTGCGGGAGGCGGCGCGTGAGCCCGGGGCGGACGGGCTGGCAGGGGTCGCTGCCTGCTGGCGGGTGGCAGTGGACAGCGGTGCGGGCCTGGCGGCGGGTCTCGACCGGCTGGAAGCCGCTCTGCGGGCGGAGCGGGACCAACGGGAGGACGTGCGCACTCAGTTGGCGGGCGCTCGGTCGACGATCGGACTGCTGGCACTGCTGCCCGTCGTGGGCCTGGCCATGGGCTGGGCTCTGGGTGCCGATCCGCTGCGGGTGCTGCTCCACACCCCGGCCGGTCTGATGTGCCTGCTCGTCGGCGGGCTGCTGGAAGCGGCCGGGCTCTGGTGGGCCGCACGGATCGTGCGGAAGGGGAAGGCCGCATGACCGCGGACGTTGTCCACAGGCTGGGGGCAGTGATGTGCGTCCTCTCCGCGGCCGCGTTCCTCGGATTCACGGTGGCCGGCCGACGCCATGAGCACAGGATGCGCCGGCGGATCGAAGGACTGCTGGCTCTGGAGCGCGAACGCCGGAGCCGGTGGCCGAAGGACATGGTGTGGGCGAGGCGTTGGGCGGCTCCGTTGGGTGCGCTGATCACCGGATATGTCCTCGTCGGCGGGTGGCTCGGCGGTGTCGTCGGGTTGGCAGCCGCTGGTGGCGTCCGGCGCATACAGCTGAATCGCGCACCGGCCCCCGACGCCGAGGACCTCTGCGATGTGCGGCAACTGCCGCTGGCGGCGGACCTGCTGGCCGCGTGCATCTCGGCAGGAGCGGGGCCACGCGAAGCGGCCGAGGCGGTCGGCGAATCACTCGGCGGGCCGGTCGGCGAGCGGTTGGTCCGCGCGGCGGCCGAGCTGCGGCTCGGCAGTGAACCGGCGCATGCGTGGGGGGCGTTCGCGCGGATATCGGGCGCGGAGGAGCTGGCCCGCTGCCTGGAGCGGGCCGACTCAACCGGCGCTCCCGCGGCGGAACCGGTGTCCCGTCTGGCCGGACGCCTGAGGGCCGACCGGTTCCGCAGGACAGCGGCGGAAGGCCGCAGGGCACAGGTCATGATCACGGCCCCCGTGGGGCTGTGCTTCCTTCCCGCGTTCCTCGCCGTCGGCGTGGCGCCGGTCGTGATCGGGCTCGCCGATGGACTGCTCAACAGCAACTGACCGAACTGAACGAGATCACTTGTGGTCGATCAATGGGGGTCTGGCATGTGGAATCCGATGAGGGCATGGCTGCGTGGAATGGTGCGCAGAATGCGCAAGGACTCGGGAATGACGACATCCGAGTACGCGATGGGGACGATCGCCGCATGTGCATTCGCGGCGGTGCTCTACAAGGTCGTCACGAGCGGGACGGTCTCGGGCGCGCTCGAAGCAGTGATCGGAAAAGCGCTCAATGCGCAGTTCTGAGGCACGGCGCGGGAAGTGCGGCCGAGATGACCGCGGATCGGTGACGGCGGAGGCCGCCGTTGCCGTACCGGCCCTGGTGGTGTTCGCGATGGCCCTGGTCTGGGCGCTGATGGCGGCCTCGGCACAGATCCAGTGCGTGGACGCCGCACGGGCCGGGGCACGGGCGGCAGCCCGGTCCGAACCGTCGGCGGCGGCGATGGCAGCCGCCCGCTCGGCGGCTCCGGACGGCGCCAGGGTCACGGTGACACGGGCTGGGGATCTGTGGCGGGTGCGCGTGGAGGCGGCGGCGCCGGGGCCGGGCACGCTGGCCCTGACGCTCAGCGCGGAGGCGGTGGCGTTCGCGGAGGACGCGGTGGGTGGTGGTTCCGGCTCCGATGCCGCGCCGGGTGGTGGCTCGGGACCGGCTGCGGCTTCGGGCACAGGCGGTGGCTCGGGATCCAGCCCTGCGGCGGCCGCGGCGTCGGGTGGGGCACCGGAGCCGGACCGGGTCGCTCAGCCAGGTCCAACCGCCGCGTCGGGCGGGGGCTTTGCTCCGGCCGCGGCGACGGCCCTCGGCTCCAGGGCACACGCCCACGCACCCACCCGCGCCGGCTCAAGGGGGCTGGGGGTCCCGGCCCCGGCTCAGCCTGCTCGCGTGGGGGCTCCCTTCGTTCCGGCGGCACCGGACCCGGGCCCGGTCGCACTCGGCCCTCCTGAGGAGGTCATCCCATGAGCGGGGCTCGCGACCGGGGGTCGGCCACCGTTTGGGTCGCCATGGCGGCCACCGTGCTGTGCGTCGTGTTCGCCGCCGTGCTGGCCATGGGACAGGCCGTCGTGGCTCGCCATCGGGCCGGCTCGGCGGCCGATCTGGCGGCGCTCGCCGCGGCGGATCATGCCCTCCAAGGGGCCGGACCCGCCTGCGAGAAAGCTGCCACGGTGGCCCGGGCACAGGGCGCGGCCGTGGTGCGGTGCGCCGTGCAGGGCGAGATCGCCGAGGTGACCGCGCAGGTCCGCTTCGGACCGTACGGCCCGAAGGTCAGGTCGAGGGCCGGTCCTCCGGAAGCGGCTTCGTCGGAACAGGAGCCTCAGTCACCTCACGAGGCCCACCCGGCGTGGGCGCCTCAGCTGCCCGACGAGGGGCAGAGGCGGCCTCCTGAGGCCCTGGAGGCCGTGAGCCCTGGTCCGGTGCCTCCGCGGCCCGCCGGGCCCCCTCCCGTCCTGCCATCGCGTCCTCCGGTGCCGCCCCCGCGCCCTCCGGTGCCCCCCTGAGCAGTTCCGTGAGCAGGCGGACCGCGCCGCGCTTGTGGAGCGGGTCGTTGCCGTTGCCGCACTTGGGGGACTGGATGCAGGACGGGCAGCCCGCCTCGCACTCGCAGGAGGCGATCGCCTCACGGGTGGCGGTGAGCCACTCACGGGCGGTGTGGAAGGCGCGCTCGGCGAAGCCGGCGCCTCCTGGGTGGCCGTCGTACACGAAGACCGTCGGCAGCAGGGTGTCCGGATGCAGCGGCACGGAGACTCCGCCGATGTCCCAGCGGTCACAGGTCGCGAACAGCGGCAGCATCCCGATGGAGGCGTGCTCGGCGGCGTGGAGGGCTCCGCCCAGTTGCTCGGGGTTCACCCGCGCCGCGTCCAGCTGGTCCTCGGTGACCGTCCACCACACGGCCCGGGTGCGCAGGGTGCGCGGCGGCAGATCGAGCTTGGTCTCGCCGAGCACCTCACCGGTGATCAGTTTGCGGCGCAGGAAGGAGACGACCTGATTGGTGACTTCGACGGAGCCGTAGCAGAGGCGGCCGTCGCCCCACGGGATCTCGATGTCGGTCTCCAGCACGGAGACGGCCGTGGTGTCGCGGGCGGTCGTGGAGTAGGGCGGGTTCGCCTCCTCCACGAGGGCGGCTGAGTCCTCCAGGTCCAGGTGCTTCACCAGGTACGTACGGCCCTGGTGGAGGTGGACGGCTCCGTCGTGGACGGCGGAGTGCGCGGCGGACTCGTCGACCGTGCCCAGCAGCCGGCCGGTGGCGGCCTCGACGATCTGGACCGGGCGGCCGCCCTCTCCCCGGATGTCGGTGAGGTCGGCGGCCCGCTCCCGTCGTGTCCAGTGCCAGCCGGAGGATCTGCGGCGCAGCAGTCGCGCGGATTCCAGCTGGGGCATCAGTTCGCCGGTGGCCGGGCCGAACAGTTCCAGGTCGGCCTCCGTGAGGGGCAGCTCGGCGGCGGCCGCGCACAGATGGGGGGCGAGGACGTAGGGATTGTCGGGGTCGAGCACGGTGGACTCCACCGGCTGGTGGAACAACGCCTCGGGATGGTGGACGAGGAAGGTGTCCAGTGGGTCGTCACGTGCGACGAGGACGGCCAGGGCGCCCTGGCCCGAGCGCCCGGCCCGGCCCGCCTGCTGCCACAGCGACGCCCGGGTGCCCGGGTAGCCGGCGATGACGACGGCGTCCAGACCGGATACGTCGACACCCAGCTCCAGGGCCGTGGTGGCGGCGAGTCCGAGGAGTTCGCCGGAGTGCAGCGCCCGCTCCAGGGCGCGGCGCTCCTCCGGGAGGTAGCCGCCGCGGTAGGCGGCGACCCGCTGGGGCAGTGAGCGGTCCACCTCGGCCAGGCGTTCCTTGGTGATCACGGAGATCAGCTCTGCGCCGCGCCGGGAGCGTACGAAGGCGACCGTGCGGACGCCCTGCACGGTCAGATCGGTGAGGAGGTCGGCGGTTTCGGCGGTGGCGGTACGGCGGACCGGTGCGCCCTTCTCGCCGTGGAGTTCGGTGAGCGGAGGCTCCCAGAGGGCGAAGACGAGCTCGCCGCGCGGGGAGGCGTCGTCGGAGACCTCCTGGACCGGCAGGCCGGTGAGCCGGCCGGCGGCCACGGACGGTTCCGCCGCGGTGGCGGAGGCGAGGAGGAAGACCGGATTCGCACCGTAGCGGGCGCACAGCCGGCGAAGGCGGCGCAGTACCTGGGCGACGTGGGAGCCGAAGACGCCGCGGTAGGTGTGGCACTCGTCGATCACGACATAGCGCAGGGAGCGCAGGAAGGAGGCCCAGCGGGGGTGGGAGGGAAGTATCCCGCGGTGGAGCATGTCCGGGTTGGTGAGGACGTACGTGGCGTACTGCCGGACCCACTCGCGTTCTTCGACGGGTGTGTCGCCGTCGTAGACGGCCGGGCGCACCCGATGGCCCAATGGCGCCGCGAGTTCTTTCACCGCGCGGCACTGGTCGGCGGCGAGGGCCTTGGTGGGGGCGAGGTAGAGGGCCGTGGCGCCGCGGCCGTTCGGGGCCTCGGACCCGTCGAGCTGGGCGCTCAGCACCGGCGCGAGATAGGCCAGCGACTTCCCCGAGGCGGTGCCCGTGGCGATCACCACCGACTCGCCGTCGAGGGCGTACTCGGCGGCGGCTGCCTGGTGGGCCCAGGGATGTTCGATGCCGGCCTGCTGAATGGCGTTGATCACTTCCGGCCGGATGCGGTCGGGCCAGACGGCATGGCGGCCCGGCCTTGGGGGCAAGTGCTCCGTATGAGTGATGCGCGCAGCCCGGTTCGCCCCTGCGGTGAGCCGGTCGAGGACCGTACCGGGGGAGGGGCGGGTGTCCCCGCTCTCGGGAGGTCGTCTGGGACGGAGATTCTTGGCCATCGGCACCGAGTGTGTCACCGGCGTGGCGGACAATGGTCTCAAGGCGTCGTGCATGGCTGCTGGTAAGTGATTGAATGCCATCGCGGCTGGCGACCGTCCTCCGGCTCCGCCGGGGAGACCTGCTGGGCGGCCGCTCGATAGCAAGGTGCTGGAGGATCCGTGGACCTGTCCCTGTCGACTCGCAATGTGTCCGGCCCTGGTGGCGACCGTACGGTCGTCGAGGTCGGTGGCGAGATTGATGTGTATACCGCGCCCAAGCTGCGCGAGCAGTTGGTCGAGTTGGTGAACGACGGCAACTACCACCTGGTTGTCGACATGGAGGGCGTGGACTTTCTCGACTCCACCGGGCTCGGAGTGCTGGTGGGCGGCCTGAAGCGCGTGCGCGCGCATGAAGGGTCGCTGCGCCTGGTCTGCAACCAGGAGCGCATTCTCAAGATCTTCCGGATCACAGGCTTGACCAAGGTGTTCCCCATCCACACCACGGTCGAGGAAGCGGTTGCGGCGACCGACTGACGGTCGGCCGAACACGCCGGAAGAAGTGAGGGGTACCGGGCATCCAGCCCGGGCCTCTGAGATGCACGCCCGTACGTCCGAGGGGGAGCACATGGCCACCGTCGAGCTTCGATTCAGTGCCCAGCCCGAGCATGTCAGGACCGCCCGGTTGGTGGCGGCTGCCGTGGCGCGCAGGGCGGGGGTCGACGAGGCCGTGCTGGACGAGGTCCGGCTCGCGGTCGGCGAGGCATGCAGTCGTGCTGTCGGGCTGCACCGCAGTCATGGCATCACCGAGCCCGTCACCGTGGTGCTCTCCGAGGAGGAGAAGACTTTCTCCATCGAGGTCATCGACGAGGTGCCGAGCGCGGGGGCGAACGGCTCACATGCCGTTCCCGGCGCGCGAGGCGGCTCCGACGAGGACGCGGACGCCGACGGCGAGGACGAGATGGGTCTCGCCGTCATCAGCGGCCTCGTGGACGACGTGGAGGTCAGTTCCACCGATCAGGGGGGCGTGATCCGGATGAGTTGGCCGTCGATGCCGGTCTCCGTCCTGCCCTGACGCGGTGTGACGATCGGAGGTTCCGGCCCGCCGGCCCATTGATCGTCAACCGTCATGATCGTGAAAAGAGGTCCTGCTGAGCAGGGCCTCTTTTCTTTTTTCTAGATCATTGATCAAGGGTCAATGGTTTTGCCCCATTACCTCTTTCGGTGGGATTTTCGGAACCCGATCATTTGCTGAGTAGCAACTGAAGGTCAAATCCAGTTGTCGCGCTCTGTTTTGATCAGGTTCCGCTCCCTACAATCCGTCCACATCTTGAGCTCTGAGCGTCAAGGAGGACGAATGGCGGGGCTCTTCAACCCAGAACTGACCAACCACCCCACTTCCCTTGCAGCCGCAGTACTGACAGACGACAACCGGGTGATCGTTATTGTCATCGCCGTCGTGGCGTTGGCAGCACTCGTCGTCGCCCAGCTGCTGGTGCGCCAGGTACTGGCCGCCGGCGAGGGCACCGATTCCATGAAGAAGATCGCGGCAGCGGTCCAGGAAGGCGCGAATGCCTACCTGGCCCGGCAGTTGCGCACCCTCGGCATCTTCGCCGTCGTGGTGTTCTTCCTGCTGTTGCTTCTTCCGGCCGACGACTGGTCACAGCGAGCAGGACGCTCGGTGTTCTTCCTGGTGGGTGCGCTTTTCTCGGCAGCCACCGGATACATCGGCATGCGTCTTGCCGTACGGGCCAATGTGCGCGTGGCGGCGGCCGCGCGTGAAGCGACACCGGCCGAGGGCGAGCCCGAAAAGGATCTGACGGCCGTCTCGCACAAGGCCATGAAGATCGCTTTCCGGACGGGAGGCGTGGTCGGCATGTTCACGGTGGGCCTCGGCCTGCTCGGTGCCTCCTGCGTCGTACTCGTCTACGCAGCCGACGCCCCCAAGGTCCTGGAGGGCTTCGGACTCGGCGCCGCACTGATCGCCATGTTCATGCGTGTCGGCGGCGGCATCTTCACCAAGGCGGCCGACGTCGGCGCCGACCTCGTCGGCAAGGTCGAGCAGGGCATCCCGGAGGATGACCCGCGCAATGCCGCGACCATCGCCGACAACGTGGGCGACAACGTCGGCGACTGCGCCGGCATGGCCGCCGACCTCTTCGAGTCGTACGCGGTCACGCTCGTCGCGGCGCTCATCCTCGGCAAGGCGGCATTCGGCGACGCCGGACTCGCCTTTCCGCTGATCGTTCCGGCGATCGGCGTGGTCACCGCGATGATCGGTATCTTCGCGGTCGCCCCGCGGCGCGCCGACCGCAGCGGGATGACCGCCATCAACCGCGGATTCTTCATCTCCGCGCTGATCTCGCTCGCGCTCGTGGCCGTCGCGGTCTACGTCTATCTGCCGTCGTCCTACGCCAAGTTGGACGGCGTCACCGAGGCGGCGATCCGGTCGCACGGCGGGGACCCACGTGTCCTCGCGGTCGTGGCCGTCGCCATCGGCATCGTGCTGGCGGCTCTGATCCAGCAGCTGACCGGGTACTTCACCGAGACCACCCGGCGTCCTGTGAAGGACATCGGCAAGTCGTCGCTGACCGGGCCCGCGACCGTTGTGCTGGCCGGCATCTCCATCGGTCTGGAGTCCGCCGTCTACACGGCGCTGCTGATCGGTCTGGGCGTGTACGGGGCGTTCCTGCTCGGCGGTACGTCGATCATGCTCGCCCTGTTCGCGGTCGCTCTGGCCGGCACCGGCCTGCTCACGACCGTCGGCGTCATCGTCGCCATGGACACCTTCGGTCCCGTCTCCGACAACGCCCAGGGCATCGCCGAGATGTCCGGCGACGTCACGGGCGCGGGCGCGCAGGTGCTCACCGACCTGGACGCCGTGGGCAACACCACCAAGGCCATCACCAAGGGCATCGCCATCGCGACCGCCGTACTCGCGGCGGCCGCGCTCTTCGGCTCGTATCGCGACGCCATCGCGACCGCGGCCAGGGATGTCGGTGCGAAACTCGGCGACGGTGCTCCGATGAACCTCGTCATGGACATCTCCCAGCCCAACAACCTGGTGGGACTCATCCTCGGCGCGGCGGTCGTCTTCCTCTTCTCGGGGCTCGCGATCAACGCGGTCTCCCGGTCGGCGGGAGCCGTGGTCTACGAGGTGCGGCGGCAGTTCCGCGAGCACCCCGGGATCATGGACTACACCGAGAAGCCGGAGTACGGGCGCGTCGTCGACATCTGCACCAAGGACGCGCTGCGCGAGCTCACCACCCCGGGCCTGCTCGCGGTGCTGACCCCGATCGCGGTCGGGTTCTCGCTCGGTGTCGGCGCCCTCGGCTCGTTCCTCGCGGGCGCGATCGGCACGGGCACGCTGATGGCGGTCTTCCTCGCCAACTCCGGTGGCGCGTGGGACAACGCCAAGAAGCTCGTGGAGGACGGTCATCACGGCGGCAAGGGCAGTGAGGCCCATGCCGCGACCGTCATCGGCGACACCGTCGGCGACCCGTTCAAGGACACCGCCGGTCCTGCCATCAACCCGCTGCTGAAGGTCATGAACCTGGTGGCACTGCTCATCGCACCCGCGGTGGTCCAGTTCAGCTACGGGGACGACGCGAGCGCCGGGATCCGGGCGGTGATCGCAGTTGTCGCGATCCTCGTCATCGTCGGCGCCGTGTACATCTCCAAGCGGCGGGGCATCGCCGTCGGGGACGATCCGGGGACGGCGGAGCGGAGTTCGAAGTCACCCGACCCCGCGGTGGTTTCGTAGTACCGGTCACATCGACGGGCGGGCGGCGCGCAGTGGCGTGCTGCCCGCCCGTTCGTCTGTCGTCCGTCCGCCGTGAGCCTTCTCTCTCTGGTGCAAAAAGTGATAAAAGAATATGAACAGGACACAAGACTCGCGAATGTGGACCACGTGCCGTGTATGTTCCGGGGCCGAGAAGCCTTGGAAGGGACCAAACCGGTGAACAAGAAGCTTGCGGCCGCACTGTCCGGCGGTGCGGTGCTCGCACTCGCGCTGTCGGGATGCTCCGGCGAAGGCGACGCGGACAAATTCTCCGTCGACGACTGGGCCAAGAAGTACTGCGACCAGGCGCAGCCGCAGATCAAGAAGCAGTTCGACGCGGAGCAGCTGATCCGCTCGACCGCCTCGGACGGCAAGCCCGCCGACATCCAGGCCGCCGACTCGAAGGCCTTCCAGGACCTCGCGGACGTGAACAAGGCACTGGCGACGGCGTTCAGAGGCGCCGGGACGCCGCCCGTCGACGCCGGTGAGCAGCTGGTCAAGGACGCCGCGGCCGAACTCGACGCCAACTCCAAGTCCTACCTCGATCTGAAGAAGCAGATCGACGCGCTGAACGCCAAGGACCAGCAGAAGTTCGCGGACGGCCTCCAGCCCGTCGCCGCCGGACTGGAGAAGATCGAGAAGAACCAGACCGCGCGGAACAAGCTGCGGAAGGCGGAAACCGGCAATGCCATGGCTAAGCAGCCGGGCTGCAAGCCGCTGAAGGCGCCCGCCCCGTCCGGCGGTTCGGCCGCCTGAGCCGCACCCTGTCCCTCCCGGCAGCTCCTGGCCGAGCGCCGCGCCTCGCCCGTGCGGGCCGGGGGCGGCGGTTGTCAGTGGCGGCGGCCACAATGGACTGGTGAGTACGACCAGCGTTGCCCCAGGCCTCCCCTCGCCCGACCGTGCGCTCCCGCTGCGCGAGGCGCTGCTGGCCCGCGCCTTCACCGTTGACGGGCTGCTCGACCTCCTCGGCGCGTCCGCCTACGCCGCGCTCGCCCGCAGCGAGACCGTCCCCGCGCTCCGGGCCACCCGCGAGGACGGCGATCTGGCCGCGCTGGTGCGGCTGTTCCTGCTGCAACAGCCCGTGGCGTACGAACGGGCCCTGACCGCCCTGCCGCTGGAGGAGTGCCTCGCCGACGGCTGGGTGGTGCGTGAGGGCGACGACGTCCGTGCCACCGTCGACGTGCGGCCCTACGGCGGGCCCGACGGGCAGGACTGGTTCGTCGTCTCCGACCTCGGATGCGCGGTCGGTGGCGCGGGCGGAGCGGCCGGGCGGGCCGAGGAAGTCGTCCTCGGTGTCGGTGGCGCGTCCACCACGCTGGCCGGCATCACGGTCCGTACGCCGGTGTCCTCCGCCCTGGACCTCGGCACCGGCTCGGGCATCCAGGCGCTGCACGCGGCCCAGCACGCCACCCGCGTCACGGCGACCGACCTGAACCCGCGCGCCCTGCACTTCACGCGGCTCACGCTCGCCCTCTCCGCGGCCCCCGAGGCCGATCTGCGGGAGGGTTCGCTCTTCGAGCCGGTGGGTGACGACACGTACGACCTGATCGTGTCCAACCCTCCCTTCGTCATCTCTCCCGGCGCGCGGCTGACCTACCGCGACGGCGGGATGGGCGGGGACGACCTGTGCCGCTCGCTCGTCCAGCAGGCGGGGGAGAGGCTGAACGACGGGGGTTACGCCCACTTCCTCGCCAACTGGCAGCACGTGGAGGGCGAGGAGTGGCAGCAGCGGCTGCGCTCCTGGGTGCCGCGCGGGTGTGACGCCTGGATCGTGCAGCGCGAGGTGCAGGACGTCACGCAGTACGCCGAGCTGTGGCTGCGCGACAGCGGTGACCACCGCGGCGACCCCGGGAAGTACGCCGAGCTGTACGAGGCATGGCTGGATGAGTTCGAGGCGCGGAAGACCCAGGCGATCGGCTTCGGCTGGATCACGCTCCACAAGTCCGGGTCCGCCGCGCCCTCGATCGTCACCGAGGAGTGGCCGCACCCTGTGGAGCAGCCGCTCGGCGCGACCGTGCGGGCGCACTTCGACCGCCAGGACTATCTGCGGACGCATGACGACGCGGCCCTCCTCGCCGACCACTTCACGCTCGCTCGGGAAGTCGTCCAGGAGCAGGTCGGTCTGCCGGGAGCGGAGGACCCCGAGCATGTGGTGCTGCGCCAGCACCGTGGGATGCGGCGGGCCACCAAGGTCGACACCGTTGGAGCCGGTTTCGCCGGGGCCTGCGACGGCACGCTGAGCGCCGGGCGGATCCTCGACGCGATCGCCCAGCTGATCGAGGAGGACCCGGTGCTGCTGCGGGACCGCACCCCGCAGGCGTTGCGGCTGCTGGTGGAGGAGGGCTTTCTGGAACCGGTGCCAGAAGGGCCCGTGCCGCCGGCCGTCTGACGGGAGCCGGTGTCTCCGGGCGGCCGACCGCGGGCTTGAGCCCTCGGCTGCCCCGCCCGGCGGCCGAAAGCGGACTTCCCGGCCGCACCATGAGGTGAAATCGGCCAATGCCACCGGCCGGGTGAACCCACGCCGCGTTCACCCGGAATTCGCCCCACTGACTCCCGGAGGTGCCAGCCTCGGCCTTCGGGAGCGACGCCGCACCGGTTCGGCGTCAGGGAAGGGCGGGGCACGGATATGGAGAATGGGCCGGCGATCTTCGCCGGAGCGGCGTTCACGCTGTTCGGAGCCGGACTCCTGGTGTGGACGGGCTTGCGTGTGATGCACCGCGCACCGGTCGCCCACGGAGTGAGTCCCGCCACGGCAGCCACCCTCGCAACACTCTTCGGGGCCCTCTCCCTGGCCCTCGGGGTCTGGTGCTTCGGCCGCGTCTGACCGGGGGCCCCTGGCGACCTCGTGCCGGTCCGGGCGGCAGGAATGGCCGGAGTCGGGTTACCGTTCGAGTGGCCGTTGCGGGCTTTTGCCGTTTGACACGGGGGCGGGTTGTACCGTCACACTCCGCAGCGACAGCAGCGCCACAGCAGTGCGCCGACCGTGCCGTACCGCCGTGAGCGCCCATCGAGCGTCGACCGGAGAGAAGAGCGAAGTTGTCCCCGACCAGCGAGACCGCACAGGGCGGCCGCCGACTCGTGATCGTCGAGTCGCCTGCCAAGGCGAAGACGATCAAGGGCTATCTCGGCCCCGGCTATGTCGTCGAGGCGAGTGTCGGGCACATCCGCGACCTCCCGAACGGCGCGGCCGAGGTCCCCGAGAAGTACACCGGTGAGGTCCGTCGCCTCGGAGTCGACGTCGAGCACGACTTCCAGCCGATCTATGTCGTCAACGCCGACAAGAAGGCCCAGGTCAGAAAGCTCAAGGAGCAGCTCGCGGAATCCGACGAGCTCTACCTCGCCACCGATGAGGACCGCGAGGGCGAAGCCATCGCCTGGCACCTGCTGGAAGTCCTCAAGCCCAAGGTCCCCGTCCACCGGATGGTCTTCCACGAGATCACCAAGGACGCGATCCGTGACGCCGTCGCCAACCCGCGCGAGCTCAACCAGCGCATGGTCGACGCCCAGGAGACCCGCCGCATCCTCGACCGCCTCTACGGCTACGAGGTCTCGCCGGTCCTGTGGAAGAAGGTCATGCCCCGGCTGTCCGCCGGCCGTGTGCAGTCCGTCGCCACCCGCCTCGTCGTCGAGCGGGAGCGCGAGCGCATCGCCTTCCGATCCGCCGAGTACTGGGATCTGACGGGCACCTTCTCCACCGGCCGCGCCGGTGACGCCTCCGACCCCTCGACGCTCACCGCCCGCCTGAACACGGTCGACGGGCAGCGTGTCGCCCAGGGCCGCGACTTCGGTTCGGACGGCCGCCTCAAGTCGGCGCAGGTGCTCCACCTCGACGAGGCGAACGCCCGTTCGCTGGCCGCGGCCCTCGAGAACGCCACGTTCGCGGTCCGCTCGGTCGAGTCCAAGCCGTACCGCCGGTCTCCGTACGCCCCCTTCCGTACGACGACGCTGCAGCAGGAGGCTTCCCGCAAGCTCGGCTTCGGGGCCAAGGCCACCATGCAGGTCGCGCAGAAGCTGTACGAGAACGGCTTCATCACCTATATGCGTACGGACTCCACCACGCTCTCGGACACCGCCGTGTCGGCGGCCCGGGCGCAGGTCACGCAGCTGTACGGCGCCAATTACCTGCCCGACAAGCCGCGGGTGTACGCCGGCAAGGTCAAGAACGCGCAGGAGGCGCACGAGGCGATTCGCCCTTCGGGCGATCGTTTCCGTACCCCGGCCGAGACCGGCCTGACGGGCGACCAGTTCAAGCTCTACGAGCTGATCTGGAAGCGGACCGTCGCCTCCCAGATGAAGGACGCGACCGGTAACTCCGTCACCGTGAAGATCGGCGGGGTCGCCGCCGACGGCCGGGACGCCGAGTTCACCGCGTCCGGCAAGACGATCACCTTCCACGGCTTCATGAAGGCGTACGTGGAAGGGGCCGACGACCCGAACGCCGAGCTCGACGACCGCGAGCGCAGGCTGCCGCAGGTCGCCGAGGGTGACGCGCTCACCTCCGAGGAGATCTCGGTCGACGGCCACGCCACCAAGCCGCCCGCCCGCTACACCGAGGCCTCGCTGGTCAAGGAGCTGGAAGAGCGCGAGATCGGCCGCCCGTCGACGTACGCCTCGATCATCGGCACCATCCTCGACCGCGGCTATGTGTTCAAGAAGGGGACGGCGCTCGTGCCGTCGTTCCTGAGCTTCGCCGTGGTCAACCTGCTGGAGAAGCACTTCGGCCGGCTCGTCGACTACGACTTCACCGCCCGCATGGAGGACGACCTCGACCGCATCGCGCGGGGCGAGGCGCAGGCCGTGCCGTGGCTGAGGCGCTTCTACTTCGGCGAGGGCGACGACAAGGGTGCCGCGTCCGCCGCGGGCAACGGCGACGGCGACCACCTCGGCGGCCTCAAGGAACTGGTGACCGACCTCGGCGCCATCGACGCCCGGGAGATCTCCAGCTTCCCGGTCGGCAGCGCGATCGTGCTGCGTGTCGGCCGCTACGGCCCGTACATCGAGCGCGGCGAGAAGGACTCCGAGGGGCACCAGCGCGCCGACGTCCCCGACGACCTGGCGCCGGACGAGCTCACCGTCGAGTACGCGGAGGAGCTGCTGGCCAAGCCCAGCGGTGACTTCGCGCTCGGCACGGACCCGTCGACCGGCCACGAGATCGTCGCGAAGGACGGGCGCTACGGCCCGTACGTGACGGAGGTCCTGCCCGAGGGCACCCCGAAGACCGGCAAGAACGCGGTCAAGCCGCGCACCGCCTCGCTCTTCAAGTCGATGTCGCTGGACACCGTGACCCTCGAGGACGCGCTGAAGCTGATGTCGCTGCCGAGGATCGTCGGCGCCGACACCGAGGGCGTGGAGATCACCGCGCAGAACGGCCGGTACGGCCCGTATCTGAAGAAGGGCACGGACTCGCGCTCCCTGGAGACCGAGGACCAGCTCTTCAACATCACGCTGGAGGAGGCTCTCGCGATCTACGCGCAGCCGAAGCAGCGTGGCCGCGCCGCCGCCAAGCCGCCGCTCAAGGAGCTGGGAACCGACCCGGTGAGCGAGCGTCCCGTGGTGGTCAAGGACGGCCGCTTCGGCCCGTACGTCACCGACGGCGAGACGAACGCGACCCTGCGGACCGGCGACAGCGTCGAGGAGATCACGCCGGAGCGCGGCTACGAGCTCCTCGCCGAGAAGCGTGCCAAGGGTCCCGCCAAGAAGACGGCGAAGAAGGCCCCGGCCAAGAAGGCGCCGGCGAAGAAGACGGCCGCGAAGAAGACCGCGGCCAAGAAGACGACCACCGCGAAGAAGACGGCGGCCAAGAAGACGGTCGCCAAGAAGTCGGCGGCGATGGCGAGGACGACGTCCGGGCCGGCCGCTTCTTCGGACGAGTAGGACGCGTAGGCCGTCGGTCGAGGACCGGGGCCTGATCCGGTTCGTTCGGCTTCGTGTGGTTTCCGTACGGATTCGCAGGGGCGCTTTGTGCGGGGGTTCGGCAGGTGGATGCCGACCCCTCCGTACAAAGCGCCCGTTTGTTCGGACGGGCCTCCGGGGACTCGTACGCTCCGGATAGGCTGGGCGGATGACGCGAGCCGAGCAGCCAGCCGAGCAGCAGGTGGTCGTGAGCACCGCCTCAGAGACTGCCTCAGACTCCGACACCCTTGCCGCAGACTCCCGTGAGCGCGCGGTGCGCGCTCTCCTGCGCTTCCCTCCGCTGAGGAGACTCTGGAACGCGCAGATCGTCGGCGGCATCGGCGACGCCCTTTCCGTGTTCGTCCTTCTGCTGCTGACCCTTCAGGCAGCGGTGCTGGCGGGCACGTTCGGCGACGGTTATCGCGGCGCGGCGTTCGCCGTCGCCGCCGTCCTCGGCGCCCGCGTCCTCGCCACGCTGCTCTTCGGAGCCGTTCTGCTGGGTCCGCTCACGACCCTCACCTCGGCCAAGGGCCCGCTCGACCGCCGCTGGACCATGATCGGGGCGGACGGACTGCGGGCCGTTCTGCTGATCGTCGCCCCGCTGTGGGTGGACTGGACGCTCGACAACGCGGCGGCGATCCTGCTGATCACGGTGTTCGTCACGGGAGTTGCCGAGCGCTTCTGGACCGTCGCCCGCGACGGTGCCGCGCCCGCGCTGCTGCCCGCCCCGCCGCCGGAAGGCGCGGCGGTACGCCCGCTGCCCGACCACCTCGACGCGCTGCGCAGGCTCTGGCAGCGCACCGGTTTCGCCGTCATCCCCCTCGGCGCCGCGGTGCTGCTGGTCGCCACCCTGATCGGCAACCTCCTCGCGACCGGCCTGGAATGGTTCTCGCTGCACCAGGCGGCCCTCGGGTCGTACGTCGCCGCCGGACTCTTCGCCGCCTCCGTGTCGACGCTCTACTTCATCGAGCTGCCCGGCTCCCCGACGCCGAGGCCGCGTTCGCCGCTCGAAGGGCTGCGACGGCCGTCCACCGGGGGCGCCCTCGACAAGGGGCGCACCGGAGCCATACCGCTGTTCGTCATCGCCTGTGCGGCGGTCGCCGCTGCGATCTCGTCGTCCGTCGCCGTCGCCGTCCTGCACGCCGTCGACCTCGGCGGCGGACCCGTCGCCTTCGCCCTGCTGGTCCTCGTGCTGACCGGCGGCACCGGGCTCGGCATCCGGGGCGCCGCGTCGGTCCTGCCGTCGCTCTCGCGCCGTCGTCTCCTCGTCCTGGCCCTCACGGTGACCGGAGTGGCGCTGCTGGCGATGGGACTCGTGCCGGACACGGCGACCGTGCTGCTGCTCGCGCTGCTCGCGGGCTTCTCGGCCGGAGTCGCCGCCAACATCGGCCACACGCTCATCGACCAGGAGGCGGAGGACTTCCGCCGGGCCCGGATCACCGAGCACCTCCAGGCCGTCGTCCGGGTCGCCGTCGCCGTCGGCGCGGTCGCGGCCCCGCTGCTCGCCGCGGCCATCGGGCCGCACCGGCTGGCGAGCGGAGACTTCGTCTTCGCCCACGGCGGCGCCGGATTCACCCTGATGCTGGTGGGCGCGCTGCTGCTGCCCGTCGCCGCGATCGTCCTCGCGAAGACCGACGACCGCTCCGGCGTGCCGCTGCGCCGCGATCTGCGCGACGCGCTGCGCGGCGGGGCCGACCCGGCCGTGGCACCCGCCGGAACCGGGTTCTTCATCGCCATAGAGGGCGGAGACGGAGCCGGGAAGTCCACCCAGGTCGAGGCCCTCGCCCAGTGGATCCGCGCCAAGGGCCACGAGGTCGTCGTCACCCGCGAGCCGGGCGCGACACCGGTCGGCAAGCGGCTGCGGTCCATCCTGCTCGACGTCTCGTCCGCCGGTCTGTCGAACCGCGCCGAGGCGCTGCTGTACGCCGCGGACCGCGCCGAACACGTCGGATCGGTCGTCCGGCCCGCCCTGGAGCGCGGCGCCATCGTCATCTCCGACCGCTACATCGACTCCTCCGTCGCCTACCAGGGCGCCGGCCGCGACCTGTCGCCGACGGAGATCGCACGGATCTCGCGCTGGGCCACGGACGGGCTCGTGCCGCATCTGACGGTGCTGCTCGATGTCTCGCCGGAGACGGCGCGGGAACGCTTCACGGAGGCGCCGGACCGGCTGGAGTCCGAGCCGGCGGAGTTCCACCAGCGGGTGCGGTCGGGCTTCCTGACGCTCGCCGCCGCCGACCCGGGGCGCTATCTGGTGGTGGACGCCGGCCAGGAGCCGGAGGCCGTCACCACCGTCGTACGCCACCGCCTCGACCAGCTGCTGCCCCTGTCCGACGCCGAGATCAAGGCGCAGGAGGAGGCCCGCAAGGCCGCCGAGGAGGAAGCCCGCCGCAAGGCCGAGGAAGAGGCCGCGCGCAAGGCGGAGGAGGAGCGGCTCGAGCGCGAGCGCCAGGAACAGCTGGCCAGGCTCCGTGCCGAGGAGGAGGAGCGCAAGCGCCGCGAGCTGGAGGAGGCGCGGCAGCGCGAGGCCGAACGGCAGGCGGAGGAGGCCCGGCAGCGGGCCGAGGAGGCGCGACGCCTCGCGGAGGAGGAACGCCGACGCCGCGAGGCCGAGGAGAAGACCCGCCGCGAGGAGGAAGAGCGTCGGCGCAAGCAGGCGGAGGAGGAGGCCCGGCTGCGCGCCGAGGCCGACGAGCGTCGTCTGGAGAAGCAGCGCAAGGCCGAGGAGGCCCTGCTGCGGGCGGAGGAAGCGCGCCGGCTGGCGGAGGCGGCGGCCGCGGCTGCCGCGCCTGCCGCCGAGGTGACGGTTGCGACGCCGGTGGTGCGGCCGGACGAGGTGACGCAGGAGGTGCCGCAGCCTCCGGCGGCCGCGGCGGACGAGACGGCGGTCCTTCCGCCGGTGCGGGACAGCGACGAGACCGCTGTGCTGCGGCCGGTGCGGGACGCGGAGGAGACCGCCGTGATTCCGCCGGTGCCGCCGGTGCGGGACGCGGACGAGACCGCGGTCATTCCGCCGGTGCGGGACGCGGACGAGACGGCCGTGCTTCCCCCGGTGCGGGACCAGGAGCCGGTGCGGGACCGCGGGCCCGCGCGCGAGGGTGGGTCGGACCGTACGCGTGAACTGCCGCAGGTCGACCCGGCGACGGGCCGTCCGCGAAGGCGTTCGGACTGGGCGGAGGAGACCCCGCTGGACGATCTGCCGACGCTGGCCGACGAACTGCTGGGTCCGCACGACGAGGACGACGACGGGCGCCGGGGGCGCGGCGGCCGCTGAGGCGAGTTGTCGCCATCTCCGTCCGGGGGCCGGGCTCGGCCCGGCCCCCGGACGGCCCGGTGCCAGGGTCTTGGCTCCCTCGAAGCCCGCTTTCACGCACTCACGCGATCGAGCGCGTGCGCTGAGTGTCGGACCCCTGCCCCACAATGGGAGCCCCAGGACAAAGGCAGGTGACGGCGCATGACCGTGTGGGACGAACTGGTCGGACAGGACCGGGTGCAGGTGCAGCTCGGTGCCGCCGCGCAGGACGCCGACACCCTGGTCAGCGCCGAGTCCCGCGGCGAAGCCGCCCCCGACGCCTCGAAGATGACCCACGCCTGGCTGTTCACCGGGCCGCCGGGATCGGGGCGGTCCACCGCGGCGCGGGCGTTCGCCGCCGCGCTCCAGTGCGTCAGTCCCGACCGTGCCCTCGGCGCGGCGCCCGGATGCGGTTTCTGCGACGGCTGTCACACCGCCCTCGTGGGGACGCATGCCGACGTCGACGTCGTCCGCACCGACATGCTGTCCATCGGCGTCAAGGAGACCCGCGAGCTCGTCCGCCGGGCCCAGCTCTCCCCTGCGGTCGGCCGCTGGCAGGTGATCATCCTGGAGGACGCCGACCGGCTCACCGAGGGCGCCGGCAACGTCCTGCTGAAGGCCGTGGAGGAGCCCGCGCCCCGCACCGTGTGGCTGCTGTGCGCGCCGTCGCTGGAGGACGTGCTGCCGACCATCCGCTCACGCTGCCGGCATCTCACCCTGCGGACACCGCCGGTCGACGCCGTCGCCGACGTGCTGATCCGGCGGGACGGCATCGAGCCCGACGTGGCGGCCGCGGCCGCGCGGGCCACACAGGGCCACATCGGGCGGGCGCGCCGCCTCGCGACCGACGAGAAGGCCCGGGCGCGCAGGGCCACCGTGCTCAAGCTGCCGCTGCGCGTGGACGATGTCGGAGGCTGTCTGAAGGCCGCGCAGGAACTGATCGACGCCGCGGCCGAGGACGCCAGGCAGGTCGCCGACGAGGTCGACACCAAGGAGACCGAGGAGCTGAAGGCCGCCCTCGGCGCGGCGCAGGGCGGACGCATGCCACGCGGGACCGCGGGTGTGATGAAGGACCTGGAGGACCGGCAGAAGCGCCGCAAGACGCGTACGCAGCGCGACACCCTGGACCTCGCCCTCAGCGACCTGACCGGTTTCTATCGCGATGTCCTCGCGCTCCAGCTCGGTTCCGGGATCGCGATCGCCAACGGCGACGTACAGGACTCGCTGGACCGGATCGCCGGATCGTCCACCCCCGAGCGCACCCTGCGCCGTATAGACGCGATCACCGCGTGCCGTGAGGCGCTGGAGGCGAATGTGGCGCCTCTGCTGGCGGTCGAGGCCATGACGATGGCGCTGCGGGCGGGCTGACCGGGCGCACCGGCGGTCTCTTTCATCGCACCGGACGACGAGTCCCGGACGGTGGGGCCGTCCGTGGTTGACCGGCTCACTCGTACGCGCGCGGACGGGCATCTTCCGGTCTCGTCGCCTACGCTCCGGGCATGGACACAAGGCGCTGGTTCCGCAAGTCCGCTCTCGCGCTGGCGACCGCCGGCCTGCTGATCTCCGGCTGCACGGACGGGAATTCGTCCTCCAGCGCCGCCGGGTCCACACCGGGCGGCGGCCCGGCCCCGAGCACCGCCCTGCAGCCGTACTACGCGCAGAAGCTGAAGTGGCGGGCCTGCGGAGTGGAGGGCTTCGAGTGCTCCACGATGAAGGCCCCCCTCGACTACGCGAAGCCGGACGGCGACTCCGTGAAGCTGGCCGTCGCCCGCAAGAAGGCCACCGGCCCCGGCAAGCGTCTCGGCTCGCTCCAGGTCAACCCGGGCGGGCCCGGCGGCTCGGCGATCGGCTATCTCCAGAGCTACGCGGGCGTCGGCTACCCCGCGCCGGTCCGCGCCCAGTACGACATGGTGGCCATCGACCCCCGCGGGGTCGCCCGCAGCGAACCGGTCGAATGCCTCAGCGGTAAGCAGATGGACGCGTACACGCAGGTGGACCAGACCCCCGACGACGCCGCCGAGGCCACCAAGCTGTCCGGGGCGCTCAAGAACTTCGCGGCGGGCTGCGAGCAGCATTCCGGCAAGATCCTTCCGCATGTGTCCACGGTGGACGCGGCGCGTGACATGGACATCCTGCGGTCCGTACTGGGCGACAAGAAGCTCTCGTACGTCGGCGCTTCGTACGGCACCTTCCTCGGCGCCACGTACGCCGAGCTGTTCCCCGACCGCACCGGCCGTCTCGTCCTCGACGGCGCGATGGACCCGTCGCTGCCGTCGCGGCAGATGAACCGCGACCAGACCGCCGGGTTCGAGACGGCGTTCCAGTCCTTCGCAGCCGACTGCGTCAAGCAGCCGGACTGCCCGCTCGGCAACACGTCCGCGGCGGACGCGTCCACCCGGCTCAAGGCCTTCTTCACCAAGCTCGACGCCCAGCCGGTCCCGACCGGCGAGAGCCGCGCGCTGGGCGAGTCGCTGGCGACGACGGGTGTGATCGCCGCGATGTACGACGAGGCGGCCTGGCCGCAGCTCCGCCAGGCCCTGACCGACGCGATGGCGGGCCAGGGCGCACCGCTCCTGTCCCTGGCGGACAGCTACTACGAGCGTGAGGGCGACGGCTCGTACGCGAACCTGATGTACGCCAATGCCGCCGTGAACTGCGTGGACCTGCCGCCGGCCTTCGGCGGCCCGTCGGCGGTCCAGTCCGCCCTCCCGGAGTTCGAGAAGGCGTCCCCGGTCTTCGGCCGCGGCTTCGCCTGGGCCTCACTGAACTGCGCGTACTGGCCGGTCCCCGCCACGGGCAAGCCGCACCGCATCGAGGCGAAGGGAGCGGCCCCGATCGTGGTCGTCGGCACGACACGCGACCCGGCGACCCCCTACAAGTGGGCGCAGGGCCTGGCCGGCCAGCTCTCGTCGGGCACGCTGCTGACGTACGAGGGCGACGGTCACACGGCGTACGGGCGGGGCAGCGACTGCGTGGACACGGCGATCAACACCTACCTGCTGGAGGGCACCACCCCGCCGAAGAACAAGACCTGCAGCTGACGCGTGGCGAGTGACCCGGGGGCCTCGGCGGGGGCTCCCGGGAGGTGGTTCGGGGCACCCGAAACAACCCTGTAGACTTGGCGCCGCTGCTGATGCGAACGTGTTCTCGCCAGGACAGGTATCGCTGCAGGCAGCTTGCCGCCTTAGCTCAGTTGGCCAGAGCAACGCACTCGTAATGCGTAGGTCTCGGGTTCGAATCCCGAAGGCGGCTCTGTGGAAGCCCCAGGACTCACTCGCCGTGACCTGGGGCTTTTGCTTTTACTGGATACGACGGCGGCGCCGTGCACGGGCCGTGCGCCGGTCCCCAGTCTCAGTTCTGGTCCCAGTGGGCCCGGGACGGGTCCGGGGAGCGGGTACGAAGCACTCGCCCTTTGCCCCGCAGGGCGTCTCTCGGCAGGTGTGATCCGCCCCGCATCCATCGCCGGATCCGGGTGATCCGGGTATGCCGGAGGATCCCCGAGCGGAGCACACCGCGTCGATCGCCACCTTCCTCGCCTTGCGGCGGTGCCGGTTCTCGCTGCCCTTCCACGGCACGGTCGCCAACTCCTCGGCCGCTGCTGGCTGCTGGGTACACTTCGCCCGCAGACCGGGCTCCCCGGCGCACCAACCTCACTGCCACGCAAACGAGTTGAGCTCTCGTGCAGTCGCGTCGACCATCGGGATGAAGGGGCGCGCACTCCGCCAGCGAGGCGGGTTCCTGTGCCACAAGTCGATCAAGTGGCGCGGGCCGGTCAGAGAGCGCTGATCGACGCGGGGCGTTCTGGACCCGCCCCACGGCGCCGGCCCTGTACGGCTGGGAATGTCCCTCGACGAAGCGGTCGCGGCGGTGTCCCCGTGGGGGTCCCACGAGGTCGAGCAGGACGACGACGAGAGGACGATCTACACCTCCTGCGGCAACGTGCGCGTCAACATCCTGCTGGAGGAGTCGGGCAAGGCAGTCACCGCGGTCGAGTTGTGGTGGCCGGGTGAGGGCCGGGAGGCGGACGTGCGAGTCCTGCTCGACGGTGACGACGTCTTCGCCACGCCCGCCGAGGACCTGCTCCGCCGGGCGGCCGAGCGTGGCTGGACCGTCAACACCTCCGAGGCCGAGTACCCCTTCATTCCCGGCGTCTCCCTCGGCTTCACCCGGCAGACCAGCCAAGAGGTTCCCCGCACTGCACAAGGGCTTCCGATCCACGTCACCTCGGTCCTGGTCGCCGGCGAGCGGTACTACAACTGACGGACGACTGGCTCATGGCTGCCGTGAACACGATGCGGGAAGAGCCCGGAGCCCTTGTCCCGCTGACTCCCTTGCCCCGCCGACCCCCGAGGGCGCGGCGGCGAGATTCACGGCCCAGGAGTGGGCGCCCGGTCATGGCCGGGGTCGCGCTGGAGCAGCCCGCGAGCGCCTGAAGCGGGGTGCCGACGGCTGGTCCGGGCTCTGCGGCTCCGGCGCTCGGCGTCCTCCCGCGCGCAGCAGCACATCACAGCCTGAGGCCGGACCAGCCTGCTCAGCCCCCGCCGGGCTCAGTCCCCCCGGCCCGGCGTCTCCCGCACACCCTCCCCCCGCTGCCCCGGGACCTGTGCCGGGCCCTCGTGCACGTACTGCCTCGACTGGATCAGGTACATCCTCCGGAACGCCCCCTCCTCCACCGCCATCAGCTCGTCGAACGAGCCGTGTTCCGTCACGCTGCCCTCGTCCAGGACGTAGATCTCGTCCGCGTGCCGGACGCTGTGCAGGCGGTGGGTGATCAGGATGACCGTCTGGCCCTCCGCCGACAGGGCGCGGATCTGGTCGAAGGCCCGTTGCTCCGCCTCCGCGTCCAGTGCGCTCGTCGGTTCGTCGACCACCAGGATCTGGGCGTCGCGGTGGCGGGCGCGGGCGATGCCGAGGCGTTGCCACTGACCGCCCGAGATCTGGTGGCCGCCTTTGTAGCCGCGGGCGAGCAGGGTGTCCCAGCCGCGGGGGAGCGAGGCCACCGTCTCGTCGGCGCCCGCGTACTCGGCCGCCGCGTCCAGCAGCGGTTCGTCGTGCGGGGCTTCGGGGCGGCCGATGGCCACGTTGATGCGCGCCGTGAACGGCCAGCGGTAGAAGTCCTGGGCTACCACGGCCACACGGTCGAACAGTGCGGTCCGGTCGGCCTCGGTGGTGTCCACGTCGTCCCACAGGATGCGGCCCGAGTCGGGTGCGTACAGACCGCAGAGCAGTTTGGCCAGGGTGGACTTGCCGCTGCCGTTGTTGCCGACCAGCGCGACGATCCGGCCGGCGGGGATCGTGACGTCCACGTCCGTCAGTGCCGGCTTGTCATCGGTGGTGCCGGGATAGGTGAACGAGACGTTCTCGAAGCGGATCGTGTGGACCTTCTCCGGCAGTGGGACTCCGGACACGGGGATCAGGCGGCGGTCGGCCTCCCGGCACAGGCGGTCGAGGTCGGCGACGAACAGGCTCTCCTCGTAGAGGAAGTTGAGCTGCACGACCAGCCCTTCGAGGTTGGCGGAGCCCGTGCGGACGGCGATGACCGCGGTGCCGGCGACGGCCAGGTCCATGGCTCCGGTCCACAGCAGTGCGCCGAGGGTGGCGTACGTCGCCGCGGTGGTGACGCCCGTCCAGCCGGAGGCGACCAGGCCGGTGCGGGCCGCGAGCGAGGCCAGGCGGGTCTGCTCCTTCTCACCCGTCTCGGCCATCGTCCGGAAGTGCCTGAGCAGGAACGGGCCGATGTTGTGGACGCGCACCTCGGCCGCGGCCTGGGCGTCGATGAGCAGACGGCCGAGGAGCTGGCCGGCGCGGGCGTGCTGGATCCAGGTGTGGAAGGAGATGTAGCGCCGGCGCGCGATCGTCAGTGAACTCCAGGCGCTGGGCAGGGTCATGAGGGCGAGGAGGGGGAGCAGGGCCGGGTGGAGCACGGTCAGTACGCCCGCCGCGGCGATGAACGAGATGGCCGCGGTGACCACCGACGTACAGAACTTGATCATCCGGCGGGCCGACTCGGCGCCCCACTGCGCCGAGTCCAGCAGCTTGTGGAACTCCTCGTCCTCGACGGCGGCCAGTTCGACGCGCGCCACCCGCTCCAGGTACTCCTCGGTGGCCACCCGGTAGACCTTGGGCTCCAGGCGGCCCGTGCCGGCGGTGGAGGCGGACCGCAGCAGTGCGCCGATCAGGGCCGTGACCGCGACGGCGAGGAACGCGGGCAGGGCATCGGTGAGCCGTTCACTGGTCTTGCCGCCGTTCAGGACGTGCGTGAGGACCTGGCTGACCGCGACGAGCCCGACAGCCTGGGCGATGCCGCCTCCGAGTTCCGCGCCGGCGACCCAGCGCAGGGCGCGCGGGTCGGCCCGGTGGGCCAGCCGGATCGTGGAGGCGATCAGCCGGGGCATGCGCGCCACCATCGTGCGCAGGTCGAGTTCCAGGAAGGAGCCGTGATGCTGGTTCCAGCCCATGTCGTAGCGGAGGGGGCCGCCGAAGAGGAGGCGTTCGGACTCCGACACGTCCTCCGCGCCCGCCGCCGACGCGTCTGTCGAGGTGTCCGATGAACCGTCCGTCGAGTCGGTGGTGCCCGTGGTGTCCGACGTGTCGGTCGATGTGTTCGTCGATGTGTCCGTCGTGCGGGGCGAGCGGCGCCTCATGCGCGCCACCCCGCTCCCAGGAGTTCCTTTCTGTCCCACTCGAACGCCAGGTGAACGCCGATCACAGGGGTAGAGGGATGCATCAACTCTCCTCGGCTGTCGGGTGCTGCGCTGGAGTCTGACCAACGCTGCTGATCAGCGAGGCGTAACGGGGTGCATGCCGAGCAAAAGTTCGATCACGCGGCCGGTGTGCCCGCAGGGTCCGGGTGAGGCGGCCGTGATGCGCAGTTCGAATCACCCGGGCGGTCATCCGTACCCGATTCGGGGATTGCGCCGAGGGCTTCTCAACGGCAGGTGCGGTCCGGGCCATTGACGGCGGCGGCCCGGCATTGGTTGAGTGGCTCATCCACTGAGCCACTCAATCCCGGGGAGGGAACTCGTGGAGGCACTGCCCCGCGAAACCATCGTCGACGTCCTGGAGTCCCGGTTGCGCGAGGACATCCTCGACGGACGGCACCCCGCCGGCAGCTATCTGCCCCCCGAGCGGCAGCTCGCCGACGGGTACGGCGTCACCCGCACCACCCTCAAGCACGCCTTCGGCCGGCTCGTCCAGGCCGGGCTGCTGGAGACCCGTCACGGGGTCGGCACCCGGGTGCGCGACTACGCACGGCTCGGCGGCGCCGATCTGCTGCCTATGCTGGTGCGGCACAGCCCCGACTGGATCGGCGAGATCTTCGAAGTCCGGCGCAGCATCGGCGCGTTGATCGCCGAGCGGGCCGCGGGGAGAGCCACCGCGAGGCAGCGGGCCGAACTGCGGGAACTGCTGGAGGCGGTGCGTACGGCCGAGGGCGGCGACGCGGTCCAGCTCGCCGACATCGACGTGCACCGGGCGCTCTCCCGCGCCACCGGCAACCGTGTCCATGTGCTGCTCACCAACACCCTGTTCAACGCCTATGTGCCCGTACGGGCCGCCCTGGTGGGCCCGTTCACCGATCCGCAGGCGGCGCACCGCCGGCTGGCGCCGGTGGTCGAGGCCGTCGCGGCCGGTGACGAGAGTGCCGCGAGGCGGGCGGCCGAGGCGTATCTGACGGCCACCGAACGGATCATGCTGGAGGGGCTCGCATGAGGACACCGCGCAGGAATACACCCCGCACGAGCACGCGCCCACCTCGTACCAGCGCAAGCACGAGCGCACGGGGAACGTCGTTCAGCGAGACCATGCTCGGCACGGTCCGCCTCGACGGCGAGGACCGCAGCCGCCCGATCCGGCTCGACCTGAGCGTCACGGCCGACCGTGTGCTGCGCCCCCTGGGCACGACCGAAGCACACGCCTCGGGCCGTGTCCGTATCGCCGGGTGGGGCGACGACCCTGCCGCGGCAGGTGAGTTGGAGATATCGCCGCTGGCCAGGCGCCGTATCCGCTACCGGCTCTCCTTCATCGCCGACGGCCGCCGCCTCACCCTCGACGGCTGGAAGTCCGTGAATCCGCGCCGCCCGGTGAAGTCGATGACGGTCCTGCCCTTCACGCTCCACGAGGACGGGACCCCGGTCGGCGAGGGGACACTCCGCTTCCCCGTGGCGACCGGGCTGCTGCCCTTCCTCGCCGGATTCCGCTTCCCCCGCACAGCGGACGGGGGCGGTCTGATGGCACCGCGCTGGCGGGGCGAGCCCGGCCGTACCGAGGTCTGGTACACCACGGCGACCGACCCGGCCACCGGCACCGGGCTGTGGCTCCACCACGAACTCACCGCGCCCGCCGACGGATCGGAGCCGTACGCCCACGGCTGGGCCGCGGTCTTCCCCAAGGACGAGCCGGTACGGCACGCCCGCTTCGGTCCCGAGAAGTGGGCGGGCGCAGAGCACGGGTTCAGCGCCGACGGCATCTCGGCCGTGCCCGGACGGCTGACCGGTTCGGCGGGCGGGCTGCGCTGGGACCTGACGGAACAGGCGGCCGACACCCCCCTGTTCACTTTCCCCCGCTGGTCCTGGCGCCGCCCGCTGCTGCCCGCCGCGCAGATCCTCCCGGCCGCGCGCGCCTCGTACGGCGGCACCGTCTCGTACAGGAGCACGACCCTGAAGCTGGCCGGCGCACCCGGGGCGTCCGCCCGGATCTACGGTCACGGCAACGCGCACCGCTGGGCCTGGCTGCACGCCGACCTCGGCGGTGGGGACGTCCTGGAGATCGTCACCGCCGTCTCCCGGCGCCCCGGTCTGCGCCGGCTGCCGCCGCTCGTCTTTCTCCGGCTGCGCCGCGCCGGCCGGACCTGGCCGCGGCGGGCGGAGCGCTCGGCGGTCGGCTGGGGCGGGCTCGGGCGGTTCCGCTCGCAGATCGGCCTGCCCACCTGGACGGTCACGGGCCGCGCCGGGCTGCGGCGTATCCGGGTCGAGGTCACCCAGCCCGACGAGCGCACACTCGCTCTCGACTACACCGACCCGGACGGTGCGCAGGCCGTCTGCCGCAACAGTGAACGCGCAGACGCCCACGTTGTGTTGGAGCGGTGGTGGGGCGGCTGGCGCACGGAGCGGGAGTGGCACCTCGACGGTACGGCGCACGCCGAGGTGGGCACCCGATGAGCCTCGACGGTCTGGTGGCCGCGCTCATCGCCGACGACGGCACCGAGGAGTGGCCCGCGCGGGTGCCCCGGCGGCTGGAGACCGTACTCGGGTCGATGCCGCTGCCCGCGCGCGCCGGACTGCGGGCGGCGGCCGGTGCCCTCGACGCGTACGCCCTGGCGCGGGACGGACGGAGACTCGCCGAACTCACCCCGGTGGAACGGGAATCGGTGCTGGGCTCGCTCGGCGCCCGGCCCGCGCTGCTGCCCCTGCTCGACGTCCTGAAGGTGCCCGTCCTGCTCGCCGCGGGCACCGAGCGGATGCTCCACCAGGGCACCCGCACGCTCTTCCCGGCTCCCGAGGATCCGCCGCTGGACTGCACACCCGCCGGGGAGTGGCCGGCCCGATCGACCGCCGACGCCGTGGTGATCGGCTCGGGCGCGGGCGGTGCGACCGCCGCGCGGACGCTCGCCCGCGCGGGCCTCGACGTCGTCGTCCTGGAGGAGGGACACCATCACTCCACGGCGTCCTTCGGCCGCCGCGCCCCCCTCGATCGGTTCGCCGAGCTCTACCGCGACGGCGGAGCCACGGTCGCGCTCGGCAACCCGCCGCTGCTGCTGCCGGTGGGCCGCGCCGTCGGCGGCACGACGGTCGTCAACTCCGGTACCTGCTACCGCACTCCGGGCCATGTCCTCGACCGCTGGACGAGCGAGTTCGGCTTCTCGCCCGCGGAACGCTTCGGCCCCTGCCTCGACGAGGCCGAACGCACGCTGCGGGTCGCGCCCCAGCCCCTCGACGTCCTCGGCAACAACGGCCGGCTCGCACTCGCCGGCGCGAAGGCACTCGGCTGGGCGGCCTCGCCGCTTCGGCGCAACGCCCCCGGCTGCAAAGGCTCCTGCCAGTGCGTGGTCGGCTGCCCCACCGGCGCGAAGCAGAGCGTGCAGCTGTCCGTGCTGCCCGACGCCTGCGCCGCGGGCGCGCGGATCGTCACGGGTGCCCGGGTCCGCCGGATCCTGGTGGACTCCGACCGTCCGGGCGGTGCGCGGGCCGCGGGAGTTCTCGTACGCCGGGAGGACGGTGGCGAGCTGGAGATCCTCGCCCCGCTGGTGGTCGTCGCGGCGGGCGCCCTGCAGTCACCGCCCCTGCTGCGCCGCTCGGGACTCGGCGGGCATCCCCGCCTCGGCCGGAACCTGAGCGTCCATCCCGCCACCAGCGTCGCCGGGCGCTTCGCCGAACCGGTCACCGCATGGGAGGGCGTCCTGCAGAGCGTCGGCGTCGAGGAACTCCACGATGGCGGCGTCCTGATCGAGGCGACCGCGACCCCGCCGGGGATGGGCTCCTTCGTCCTCCCGGGCCTCGGCGGCGAACTGCGCCGCGAACTGGAGGCCACCGACCGCCTCGCCACCCTCGGCGCGATGATCGCCGACCGCCCCTCGGGCCGGGTCGTCGGCCGCGACCGCACGCTGATCCGCTACGACCTGGACCGTCGGGACGCGGGCCGCCTGATGCGCTCGGTACGGGCGATGGGCCGGCTTCTGTTCGCGGCGGGTGCGGAGGAGGTCCTCACGGGCATCCCCGCCGCGCCCCGGGCCCGCGGCCTGGCGGAGCTGGACGCCGTCCTCACCGGGGTCACGGCCCGGCAGCTGCATCTGTCGGCGTACCACCCGACGGGAACGGTCGCGGCGGGCAGCAGCCCGGAGCGCGCCCCGGCGGACGAGACCGGGATGCTGCGGGGCGTGACGGGCGTGCTGATCGCCGACGCCTCGGTGCTGCCGGGCTGCCCGGAGGTCAATCCGCAGCTGAGCATCATGGCGGCGGCGCTGGCGGTGACGGAGGCGTATCTGGAGGGGTGAGCCGGCCCGGGGGGCCCCCCCCCGGCGGGGGGGGCGCCCGGCGGGCCCGCGGGGGCAACCAGGGGCCCCGCCCGGGGCCCGCCGCCGA
>NZ_JBHXSL010000005.1:0-105027 GCF_042714725.1 Streptomyces sp. NPDC058685
GGCGTTTCGTTCCGGTCATCGATCGCAATGGCGCGGCCTGGCCGCCCATGACGAGAAGACCGCCACGGTCCGACCATGTCGGCCCTCGTCCTAGGCCCCTAGCGTGCGACGAAACATTCGAACGAGAGCGGCGAGTGCGTACGTCTTTCCTGATGACCTGAGAGCCAAGCAGCTTGAGCTCAACCGTGCCGTGCCGAATATGAGCTGCACTGCCGCGGGCTAGCGTAGAGCGCGGAGAGAATGATCGGCCAGACCTACGAGCGGCCCTTGATGGGCGGGCGCACGGAGACCATCGCACATCCCGACTCGCCCGGATACACACCGGCACAGAGTGAGACGGACCGCAAGCTCCGTACCGCCAAGCGTGGGAGCAGCCCTTGCCTACCAGATCCACATCCCGCCAAGGGGGGAAGGCATACCACTCGCGTCGACGCCGATTAGGTGGGCCGACTCGGGTCCCAGGCTTGAGCCGTCGTCCAGCGGGATGCCGAAGCGGTGCTCCCCGAAGTGCAGAGTGAGAATCCGTTCCGGATCCTCTTCGTATGCATCGACGGTCTTACCGATGTAGCAGCGCATGAGGTCCAGCGACCCCGGTTCGGGAAAGTGCCACTCGCGACCCCCGTACATGCCCAGAGGGTTGCTCAAGGCCCGCAATACCGGCCCATCGAAGTGCAGCTCGACGTAGTCGCGCACGAAAGACACGGCGCTGACCTCCAAGCCCGCCAGCAGTTGGAGTCCGTCGGCCGCATCGTTCGCGCTGTTCACAGGCCCATGCTGCCAGAGACCAGCGTCCGCCCGATCACGCGTCCGGCCGAATGCTGGCCAACTGCGGCCCGGAAGGGCCAGCTATCGACCGTCGTCACATCAAGATCGAGTAGCGCGAACCGCCCTGGTGGCCCTCGCTGGCGACCTGCCGCCCGCGGTCCTCGGCCCGATGCTCGGCCTCCACCCGATCACAGCCGTCCAGTGGCGCCGCCGCGCCGCCACCGACTGGACCGCCTACTCCAAGCACGCCAGCGTGCCCTTGCCGCCGGGCCTCCATACCCCGGTCCTGATTCGGTCGTCAGGCAAGTCCACGAGGCCGTGCCAGCTGTTATCCGCCCCGTCGGGCCGAATTCGGCAGATCTACACTGAGCTGCGAGAACGCTACGGGGGAACAGGATCATGGGCGTGGGTACGGGTACGAGCAATGCGGTGGACGGCCAGTCCTCCCTGATCTCCGCGGTCCAGGCTGGAGACACGGACCTGGTGAGGATCCTTCTCCACGAGCACAGCGACTCCGTCTACCTGGACGCCGCGTTCAGCCTGGCCGTCCGGATGCACGCCGGGCGCATCGCCCAACTGCTGCTTCAGTACGGTGCGGATTCAGGCCGGAGCCGCCCCGATGACCTCATCCCCATGAGTGAGGCGGTCGACTCGGGTTCGCCCGCCCTGTTCGAGGCGCTCCTGGACCACGAGATCCGCGGCAGGTATCCCGAGATCGCACTCCTGGAGGCCCGGGACCTCGCGCGCCGCTGGCACGAGACGGGGGTCGAGGCCGAGCTGCGACGCCGTACCGGATCCCGGGACGCTGTCGGTCGTAAGCGGGTTCAAGACGGCGAGTACGACAGCGTCGTCGAGTTCACCCTTGGTGGCATGAGTGCGCGGGACGGCCATGGGGCGATCCTCACGTACGTCGAGGAACTGCTCGGGGTTCGAACCTCGTTCGAGGAGCTAATGGACCGCGCGTTGGCCCAGGTCGATCAGCAGGACCATGCAACGTGGAGCCGTGCCAGCCTCCAGTTGAGTGGACGGCGAGAGGAGGCGACCTGGGCCGCTGCGGCGGTACAGCGTACGAGCCCGGACCCATCCCGCCGATTGTTCGGTGCCGAGGTGCTCCGCCTTATTCATCTGTTCGACGACAGCGACGAGGACGCGTTCGCTGGTCCCGCTCTGGACCTGTTCACCGGCTGGGCGGCCGCAGAGACGGACATCGCCGTCCTCACCGAGGTGCTGGTCGCTCTTGGAGAACACAGTGACCCCCGCGCGGAGGCGGCCCTTCTGCCGCACGCCAGCCATCCCGACGCCCGGGTACGGCGTGCGGTGGCGCAAGGGCTCAGTCCTTTGTCCTCGCCGCCGGCCTTTTCCGGCGATGCTCGCACGGCGTTGCTGGGGCTGATGGCCGATCCGGACGCGGTGGTACGGAAGACCGCCTGCCGCGTGGTTGCCGAGGGCAGGGACCACGATCCCGTGTTCGCGGACGCCATGGCAGCTGTGCTGGACGATACGGACCGTCTGGTCCAGCTGGCTGCCGTCTACGGACTTGCCCTCCACGACGACGAACGGTGCGTGGAAGCAGCACGCCTTCTCGGCCCGCCGCAGCGCGGTTCTCTGGAAGAGGACGGCTACCTCGACGCGGTGTGGCGTTACGAATGGCGCCGCGACGGCCGCTGAACGATTCCGCCTGTGCCTGTCAGCTGCTCCGGAGCCGGGAATTCCGCACGGTTCGAATGACGCTCCCCGCCAGCTGACTGGACCGCGTACCTCGAAGCCCGCCGGTCCAGCAGCCGGGCGACCTGAGCTGTCCTACCGTTCCTGCGTCAACTCCGGGCAGGGCACGCCATCGACCGGGTAACCAACAGCCCGTCACCGCCCGGCCGTCGCTAGAGGTGGTCCCGTGATCACCAGTGCAAGGTGGCGTCGAACCGCCATACGGGTGGGACGGATCAGACGTGGCAGTGCACGTTGACGAGCAGAGTCTCGGCGGGCACGGCGATGAGATAGGACTGAACCCCCACGTGCTCCATGCCGAAGTCCGGCTCGTGGACGCATTCGAGGGGAGCGTGGCATGCGCCGTGCAGGGGAGCATCGCCAGGTTCGTACCACCATCCACTGAGCGTCAGCACGTTGCGCAGTGGCAGAAGGCTGAACTCGTAGGTCGCGACGTACTCCTCGCGGCTGCGTTGTCCGATTCCGACAGGATCCCAGCCAAAAGAAGAGTGGTCCGCGATGTCGGGCCGGGCCAGTACCGGCGCTACATCCACCCAGGCACGGACGGCTGGCTGCGCCCGGTATTCGGCGGCCTCCCGCGATGTCTCGTACGAGTCCCTGGTCCCTCCGGCGGCCAGGTGACGGTAGAAGAACACCGACCCGTCGTCCGGCGCCAGGTGGCGGGAAACCACCTCCTGCCAGCGATCCCACACCCGACCCGCATGGTCAGCAGCTTCCGCCCGGAGGGTCCAGGGCTCTGTCACCACAGCAGGAAGGCACTTTCTGCGTGGATACTCCCGCTGCCAGCGGACAGACCGCGTCAGGTGCATTGACCTGGAGCGTTGTTGACGCGGCTGATGGGTGGGTGCCCGCCCAGTGCGGTGTGGGAGAGTCCTGGGCATGACGATGCCGGAGGGCCTTGAGCGAGCACTGCCTGAGATCGTCGGACGCGACATGTTCGACGCTCTCGTCATCAGGACCGACTTCAGCGACGACGAGTCCTGGAAAGCCGTGGTCGGGGAACTGCGCCGGCCGTATGGGCCGGCCGGTGAATTTCCCGCACGGGTGCAGATCGTCGACGTGCCTGCTTGGTCGGGAGCAACGGCTGACGAGGTTCTTGCCGCAGTGGACGCGGACGAGGATCTGAGCGTCGTATTCCTCGCCGACCGCGAGACCATGCAGTCGCCGGCGTGGGCGTTGCTGGCTCTGACGACCACCTGGGAGGACGAGAGCGACCTTGATCCCGTCTACTACCAAGAGCTCATCGAGTCGCCGGAACCCAGGGAGTTCCGCGCCGCGCCCGCCGCGGTGCACGACGTCCACGCGAACCTGACGCTCGGCAACCTGGACTTCGCCGACTTCGCCGAGTTCGCCGAGGCAGCTGCCGCCGAGCCTGATCAGGTCCTGCGGCCGGTCTGACCCATGCAGCGGGCAGCCGTTCCCACGGCAGATGCGAGTCGTTCGTGGAGGTATGTCGCTCAGTGGCCCGCAGTGAACGCGGATCGAGCCGTTGCTGCCGGATCAGACGCCGAGGCGTGGCGGGCGGCGGGAACACCGGCAGGTGATCGACGCGATCGTGTCCAAGTACCGCACCAGAACTCCCTGGACGGACCTGCCCGAGCATCGACCGTTCATGCTCATTGCCCGCTGCGGAGCTTGTCGATCTGCTTCTCGAAAGCCTTCGTCTCCGCGATCAGGTGGTCGCGTGCGTTCTCCTGCGCCTTGTCGCCCTGATCCTTGAATGCCCCACGGAAATGTGGCTTGAGTTGGGTCCACCAGCCGTAGTCCAGCATCGCCCATGCCTGCGGACACAACGGGGCGCGGGTTTTCGGCAGGTATCCCGCATCGACCAGGGGGCCGTGGAACCTCTTCGGATCGCTCCCCTCCAGGTAGCAAAGGAAGTTGAAGACCCGCTGTTGGGTGACGGGGTGATCGCTTGAGAACCCCTCCAGCGTCAGCCTGCCCTCCTCGCGTGCGAGCTCGTCGAAAAGGATCGCAGCTGCCAACGACGGACCGGGTCCAACCTCGTTGACGGTATAGAACGAAGCGAACCCGTCGGCGGCGTCCTCTTCGAGGCCGAGGTTCGCCAGCAACAGCTGACGCTGCAGAGCATGGCCCATCTCGTGGCCGAAGATGAACTGAGTCGACAACGCGGTCAGGTCGTCGGCGTTGAACCTGGCCCTGGGGAACAGGGCGGGACGCTCGACGGTCTTCACCACTTTGCTGAGAACCCCTTCGATCAGGGTCAGGAACGGCGGGGGCACAAAGATCGTCCTGCCGTCGGGCTGGGTAACCGCATCCGTAACCCCCGGTGGGACCTTGTCGGTGACTTTCACGACCATGTCATGCGGGAGCGCGACTGACGTGTTCACCCAGCCGGCGACCTGTTCGAGCACGGCGGACTTCCGGACAACCGCCACGGCACGCCGGTCCTTCGGCTTGATCGTGGCGTCCTCGTAGACGACCGTGACCTTGCCGCCGGCGCCGGCCGCATTGCCGTCGCCGCCACACGAGACGGCGGCGAAACCGGCAACGAGCAGCGCTGCCACGCAGGCAGCCTTCAGCTTCGCCGAGTACCCACCACTGCTCAACACCACGGTCAGCTCCTGTCCTTGGTCAAGGCGTCGCGGCGGGCGGTTGTACTGGTATGGCCGCCGCAGACTCCTCCCGACGCCGGAGGACGGGCTCGAGCGTGGCGAACCGAAACCCCGAGCAGCACCGCAGGATCGATCAGGCTGGCGGCCGGAAGCCGGAAGCAGAACTCGAACCTGACACGCGGATTATGATCGCCGGGCCCTTTGTCCGCAAGAACCCGTATGTGGCGATTCGACCCCACGGTTCGGACTGGCCGTGATCTTGCACCACGGTGCAGAACCCTGGGCGGCCAATGAGCTCACAGGCGCCATTACACCAACCGCAGCATGCCACCGACCATCACACCGCGTGGCTGCCGATCTCACCGCCTCCACCCACTCGGTTCTCGTCGATAGGCATGAATGCGGTGTTGACGAGCCACAGCGTCGTGCGCCCTGGCAGACCCGAAGGGGACAGCGACGAGGCACTCACCGCGGCCGCAGGCACGCTAGTCAGCATCGTTGACCACGCCGAAGAGCCCAGCCGAGACATCGCCCGACCAGACACAGCCCGCCGCACCAACGGACCAAACTCAGCCACTGGGAACGGCGAACTCCACCCAAAGGGGGTAATGGTCGGAGACATGCCACGACAGGTCGTTGAGCGTGCCGTTCCCACGCAACTCCGGGACGAAGTCGACATGACCGCCGCCGACCGCGTCCAGAGTCAACACCGGCCGACGCTCCTGACCGTGAGTGAACCAGGCAATCTGGTCGTAGAAATGCTCGGCGCCCGGATCATCGAAAATGGTCCGCGGCAGCCCCTCCAACTCCGGTGCGGGCACCAGCCCAGTAGAAGTGAACGCCTCGAACAACGGGTCGCCCGCCCGGTCGATGTTGAAGTCACCCAGGGCGATCAGGTTGTGATCCCAGCCGAACTCCCGCTCCGCCCAGCCGGCCAGCCACTCGGCGATCGCCCGCAGCTCCGGCACCCGGTCAGCAGCCTTCTGACCGAACAGAACGTGCAACGTGACCAGAGTGAAGGTCTGCCCCTGGGACAGGAAGCTGACCGCGTAAGGTGTGCGGGCGAACTGCCGGTCCAGATCACCCGCGCGAACACCCGCCTCCTGCTCCAGCGGGACGACCAGCTCGCACGCCAGACCCGAAAGCTTGACCCGCCGCGTATCGAACAGGAACGCGAGGCGCTCGTTGTTGCCGGCCTTCCCCTCGGTTACGTCGGTCAAGACGAACGCCCAGTCCTCCCCCAGCGCCTTGAGCAAGTAGCGCAGCGCCCGAAGATCGCCACGCACTTCTTGCACCGCCACCACGTCGAACCGGCGCACCACCGAGGCAATGACCCGCACATCGGTGAAGTTCCGCTTCGGTGAAGCCCCTTCCGGTGTGGTCCACGCCTTGGTCAAACCGGCGAAGGCCCGCAGATTCCACGTCGCAATACGCAGATGCGATCCAGCCTTCTTCGGCTCGACCGACTCGTCAAGCGCCGCCTCCCACCGTGCGAGACGATCCGCCACCCGCACAGGCGGCGCCAGGATGTCGGGTTCAGACGGCACGAAATCCTCCTCGACGCGGGAAGCCAGTCAGAACGAGAGTCCAAGATCACGGATCCCGTGCACAAGAGCCGTTCAAGTGAAACCAAGCAACCAGAAGCACGCCCGCTGGTGCCCACGGCTCAGACGACACCACTGCCGTGCAGGAGTGTCTCGTCGCCAACAACCGCTTGGAGCCCGAAGCTCCCCTCCCTCGCCTGGAGATCCGCGCCTGGAAGCCACAGGATGAAGACCATGAACCCGCGGGTCACCTTCCTCCACGAAAAGAGGGCCAGGTAGGAGACTTCGACAAGGCGCCCCTACTCACTCTGTCTTCTGCTCGCCGCACCATGGTCAGGTTCGCCGGACCAGACGTTGACCTTGCACCCGTACAGCCAAGGGTGTCAGCCAGGCACTGACGGGCGGGGCGGGCCGGAGCCCCACCACCCGGACAAGCGGGGGCAATTCAATGGGGCAACGGCGTGCGTCAGATCCGCCATCCACGGAGCTGATCCGCTGCGTGGAAGACATCGGCCTTGCCGGCGATCAGCTCTTTGCACAGCTCGACGAGTTCGCCGTAGGGGGTGTCCAGTCCTTCGCCGCTGGCGTGCATGTACGCGATGGTCACGGCACACGCAAAGCGAACGTTGTAAGCCGGCAAGGGTTTGAGGAGCAGCAGCGTCTGCAGGAGGGCCGCGGCGCGCCACGCGGGGTCGCTGTCGATCCCGAGTCGAGGTGGGTCGACGCGGTGTCGAGCGACGCACGCTACGAGCGCGGAGAAGTCGGACACCATGTGTTCCTGCGGGAGGACTTGCTCGTACTGCTGCAAGAGCCAGCGGACGTCCACGTGAACGATGGGCGCCATGGATCAGGCGGCCCGTCCTGCTGCAGTCGGAGTCGGTCCGTCGTCGATGCCAGCTGCGGCAATGGCGTCCGCCAGACCCGGGTCGTTGAAGACGCGCCGCAACTCGGCGGCGCCCTCCTTGAGGGCACGGTTGTGCTCAAGGACCTCCACGGTGGATCGCCGGACGAAAGCCTTCATCGTCATACCCGCGTCTCGAGCTGCCTGGCGAATCGCCTCAAGCTCGTCGTCATCGAATTCCACATTGAGTGCCGCCATGCCTCTAAGGTACTCCGAGGTACCGGAATCCACATCCACGCAGGTAGACAGCCTGCAAGCAGGTACCTGGAGGCGGCTACGGCTCCTTTCGGTTCGTTCATCCGGGCAGCCGTGGCAGAGCGCTCTGGCTTCAGCTTCTGCCAGGCCGCTGAGACCGCGGCCGTACCACCGAGGAGCCTCGGCGGCTTCCCGGCACCTTGCACCAGAATCGCGCAAGAGGACTGATCCTTGCCCTTCCGCCGAACCGCCCGAGCCCGCTCGCGCCCCTCCTGCCGCCGCGGCGCTCGGCGCGCCTGGTGCACTGAGCGCGAGGCCACGCCGAGAGGCAGCCGGCATGGGGCTGCGGCGGTCGGTTCCCGCCGGACCTCACGTCCATGGGCGAACCCGGCCGTCCACCCGCCCTGCGAGCCACGTCACTACGGCTATTGGCGACGACGCGAGCCTGTTGGAGCTGCCCTTGCTTCATTCGTCGCGGAAAGCGGAGAGGATGGGCCAGTCAGTCGTGAGATTGCCGAGCTGCCACATCAGAGCATCGAGGACCCCGCGCATCTCGTCCAAGCGAGCTGGGTTGGGACAGTCGCGGGCGTTGAGGAGCACGGCCCAGCAGCGGTTGTCGACGGTGGTGACCACGAGGGCCATCGTGCCCGGGGTCGCCGTTGTGAAAACGGTTCCCCTCGGCGTGGATCAGCCACCCCTTGGCGTAGTTGGCTCCTGTGCCCAATGAGTCGGGCGTGCTGGCACGAGTGGACATGATGGCCAGGGAGGCAGGCGAGAGAATGTCCCCTTCTTGCGGAAACCCGTCAACGTGCACGAGGAAACGCACCAGAGCTTCCGCGGTGGCAAGCCAGCCGCCATGAGCGTCCATCCGCGAGACGCGAAAGGCGTAGGGGCTGACGTTGGTGCTCGGATAGTCGGTGTAGGCAACCTCGTCGAGGTGCCGGTCGCCCAGCGTGTCACCGGCGAGGTGCATCTCCGTGATGCCGCCGGGCTGAAGGACCAATTCCCGTACGGACCTCAGCCCCCCCTCGCGCCGTCGTCAGGGGCGCTCGAGCCGGGCCGCGAGATAGGGCGCTGTGGCGCTGCGGCGGGCCCTCGCCACCTTGGCCGGCGGGCCCACCGCGACCACCCGCCCGCCCGCGTCGCCGCCGCCCGGCCCGAGGTCGATGACCCAGTCGGCGGTGGCGATCGTGTCCAGGTCGTGCTCGACGAGGACGACCGTGTTGCCGGCGTCGACGAGCCGATGCAGCTGTCGCAGCAGCAGCGCGATGTCCGCGGGGTGCAACCCCGCCGTCGGCTCGTCGAGCAGGTAGAGCGCGTGCCCGCGGCGGGCTCGCTGCAGCTCGGTGGCCAGTTTGATGCGTTGCGCCTCACCACCGCTGAGTTCCGTCGCGGGCTGGCCCAGCCGCAGGTACCCCAGGCCCACTTCGCGCAACGTCTCCAGACTGCGGGAGGCGGCCGGGACGGCGGACAGGAACTTGGCGGCGGCGTCGACGGACAGCGCCAGCACTTCCGCGATGTTCTTGCCGCGGTAGGTGACTTCCAGCGTTTCGGCGTTGTACCGGGCGCCCTGGCAGGTCGGGCACGGCGCGTAGGTGCCGGGCAGGAACAGCAGCTCCACCGCGACGAATCCTTCACCCTGGCAGGTCTCGCAGCGCCCTTCGGGCACGTTGAAGGAAAACCGCCCGGCCGAGTAGCCGCGCGCTCTGGCCTCGTCCGTCGCCGCGTACAGCTTGCGCACCGCGTCGAACATCCCCGTGTACGTGGCCAGGTTGGACCGGGGAGTTCGGCCGATGGGCCGTTGGTCGACCCGGACCAGCCGGTCGAACGACTCGACCCCCGACGCGTCCTGGACGTCGACCTCCAGCTGCGCCTCGTCGGGCTCCTCGGGCGCGAGTCCGAGGTGGCCGCGGACGACCTCGGCGAGCACCTGCGTCACCAGCGTCGACTTTCCGGAACCGGATACTCCCGTCACCGCCGTCAGTACGCAGAGCGGTACGTCGACGGACACGTCGTGCAGATTGTGGCGGGAGACGCCGCGCAGGTGCAGCCAGCCGTGCGGTGTGCGCGGGCGGTGGTCGAGCCGCTGGGCGCGCCCGAACAGGTACTGGCTCGTGGCCGACTCCTCGACCCGCTCAAGACCGGCGACCGGGCCGCTGTACAGCACGCGTCCGCCGCCCTCGCCCGCGCCGGGGCCGATGTCGACCACCCAGTCCGCCCGCCGTACGACGTCCATGTCGTGCTCCACGACGAACAGCGAGTTGCCCGCCGCCTTGAGGCGGTCCAGCACGTCCAGCAGCGGTTCCGCGTCAGCCGGGTGCAGGCCCGCGGAGGGTTCGTCGAGGACGTAGACGACGCCGAACAGCCCCGAGCGCAGCTGGGTGGCGATCCGCAGGCGCTGCGCCTCGCCGGGCGACAGGGTCGTCGAGCGGCGTCCGAGGCTGAGATATCCGAGGCCCAGGTCGAGCAGGACGTCGACCCGCGCGACCAGATCGCCGCAGATCCGGACCGCGACCTCGGTCGTCTCCCCTGATCGGGCGGTCGATGTGGTGGCGTCGACCTTGGACCGTCCCGCGACGGGACGCAGGAGCGCCACGACCTCGGTGAGCGGCAACGCGTTGATCTCGGCGATGGAACGTCCGGCGAAGGTGACGGCGAGCGCCTCGGGCCGCAGTCCGCTGCCGTGGCACTCGGGGCAGGGCACACTCCTGACGAACCGGAGCGCCCGTTCGCGCATCTTCTCGCTCTTGGAGTCGGCGAGGACGTGCCTGACGTGCTTGCGGGCGCTCCAGAACTTGCCCTGGTAGCCGTAGTCGACGCGGTCCTCCTCCGGCTCGATGTACACGGACGGCTGCTCGTCCGTGTACAGCAGCCAGTCCCGGTCCTTCTTCCTGAGCCTGCGCCACGGTCTGTCGATGTCGATCCCCAGGCCGCTCACGACACTGCGCAGGTTGGCGCCCTGCCAGGCGCCCGGCCAGGCGGCAATCGCCCCCTCGCGGATGCTGAGCGAGGGGTCCGGGACGAGCAGGTCCTCGGCGACGTCGTGCACGACGCCCAGTCCGTGGCACTCCGGGCAGGCGCCGGCCGCGGTGTTGGGTGAGAACGACTCGGCTTCCAGCCGTGCGGCCCCGGGCGGATAGGTGCCGGCGCGGGAGTACAGCATGCGCAGAAGATTGGACAGCGTGGTGATGGTGCCGACCGTCGAGCGCGAGCTGGGCGACCCACGTCGCTGCTGCAGGGCCACGGCAGGTGGCAGTCCGGTGATTTCCTCCACGTGCGGTGCGCCGACCTGTTGCAACAGCCTTCGGGCGTACGGTGCTACGGACTCGAAGTAGCGCCGCTGCGCCTCCGCGTAGAGCGTGCCGAACGCAAGCGAGGACTTGCCCGAACCGGAGACGCCGGTGAAGGCGACCATCGCGTCCCGCGGAACGTCGACATCGACGTTCCGCAGGTTGTTCTCACTGGCGCCCCGGACATGCACGAAAGGGTCGCTCGCGTCCTTGTTCACCGTTCCTGATTACCTGATCGCGCCGGGAACCGCGCGACAGGCACCGCCACCGGATCCCGCTCACATGAGCATCCGGACAGTCCCGGTATGAGCCGCTCCCAGGGAACATTCGAGGGTGCTTCACCGTTGGACCGTATGTGGACGTAAAGGGAACTGTGTCCCCGTGCCTCACCCTTCGCCCATGAGGACGATCGTTCGGCTGAAGCCTCATGGAGCCCCCGCCGCGAGGCGACCGCCCTTCTCGCCCACTGTCGATCGGCCCCAGCTGGGGATCCCCCGAACCAGTCGGGGCCTTCGCTTGCCCCTGCCGACGCCCTTCGGTGAGCGCGGGTGGTCCGCCTCCCGGTGGAGTACTCGCCCCGGCGGCTCCGCCTCAGGTCGCGAGCATGCGCCCCAGGGCGGCCATGAGCGAGGGCTCGACCCGCGCCCGCCGAGACTGTGACTGCTGTGACAGACGAAGTTGTGCGGGGACATTGCGCCAGTCTGTTCTCATGGACAGGGCCGACCGCTCTATGTCTCCCCCGGCTGCTCTTCCCGCTCCTTCTTCTCCTCCCGCAGCTTCTGCCACCGCTGGCGCTGACGCTCGCCGTACGCCGCGTTGCGGACAGCGCCGTCGTCTTCGAGTCCGGATCCGAACGCACCTCCGACCATGCCCATGGAGCTGACGAACCAGGCGAGCACGGCGTAGTCGTGGATTGTCGCGTCTTGCCCGACGACCTTGCCCAGGACCGACGAGTTCAGGATGAGCAGGGTGACGCCGAAGAGGACGAGGAACAGGACCAGATAGAGGGACAGCACACCGAGGGTGATCGTCACGCAGGTGACTGTGTTGTAGAGGCGGGAGAAGGGGCGGGAGAGCGAATCGTGAGGGCGTTCCCAGAGCTCGTGATCGATGATGATCCATGCCGTGAGAGCGAGGAAGGACAAGACGCAGGCCCCGAGCAGTCGGCCCACGTCCATGCCCGAGGAGATGGTCCAGGCCGAGGTGTTGACCAGGCCGAAGGCGGCGGTGGCGAAGACACCGGCCAGTGCCCGGGAGAGGGTCGCGAAGAGCCGCCAGGGCCGGTTGGCCCGCACCATGCCGGTGACGAGACTCAGATGGCCGCGCAGCCCGGGCACGATGAAGCGTTGCAGGCCATCCTCGCTGGTCTCTGAAGTTTCGAGCCGGCCGGCTTCCTCCGGCGCCGGAGTGATATCGGCCCGCTCGCGGGTGAGTCTGCCGATGACATCCGCGACGACATGCCGGGCGCGCCGTCGCATCCGCCAGGAGCCGAGCGCCGGCAGGGACACCAGCGCGAGGCGGTCCTCCTGGCTCACCTCGACGCTGACCGGGCGCAGGCCGGCTCGTCGAGGCAGATCGGTGAGGAAGACCGCGGCCTCCCAGTCCCCCTCAGGGAGGAAGGGACGTACCACGTCGACCGCGGAGGAGACGTCCAGTTGCTCGTCCGCGACCAGGGGTGCCGTGCGCGCCGTCACCCGCCAGTCGACGTCCGGGCGGACCCGCTGCCTCAGCAGCTGCGGCAGCTTGTCGGCCAGTTCCTGGGCGACCTCCGCCGCCACTCCGGGGTCGGCGACCAGCACGATCCGCACCGCGTGCGCCGCAGTGGCCGGCAGGGAATCTGTCACGGTCTCCATCCGGTCGGGGTGGGCGCGGCGGCCTTTCGGCCCGAGGTTCCGTTGTAACGCCCTCCCAGGTGACGATCGAGCGCGACAGGCGCCTTGGCGCCAGGCGTCCCCCGTTCAGTCCGGGACGGGGTAGGAAAGTCGGCGGAGAAAGGGAGGGGGGCGAGCGTCGCGGAGACTGTCCCGCTCAACAGCCTGCTGCGAACGGACGCTGACGGATGTCAGGGGCGGAGTGCAGGGCTGGCGCCGCCGACCGATGATGCGCAACGCGGCCTGGTTCAGCGGGCGCGGGTTGATCCGAAGGACCGCCGCGTGTTGCCCGGGCCCCTCGGCACTGCGGCACTGCGGCACTGCGGCACTGCGGCACTGCGGCACTGCGGCACTGCGGCACTGCGGCACTGCGGTAATGCCAACACACCACGTCCGGGAACCAATTGCGCGGGAATCGCTTCACTGCGAGGGTTCTCCGCTGTAGTCGTTTTGGAGCATGGTGCGACGTTCCTGTTCGCGCTTGGAGTAGGCCGCTGCCCGGATCGCTTCGTCGCTTTCCAAGCCTGAGCCCAGCGCACCGCCCACTGTGGCAATCGACGCGACGAACCATGACAACGTCAGGTAATCCGTGGCGTGCAGCGAAGTTCGTGTTGTGGATGCGAACACTCGGTCGTTCAGGATGAACAACGCCCACAGCAAGTTGATGACGACCAAGCCCACGTAGCAGACGAGCACCCCGATACCCACCGTCATGACCGTAGAGGCGTTGTAGAGCCTTGCCCTCTGCCTGGCCTCCCGCGAGAGCTCTGTTGATCGGTGCCACAGCTCCCCGTCTACGATCAGCCACCCGATCATGATCCCGAGTGACCCGACCATGGCGATCACGAGGCGCGGCGCGCTCAGGGCCCCGGCAAGGCTCCAGACGGTGGAGTCCAGGGTGGCGATGGCCCCCGTGGCAAGTGCGGCCGCCAGGGCTTTCGACAGGCCTGGCACCAATCGCCACGGACGGTTGGCGCGGACCATGCCGAAGAGCACTCTCAGGTAACCGCGCAGCCCGCTGACGACATATCGCAGATCGGCGGTCTCCTCCTCACCGACCGGGCTCGGGTGGATTGGCGTGAGACGACCGGCAAAGGGTCGCAGAGGCGGCGGACACGGCGCAGGTCCTTCAGCCTGTGTGGCCTGCGGACCCAGCAAGCCGAGCACGGCTGCTTCGACGACCCGCCTGGCTCTCGTCTGCAACCGCAAGCCCCCCAGCGGAGGCAGAGACAGCAGCGCCAGGCCGTGTTCGTGACTCAGGTCCACAACAAGCTTGCGCCCGTGTGAAAGCAGGGGGAGGTCAGTCAGGGCGATGACGATGTCCCAGTTCTCGGCACGTCCGCGATCCATGATCCGGCGCATCAAGGTGGACAGGTCCTCGGCCCCAGAGGTGAATGGCTCGCTCACCACCTCGACATCGAACCGTCGCCCCTGGCCTGACATGTCGGCGAGCCGAGCAGGAAGAATCCGGGCCATGCGTTGCGCGATCTCCGTGGGCGCATCGGGATCCGCCAGGAGAGCAACGACCGTGACGCCCTCAGACGGCACCCGCATGTTTGGACCCTTCGCTTCGGCCACCCCCACGATCGCAAGTGCCCACAGGATGCCCCGGAGGTAACGTCGGCGCGGCGTGACACGCTGGCCCCGCCATCAGGTGCCGGCGGTACGGTCAGGTCTCCTCTTCTTCCCAGGATCGGGGCCTGCTCCACCAGCGGCCACGCTCGGGGTGCGCACCATGGCCGCGATGAGCCGGAGATGACCGTACGGACCTGGCAGTACGCAACAGTCCGAGCCCGGCGATCCGGGCCCGGCGCCCCCGGCCGCGGGCCGAGCGGCAGCTGACCCTTGGCTGGCGACTTTCGCGGGCTTACCCGACCAGCCGGAGGGCCCGGAACCTGAGCCACACGGCCCACACCGATGCGGACCATCACGGCCCGCACCGGAGCGGAGCCGCGGTCACGGTACGAGAAGCCTGACGCACACCCACCGCGTAGTGACCAACGGTGCGTGCGGGACCTGCCGCCCTCGTGCAGGACGGACGGCGATACGTCGACCGCTTCCGCAACGTGGCCGGCCAGCCGGTGGTGTCGGTGAGCATCCGGCGACGGTCTCCGCATGCCAGTGCTCTCCGCGCTTGGGGCGGATGCCCTTGATGGCGAGCGCTGCGGCCGCCGGCGGATCAGGACGAGCCCCTAGCCGCCGTGGGGGCGACGCCCTCGACGAGGGACCGGCCCAGCAGCACGGGCAGGTCGGATTCGAGAGCGGTGTCAGTGGCACTCCTCCTAGGGTGAGAGGCGGCCGATACGCCAACGACCACGGGAGCCATGTATGACGCGGTATTTGATCTCGTTCGATGACGGCTCGATGACCTTCCCGGAGGAGGAGTTGCCCAAGGTGGCCGAGGCCTCGCACAAGGTGGTGCGCGAGGCTCAAGACGCCGGTGTGTGGGTCTTCGGTGGTGGATTGGAAAGGCAGCGGGCGAGCATCGTGTCGACCGACGGGACCGTTGCGCATGGCCCGTACCCGGAGACCAAGGCGGTGCTCGGCGGGTTCTCGATCATCGATGTGCCCTCACGCGAAGAGGCGCTGGAGTGGGCTGCCAAGATCGCCGCTGCGTGCCGCTGTGCGCAAGAGGTCCGGGAGATCATGCCCGACTAGACCCTCCGGACCGAAGCGACGTACTCCATGGCGGGCTGCGGGACTTCTCCATGAACGACTCCGGGGCCTACACCTGTCGTCCGACCCCGAGGACATCGAGCATCGCCCGAGTTGCCGGGCTGGGGTTGAATCGGCTCCACGCCAGATACTCGATGCGGCGCGGGCCGTCGACCACCGGGACCAGCGCCAGTTCGGGGTCCTCCTCGGCCAGCGGCCGGATGAACGCCGACGGCAGCAGCGCGATGCCGAGCCCGCGCGCGATCAGCCGGATCACCAGCGCGGCTCCGGCCTCGTACGCGACGTCACGGACCAGGCCCGCAGCGGCGAATGCCTGATCGGACTGGGCCCGTCCCGGCGTCCCGTCCATGAAGTCCACGAACGTCTCCTCGGCGACCTCGTGCAGCGTGACCCGGGAAGTGCCCGCGAGACGGTGCCCGGCCGGCACCACCAGCACGTGCTCGTCATGATCGAGAACGACGGTTTCCACACCGGATGGCCGCTCGCCCTCCGGCAGGCCGAGGAAGGCGATGTCCAGTTCGCCGTTCCGGATGGCCGCCGCCAGTGTGTCGCTGCCACCGGCACGGAGGGCGACGCGGACGTGCGGGTGCTGGGAGCGGTACCGCTGCAGCAGCTCGGGTACGTCGACGGCGGCCGAGGTCACGATCATGCCGACGGCGAGCCGGCCGCGTACTACTCCGGTCGCGGCGGCAGCGTCGGCGACCGCGCGGTCGGCGGCGGCCAGACACTCGCGCGCGCCGACGAGAAACGCTGCTCCAGCGCTGGTCAGCTCGGTGCGGCGGCTGGACCGGGCAAACAGCTTGACCCCGAGCTCCCGTTCCAGCCCGGCGATCCGGTGGCTGAGAGCCGACTGCACCACGGAGCAGCGCTCCGCGGCGCGGGTGAAGTTGCGGGTTTCGGCGACGGCGACGACGTACCGCATCTGCTGGAGATCCACACAACCATCGTTATGGTTCATGGCTGGCATGACAAGCATGCTTTGGATTCATGGCAATCGGGGCCAAGACTGCATCGCATGCCTACCTTGACCGAGCGGTCACCGGCCCCGCTGCGTACCTCGCCCCCGCTGCAGGCGGCGACCGTCGCACTGACCGCACTCGCCCCTGCGTCCTGGGGCACCACGTACGCCGTGACCACGGAACTGCTGCCGCCCGGGCATCCGTTGTTCGCCGGGCTGATGCGCGCCCTGCCCGCCGGGCTGCTCGCGCTGGCGATCACCCGTGTGCTCCCGCGCGGGGACTGGTGGTGGAAGGCTGCCGTCCTCGGCGTACTCAACATCGGCGCTCTGTTCCCTCTGTTGTTCCTGGCGGCCGAACGACTCCCCGGCGGCGTCGCGGCGACACTCAGCGCCGCCCAGCCGCTGCTGGTCGCCGGGTTGGCGATCGCGGTGCTGCACGACCGGCCGACGGCCTGGCGATGGGCCTGGGGTGTGCTCGGCGTGGTCGGCATCGGATTCGTCGTGCTCGGGCCGGAGGCCCGGCTGGACACGGTTGGAGTGCTCGCCGGGCTCGGCGGTACGGCCGCCATGGCGGGTGGGGTTGTCCTCACCAAGCGCTGGGGCCGTCCCGCAGGGGTCGGCCCCCTCACGCTGGCCGGCTGGCAACTGACGTTCGGCGGTCTGTTGTTGCTTCCCCTCGCCCTTGCCATCGAGGGAGTGCCACGGCGGATCGACGCCGGAGCTGTCGGCGGCTACCTGTGGCTCGCCAGCGTGGGCGGGCTGATCGCGTACGCCCTGTGGTTCCGCGGGATCGGAAAGCTGCCGGTCGGCGCGTCCGCACCGCTGGTGCTGCTGTCCCCGCTGGTGGCGGCCGTCATCGGCATCATGCTCGGCGAGTCCCTGAGCCTGCTGCAGACCCTTGGCTTCGTCCTCGCCCTGGCCGCCTTGCTCGCCGCTCAGCTCCGTCCCCCGAACCTGCTCGGCCGTGTTGCTCGAAGCAGGACACCAGTGGATCACGTACGCGAAGACCGGATTCAAGGAGAACGGACTCGATGAACTCGATGAAGAAGCATGCGATGAAGAGGGGCATGACGATCGCTGTACTCGGCGCCACCGGGATGGTCGGCAGCCGGGTGATCAGCGAGGCCGGTGCACGCGGACACCAGGTGCTTGCCCTGTCCCGGAAGCCGGCGAGCGAGCACCCGAACGTGACACCGATCGCGGTCGATGCGCAGGACTCAACCGCCGTACGCGAGACCCTTGCCGGCTCCGCCTCCAACGGAGCCGCGGACGCCGTCGTACTGTCCGTGCGGACCATTCCGGTCGACCAGGAGTTCTTGGTCGGCGCCACCCGTACGGTGCTGGATGCCGCCGCTCAGCTCGGCATCCGCGTCTTCGTGGTCGGCGGCGCCGGTGCATTGCGCAGCCCCGACGACCGCGAACTGCCGGTCGCCGACAACCCCGTCTATGTGCCTGCCGAGTTCAAGACTGTCGCCGCCGCCGGGATCGCCCAGCTGCGGACCTGCCAGGCCCATGCCGGTGCCGATTGGGTCTACCTGAGCCCGCCGGCCCAGCTCGAGCCCGGAACCCGGACCGGCCTCTATCGGCGCGGTACGGACACATTGCTCACCAGCGCCGACGGTCAGTCGTGGATCAGCGCCGAGGACCTGGCCGTCGCCGTGGTCGACGAACTCGAGGCCCCCGGCACCGACCGCGTCATCACGGTCGCCCACCACGACGACGCCCCGTCGGCGTGAGCCGGGCCTCTATCCAGCTCAGCGGCTGACAGCGTCGAGGTGCCGTGCAGGGGACGGTAAGACGTTCGGCTCTGTCTCACATTCGGCGGAGACGGAGGGTGGCGAAGTGACGTTGATGGCGTCGTGAAGAACGTCAACGAGCTGGTTCAGGTGGTGTTTTCCGGGATTCCGGGATACCCCCGCTGGTCGTCGAGGATGCGGTCGACGCCTGCTGCTGCATCGCGGGAGAGGCTGCTGCGCGCGGCCACCGGAGCCCCTGCAGGACACTCCCGCGACCCATCAGGACGCGTGACGCATCCGACGACGACGCAGTGCGCGTCCCCGCGTGACTGGCTGCGTCTGGACCAGCGCGCAGAGAGCCGCAGCGATCAGGGCAGCGGGATCTTCGGCGGTGAGGGCTGCGGTGGCCTCCGATGCCGAACGTTCCTGGCCCGGGCCGGCCTTGCAGTACGCGCGCTGGATACCTGAATGCTGGTCATACGCACCGCCGGTGACCACCTGAGTCGGGGCACAGGGCGGCGGCCGCCGATTCGGGCGACGGCCGCATGCCCTGCGTGATGCCGTGCCATCACGATCGAGCACTCCCTCAGAGCGGAACCCGGAGGCGTGGACACCCGGGCTACGAACCTGCTCTCGGGGGACGCACCGGGTCTGTCAGCCTCAGCAGGAGTCGAGGCGGGCCCGGCGTATCCAGACGCCGCAGGCTCGCTCTGCTGCGGAAAGCAATCCCAACCACCACACCCGAACGGCACGGGGAGACTGCACCCCCAACCTAGCCGCCCCAAGCCGACAACAACCCCCCAATGACCGGAAATGGCGCAAAACCCCTGCCACTCAAGGCCAGAGGCCGATCAGCAGGGTCCAAACACCGGCCCCGACGGCGTCCCGGTCATGGCGACCGCCGAACCAGGCCGCGATCGGGATGCGCTGGTCGTAGCGCACAGGCTCAGCGGTGGGCCGGGGACGCCGATGAGTTCTGCGGCGTCCGGCCGTCTAACTCTCTGCAAGCCCGAGAAGCCCATCAGCCGCCCTGGAAGGGTGAGGAAAAGTGAAGTACATGATCCAGATGAACGTGCCCGCCGACCAGTGGGACGCCGTCATGTCGGGGTACTCCAAGGAAGACATGGAGGCCATGTTCGCCCACATGAACGCCCTCAACGAAGACCTCACCGCCGCCGGAGAGTGGGTGGAGGGGCAGGGCCTCGGCGGCCCCTCCCTGGTCAGGACGGTGCGGGCTGGAAGCGACGGGCGGCCTCAGGTGACCGACGGGCCGGCCCATGCGGGGCCCGTCCTGGCCGGGTACTGGGTGGTCGACGTCAAGAGCGAGGACCGGGCCCTGGAGATCGCCGCACGGGCATCGGCGTGCCCGGGAGCGGGCGGGAAGCCCAGCAACGATCCGGTGGAAGTGCACCCGATCCCCAGTGACCCGACCCAGGCCTGAACCGAGCGGGCTCCGGCGGCCTGTGGGCCGGTGCCGCCTTTCGGCCACTGTGGCTCATCACGGGGGCACGGCCGCTCCCAGCCGTACCGAGGCGTCCCGGTCCACCGCGATGCGGATGCGGAGATCGTGAGGTCCGGCACATGCAGCTGGAGCTCGGCAAGGTCAGTGGGGTCGCCTGCGTAGGGGCGGGCCATGAGAAAGCCGGGCAGTGCGCCTGTCTCCGCCTGCCCTGCACCGCCGAACCCGACCACCGTCGGGCGGCGCGAAGGCCCGGCACAACTACATGGCCCTGCGGAAGGTCAGGCACACGGTCATCCGGCTCATCCGCGACCACCTGCCCCGCGCCCCCGAACACGCCCACTCCTGGCAAGGCCACGACCTCGACTTCACCGGCGTCGTCTTCGACGGCGGAGACTTCACCGGTGCGAGGTTCACCGACGGCACTGCCCCCTCCCCTACGGCGAGGCCCCCGAACCGACACACCCGAGGCCCCACTCCACGGACTACGGAAGCCGGAAGACCAATAGGCGTAAGCCGAGTAGCGGCCCGCATGCCTATGTCCACACGCTTGTGAACTGGACAGAGCCAGGTGTTTCTCGGGTACCACCCCGGGGCCGCGCCGCGGCGGGCACCGACGCTCGTCCGGAACTGACTGCCTCGATCGACACCTGACTCCCGCATCCGCCGACGGTCCACCGACACAAGTGCGAGGACACCTCCCATGACGACGACTCTGATCACCGGAGCGAACAAGGGCCTCGGGTTCGAGACCGCGCGCCAGCTGGTGGCGGCAGGCCACACCGTCTACGTCGGAGCGCGGGATACCCAGCGCGGCCGTGACGCCGCTGAGCAGTTGGGAGCACGCTTCGTCCAGCTGGACGTCACCGACGACGATTCCGTGACCGCCGCGGCACGCGCCCTCCACGCCGACGGCGGACTCGACGTGCTGGTCAACAACGCCGGAATCGAGCCCCGTACGGCAGACGGAGGATTCGTCCCTCCCGGCGAGCTGACCGCCGATTCGATGCGAGACGTCTTCGAGACAAACGTATTCGGCCAGGTCCGGATGCTGCATGCGCTGCTCCCGCTGCTGCAGCGTTCACCAGCCCCCGTCGTGGTCAACGTCAGCAGCGGCACCTCGCTGATGCGCGAGCTCGTGAACCCCGACTCGCCCGCGCACTTCTACCCGGACATCGCCTATCCGTCCTCCAAGGCCGCAGTGAACATGCTCACGGTCCAGTACTCCAAGGCCTACCCCGGGGTCAGGATCAACGCCGTGGACCCCGGGTTCACCGCAACCGACCTCAACCGCCACGCCGGCACACAGACGGTCGAGCAGGGCGCTTCAATCCTGGTCCGCATGGCCCAGATCGGCCCGGACGGTCCCACGGGCGGCTTCTTCGACACCAACGGGCGGATCCCCTGGTAGCCACCTGCACACCCATCCGGCCGATGTCGCTGTCTACGCACTGCCCTCGTGGGCCCGGGAACCCTTGAGGACAAGGCCGACGACAGCTGAACCAGCGGCGACTTCCACAAAGGCGTCGTAGCCGAGAGGCTCCTGAGCAGCCATTGCGTGATCTCCAGTTTTTGTGGTGACGGGTTCGCCAGCCGGGCGGCCCCGGCTCGTGGGGGTCGCCCGCACCGTCTGTGGCGGCGCTTGGCCACCGATCGGAAGATCAACACACGTGCGGACTCCATCGCCCGGCCCGCTGAGCGGTCTCGCACAAGAGGCGTCACCCTCACCCGGGTGCACCTGCCCAAGCGGCCAGGGCGGCGGTCCGCTCAGAGCTGCGGATCGCAGCATCGGTGGCACGGGTGCACCAGGCGATGTACCCGTCGGGGCGAACGAGCACCTCGGTCACGCCGTGGAGGTCCGCACGCTCGTCGTACTTCGTGACGGCATGAGCAGTGACCCGTGAGCGCCACCCGGGCCCAAGGGCCTGCGCCGGATGCGCGTCGCCGGCAAGGTCGAAAAGGACGAAGCGGCCCCGCGGCAACAGTTCGTAGAGACGTATCGCCTCCGAACCGACGACGGCCAGACCTATGTCGGGCATCCGCTGTCCCACCAGCGGGTCGGCGTCGGCGGTCGCGGGCGGGCAGAAGGTACTCAGCGCGGAGATCCGTCCCGCGAGCAGACGGTTGACGTCCTTCAGCGACAGGAGTTCGTCGAGGAGCCTGCGCAGGGCAACGGCGGGCCGCTGATATTGCGGCAGGAGGGGCAACTCGGCGAGCAGGGTCTGCACTTCGGTGTTCTCGGTGACTGCCTGTCCGACCGGTCGGCGTTCGGCGTCGTATGTGTCGAGGAGACCGGGAGGAGCCCAGCCGTTGACCGTGGCAGCCAGCTTCCAGCCCAGATTCATGGCGTCCTGCAGGCCTGTGTTCAGTCCCTGACCCGCCGCGGGGAAGTGGATGTGAGCGGCGTCCCCGGCGAGCAGGACGCGGCCGGACCGATAGGAGGCGGCGAGGCGGGTGGCATTGCCGAAGCGCGAAAGCCAGCGCGGCTGCGCGATCCCGCAGTCGGAGCCACAGATCCTCGTCAGCGAGGTACGAAACTCCTCCAGAGTCACCGGCTGCCCGGCCGGAATCCGCATCCGCTCCGGATCGATGCAGACGAACCGGGTGAGCCCGCCCTCCAGCGGTACGGTCAGCACGCCGCGGGCCCGTAGAGCAGCAAGAACCGCAGGATCTGCGTCGACCTCCGCGAAGTCACCGAGCATGCCTGTCAGTGTTTCGTCGGTCCCCGGGAAGGCGATGCCGGCAGCGTGCCGCACCAGACTGCGCCCGCCGTCACAGCCGACCGCGTACTGCGCCCGTACGGTGCCGACGGCTCCGTCAGGCACGCGCACCTCCAGTTCCACGCCCGTGGCGTCTTGGCGCAGCCCGATGGTCTCGTGTCCGCGGCTGATGCGGACGCCCAGCTCTCCCGCCCGCTCCTCCAGCAGCGCCTCGGTACGGGCCTGGGCCAGGAAGAGGGTGTAGCCGTGGCGGGAGTCGAGCTCGGCGAAGTCCAGACGGGTGTCCAGACCGGCGAAGTGCCAGCCGGGCACGGGGTTCCCGAGGGCGAGGAAGCGGGGCGCGAGGCCCCTCATGTCCATCAGTTCCACACTGCGCGGGTGCAGGGTCAGCGCTCGTGAATCACGCTGCGGCGCGGTACGCCTCTCCACGATCCGGGTCCGTACGCCCGCCAGCGCCAGCTCACAGGCGAGCATCAACCCGGTTGGACCAGCGCCCACGACCAGCACGTCAGTGTCCGTCAATGTGACCTCCACTATTTAGTGAACATCGTTCACGTGAACGATGTTCACTATAGTGGCGCCCATGAGCAATCCGTCAACCCGCACACGGGGGCGCCCCCCACGGCTGGACCAGGCGCGCACCGTCGAGACAGCCCTGGATCTGCTGGACGAGGCTGGGCTCGACGCGCTGACCATGCGACGTCTGGCTGATGCGATGGGCGTCCAAGCCGGCGCGCTGTACCGCTACTTCGCCACCAAGCAGGCGCTGCTGACCGCCATGGCGGAGCGGATGCTGTCCGACGTTGGCACGTCCGCGATTCCAGCCGACGAAGAGTGGGGCGAGCGGCTGACTGGCCTGGCCAGAGCGTTGCGCACTGCGCTGCTCGCCCACCGCGACGGCGCCCGCGTCTTCGCCGGCACACACTCGACCGGGACGCACACCCTGCACTTCGCCGACACCGTGATCGGCGTTCTGCGCGAGGCAGGCTTCGACGACGCGGACGCCGCGCGCGCCCTGATGACGGTGGCCAACTTCACCGTCGGCCACACCCTGGAAGAACAAGCCGCCGCTCGGGAACCGGACACAGAGGCCCCCGCGGACCCGGGCCGCCTGGCTGAGGCCGTAACGGCCGGGGCGTACCCGCACCTCACGGCCACCCTGCCCGTCCTCAGCAGCACGGACTTCACCACCCACTTCGAGTTCGGCCTGCGCCTGCTCATCGACGGGCTGCGCACCCTGTCACAACAGCGCTGACGAAGCGTCCCGCATGCTCGACGAGGAAGGCGGCAATACGAGTCGCTCACACCGGCCGTCCCGGCGGAGGACTGTCCGCGCATGTGTCAGGGCCGGGGCTTCTCGGGTTCGGTGGGCGGCTCGCCGGCGAGGTTGGTGAGGAGTTCGGCGCACACATCGCGGAGCTCGACGTTGCTGTGCCGTCAGGCGGTCCGCAGGATCATGAAGGCCCCCTCGGAGCCGCAGCACTGCGGGGCCATGATGACGCCGATCGCCTGGTCGATGACCGTCCGGGATGCCTGGTGGTCGGCGGCGCGATCGCGACGGCCGCGGCCGTCGCGCTCGGCCTGGTCCTGGCGCGGGTGCTGCGGGGCGAGCGACTGCTGACCGCCGCCACCGTGGTGGCTCCCGCCTCCCGGTACCGGCGAGCCCCCGACTTGCCTATCGGGAAAGTCCTGAGTAGCTTTCCTCATAGGAAAGTAATCGGGGACGGGAGGGGATGGCCGTGAACATGCCGGTGGATGCCGAACAGGCATGGAAGGATCTCCAGCGCATCCGCGTTCCGCAGGAGCGGGTGTACGACGAGTTCGAGCGCTCGGCGTCCGGCGGGCGCGGCATGACCTACGGCATGGCCGCGCTCATGTGGGTGTTCCTCGCCGGCGTCGGCATGGAGCTGCCCCAGTGGGGCGTCGGACTGTCCGTGGCCGCCTACGTCGGTCTGTTGAGCGTGCTGATCGTGGTGAGGAGCCGCAGGGGCCGGATGCAACTGCACCACACTCGCTACCCCGGGCGTATTTGGGCCGCGTTCGGTGCGGTGGCGGTGCTGGTCGGCGGGACGATCGTGCTGTCGGACCACCTGACCGAGCCGCTGGAGCCGATCTACGCCGGCCTCATCCAGGCCACGACCGCGGTGGCCGTGTACCTGCTCTCCCTCGGCCCCGCCAACCGCTGGGCGGCCGACTCGGTGCGGAGCGGCAGCGAACCGGCGGCCGACGAGGAAGCGGGCCGATGAGCACCCCCGCCGGCTTCGACGAGCTGATCCACCCCGCCACCCGACTGTCGGTGGTCGCGCTGCTCGCCGCCACCGAGTGGGCGGACTTCGCGTTCGTCCGCGACAGCCTCTCGCTCAGCGACTCCGCGCTCTCCAAGCAGCTGCACACCTTGGAGGGGGCCGGATACCTGGAGGCCCGGAAGGAGGGCGGCGGCCGTAACCGCCGTACGAAGGTACGGCTCACGGACCGCGGTCGCACCGCCTTCGAGGGACATGTGGCGGCACTCCGGGCCATCGTCGACGGCGCCGGACCCACGACCGGAGCCGCACAACAGCAGCCCCACGCCGAGGCGGGCCGATGACGACGTCCGGGCGCGCCGACGTCCAGCCCGTGGTCCGAGTCCGCGATCTGAGCATGGCGTACGGCGCTGTCGACGTCTTGCGCGGCGTCGATCTGGACATCCACCGCGGCGAGGTCTTCGCACTGCTCGGGCCCAACGGCGCGGGGAAGACCACCACCGTCGAGATCCTGGAAGGCTTCCGGCAGCGCTCCGGCGGGGAGGTGAGCGTCCTCGGCACGGATCCCGAACGGGGCGGCGACGCGTGGCGGGCCCGGATCGGCCTGGTCCTGCAGTCCTGGCGCGACCACCGCCGCTGGCGGGTCGCCGAGCTGCTGAACCACTTCGCGACCTACTACCCCGACCCGCGCGACCCGGCCGAACTACTGGCCCTGGTCGGCCTCACCGACCAGGCCGGCCGGCAGGTGGACCGGCTGTCCGGCGGCCAGCGCCGGCGACTCGACGTCGCGCTCGGCATCGTCGGCCGCCCCGAACTCCTCTTCCTCGACGAGCCGACCACCGGCTTCGACCCTCAAGCGCGTCACGAGTTCCACGTCCTGGTCGAACAGCTGGCCCGCGACGAGGGCGTCACCGTCCTGCTCACCACCCACGACCTGGCGGAGGCCGAGCGCCTCGCCCACCGGATCGCCATGCTGGTCGGCGGCCGGATCCGGGCCTGTGGCACACCCGCGGAACTGGCCCGGCGAGCCGCCGCCCAGGCCGTGGTCCGCTGGATGGCCGACGACGGGACGCCCCGCCGCGAACGCACAGAGGACCCCTCACGGCTGGTGTGGGAACTCCACCGTCACGCGGACGGCCCGATCGCCGACCTGGAGATCCGCCGCCCGACGCTGGAGGACACCTACCTGCACATGGTGCACCGGGAAGTTGACGGCACGGACGGGGCCGACGGCACGAACAGGGACGCGGACGAGGAGGTTCCGGCCGCATGAGGGGGCACACATGACGAACAGGACCAACAGCCGGCGTGCCGGGCTCCAGCGCGGCGGAATCGAGCTGCGGCACCTCCTGCGCAACGGCAAGGAGATGTCCGGCCATCTGACCAACGTGGTCGTCGCGTTGCTCGTCGCCGCCTACGTCAGCGACGACGTGCCCGGGACCCGAACCCCGATGACTCATCTGGTGCTGGCGGGCTTCGCCGCCTACCTGCTGTTCCAGGTCGGGCTGATCAACCTCCCGCAGATCCTCGTGACCGAGCGGGAGGAGGGCACCCTGCTGCGGCTGCGCGCCACGCCCGGCGGGATACCGGCCTACCTCATCGCCAAGTGCCTCCTGGTGGTCGTCCTGGCGGTCGGCACCCTGGCGCTCCTCCTGGTCGCCGGGGCGCTGCTGGCGGACGGGCCACTGCCGCACGGGCCGGGCGCCTGGCTGACGCTGCTGTGGGTCACCGCACTCGGGCTGCTCGCCGTCGTACCGCTCGGCGCGGCCATAGGCGCCGTACTGCCCAACCCCCGCGAGGCCCTGGCATTGATCATGCTGCCGACGATGGGGCTGCTGCTCACCTCGGGGACGGTGTTCCCGATCACCGCACTGCCCGTGCCGGTCCAGCAGGTGGCCGCGGTCTTTCCGCTCAAGTGGATGGCGCAGGGCCTGCGTTCGGCGCTGCTCCCGGACTCGGCACGGACCGCCGAGGCGGCCGGCTCCTGGGAACTGCCCATGGTCGCCCTCGTCCTCACGGCCTGGGCGGTCCTCGGGTTCCTCCTCGCGGTACCGCTCCTGCGCCGCGCCGCCCGCCGCGAGTCCGGCTCGCGGCTGACCGCCCGCCACCACAAGGCGGCACAGAGCGGCACGCCGGCCGCGTAAGCGGCCTCGCGACCACCGGACTACGCCGTGGCCCGCCTCGACGGCACAGCCCACCCAGACCCTGCGGGCCGGCACCTGCCCCCGCCGGCCCCGCACTCCATCGCCCACCGGCACAGCATCGGGTCCAGGGCGTGTCCGATGGGTCGGACTTGAGCGGTGGGTTCTCCACCGGATGCTGGGCACACGCGTCCGGCCCGTCTTTGAACGCGTTCAGTAGTGGGCCTAGGGTGGTGGCTGCATGCCTGCCGATGCTCGTAGCGCGACTCGCGTGGGCGGGGCCGGGCAGGGGCGGGGGTCGAGATGGCGCAAGTGTGGGGCAGACGCGAAGCCGACCGGGTGGGGGCAGCGCCCTCGTCGGTATCGATGGCTGTGCTCTGTGTGGTCATCGCCGCGTTGGCACTGGCGTGGACCGGACGGCTTGCCGGCCCCCCGGCGGGCATAGCGCTGCATCCCCTCACGCCGGTGGTCGGGCTGCCGGTGTTGTTGGCTGTGAGCGCGCTGCTGACCGCCGCATACGTCCTGCCGACTGTGGCTCTGGGGCATTGGTTCGGGCGGCGCGCAGGGCACGGGAGAAGGTGGTGGTGGGTGGCGGTCGGCACAGCAGTGGGGCTTCTGCCCGCAGTCGGCCTGCCCACGATGGCCCGAATGTCGCAAAGCGGGATCCACGAGTGGCGACAACTCGCCATGGACGGGTTGCTGTTTGCGGGTGTGCTCTGGGCCGCTTCGGCCCCGGCCTCCCTTGCCGTCCACATGGCCGTGCTGCGTGAAGACGAAGGACGTCCGGTCCGGCCGGTTGGTGACATCCTCCTCTGGGGGACCCTCGGGTTGTCCATCGAGTTCACCGCGTTGTTGGCATACCTCTGAGTCGTCGCCGACCGCGTGTCCGGGCTGCGTTCCGATCGGGAGCGAGGAGAAGTCAGAGCCATGCCTGGTGGGGCGCGGCGCTGGGTTCAACTGAGGCGACCAGCGCGAGGACCAGGTCATGCAGGGCGGCCAGAAGGCAGAAGCCGGGGCACCGGAAAGCGAGGACGGGCTCGGCCTGGAGCGGACCGTAACCATGGCGGCAGAGGACCGCGACCCCGACGAGCCAGCCCCAGGGGCCTCCTGCGGAGCAGGGCGAGACACGCCGGCCGGAAACCGAGGGAACGGGGTCGATGTTTACGGCCCGCGTTCTCAGGAACGAACGCGGATGATGGTCTTGCCCTTGGTCCGCTCTGTCGGGTTGAAGGCGGCGACAGCGTCATCCAGGGTGGCGACCTTGCCGATGTTCGTCCGCACCCGCCCGTCCCTCACCCGCTGGACGATCTCGCCCAACTGCGCGCGGTCCGCCTCGACGACGAAGTCAACCGCCAGGCCGTCCACCGGTTGCACTTCGGGAGGGCCGGCGATGGTCACCAGCATTCCTCCAGCTCGAACCAGACCCGCGGAACTCTTCCCGATGGCCCCCACCGATGACATCGAAAACCAGATCGACCCGGCCGACGTCTTTCAGGGCGTCACTGTCGAGATCGACGAACTCCTGCGCGCCGAAGTCGAGTGCCGTCTGCCGGTCGGCGGCGCGGCCGGTGCCGATGACGTAGGCGCCGGCCTCACGTGCAAGCTGGGTCACCATCGAACCGACTCCGCCGGCCGCACCGTGCACGAGGACACTCTGCCCCACCTGGAAGCGGCCATGAACGAACAGTCCCTGCCACGCGGTCAGGCCCGAGATCGGCAAGCTCGCCGCCACCGTGAAATCGACATCACCCGGCAGCGGCGCGACGTTCCTCGCCTCGACAGCCACGTACTCCGCCAGGGTGCCGTCACGAGCCCAGTCCGCGAGGCCGAACACCCGCTGCCCCACCGACAGCCCTCGCGTGCCATAGCCGAGCGCGCTGACCATGCCGGCCACCTCGTGGCCTGGGATCGACGGCGTGCGGTCCCGCCCAAGGCGATCGGTCCAGGTGTCAGGCCATGTCAGCTCACCTGGGGTGAATCCCGACGCATGCACCTCGACAAGAACGTCGTTCCCCGTCGCCTCCGGCTGCGGTCGCTCCGCCAACGTCATCCCAGCCGTTCCGGCGGCCTCGTCCGTCACCACAATCGCCTTCATCGGTGACCTCTCTGTAGCTGATCTTCGCGGTTCACGGCATGTCGGTCTGCAAGCTACGACCGTCGCCAGAGCTCCGCGTTTCGACGGCGGAAAAGCTGGTGTTGGGACACTGCCATCACTCCGCAAATCACCATATAACGGCGACTGTGCTATCGACCTGCGACGGGCACCAGTCGGCCGGGCAGGTGGACGGTTCCTCGTCAACGCGACCGCCGGCGCCCAGACTTCGCCATGAGGTCGGGTCGGCGCCTCGCGTGTATCGAGAACCCTGCTGGCGAGTAGCTCCGCAACGTCAGGGAGGTTGACCCCCGGCTGGGAGTCGAGAAGGTCAGTCAGGGCGGCGTGGATGCTCTGCGCGGCCTGAGGACCGGCGCCACGGGAGCGACGGGAGGTCACCTGATCATCGTGCGGACGGTGGGCCGGAAGAAGACTCGCGTCCTGTGCGGTAGCGCATCCCGGTTTGGGCTCGGGCGGCTCGACAGCCGGACCGGGCCGGTTGGCGGTCGCGGCCCGGGAGGCCCACAGCCATGGCGGCGCCGGCCACCCCGAGGGCAGCGAGAACCACGAGCGTGGGACCCATGGCCTGAACGAAGGCCGCACCGGACCCGCCGACTCCCGCGGTTCCGGGCGTCGCCAGGCCCATCAGCATCGTCGTCGCCGCGACACCCAGCGCCGGACCGATGTTCATCGCGGTCTGCTGGAGCCCTCCGGACACCCCCGCCGTGTTCACGGATGCCTGATGCACGATCACGGCGGTCGCGGTGACCATCACCGGCGCGAAACCGGCGCCCATGACGAGAAAGCACAGACTGACCGGTCCGAAGCCGGAGGCTTCGTCCAGGCGGGATACCAGCAGGATGCCGAGAGCGAGAAGCAACATGCCCGTCATGGTGGTCGCGCGGTACCCCAGACGCCGTTGCAGTACGGCGGAGGCGGGGGCACCCAGCACCATCATCACGGCCATGGGCAGCATGTGCAGGGCAGTCGTGAAAGGGTCGAGACCAAGGACGTCCTGGAGCAGGTAGGTACCGAGGAATAGGACCCCGAACAGCGATGCCGACGCCGACACCAGGACGGCCAGCGCCGAGATGACGGGCACCGAGCGCAGCACGGCGGGCGGGACGAGAGGGTTCGCGGTACGCCGTTCGTGCAGGACGAAGGCGCTGCCCGCCGTCACGGCGGCGGCGGCCGCGAGACTCGACACCGGCGTCCAGCCGCTGTCGGGTAGTCCCACGAGCGTGTGGACCAGGCACCCGAGGGTTGCGGCGAGAAGGAAAGCGCCCGGCAGGTTGAGCCCCCGGAGCCCTGGGCCCGGTCGCCGGGTCTCGGGTATCGGCACGTACAGGGCCAGTACGCCCGCGGCGATTGCGGGGACCACGCTGAGGAAGAAGACCGATCGCCAGCCCATGTGGGCGGCGAGCGCGCCGCCGAGGATCGGGCCGGCCGCGACCGCGACGCCGATGGCACTGGTGCGCAGCGCGATGGGCATCGCGAGTCGGCCGGGCGGGTATGCGGCGCGCAGCATCCCGAGGGTGGCCGGCTGGAGCAGTGCTCCGAACACTCCCTGCGCGATGCGCAGTCCGATCACCGGGCCGATACTCTCCGCCAGGCCGATGGCCGCCGACGTGACGGCGAACCCCAGGACTCCGGTGGCGAAAATCCGTTTGTGTCCGTAGTGGTCGCCCAGCCGGCCGGCGAACACGAGGAGGCTCGCCACGGCGATCAGATAGCCGGTGCTGGTCCATTGGACCTGGGTCACCGAGGCATGCAGTTCACGCTGCAGGACGGGCTGTACGACAGTGAGCACGGAACCGTCCAGGGCGACGATCACAGCGCCGGTGATGCTGCCGGCGAGCGTCAGGCGCTGCCCGCGTGCGGGGTTCACCGGGGCTGCGGGCCGAGGTGCGCGTCCATGACTGCGCACAGGAGCGGTTCGACGTCATCGACCCCCGCCGCGACCTGCAGGCTGCCCCACCCCCAGAGTTGTGCGATGCCGTGCAGATTGGCCCACAACGCGCCCGCGACGACCGCGGGTTCCGCACCCGGCCGGGAGCGTGCCCGGGTAACCATGTCCACCAGGGCGGCGAACAGCGGCAGGCTCGTCTCGCGCAGACCCAGTTCGTTGCTCTCCAACAGATCATGACGGAACATCAGCTCGTACATGCCGCGGTCACTGCGCGCGAAGTCGAGGTAGATCCGCCCGAACACCTTGAGTTGCGCCCGCGCATCCGCGTCCGGCAGATCCCGGGCGACAGCCTCTCTCGCCCGCGACGCCAGATCCTCGAAGCCGTGGCGGGCGATCGCCGAGAGCAGGGCCAGATGCGTCGGAAAGTGGCGTCGCGGCGCGCCGTGCGAGACCCCGGCCCGACGGGCGATCTCCCGCAGTGACAGGGCCTGCAGTCCCTCCGTGGCCACAAGACCGACGCCGACATCCACCAGACGGTCACGCAGATTCATGTCCCGATCGCTCATAGACACTGTCTACACCACTTCCGTAGACAGTGTCTACTCTGGGGCTCAGCAGGCGGGAAGCTGGGTGCCCTCCCCCGAATCCTGCAAGGACTCCGGCCACAACCCGTCCGACGACCGCCATCACGCCGCGGCCCGCGGCGGTCAACGCCGCGCCAACCACGGAGCCGTGACGACAGGCGCGGGGGCCCCGGCCTTCGTCCGGAGTCCTGAACCTGATGGCGCATCACCTGCGCTCGTGCTCAGCGGCCAGTCGAACCTCCTCATCGTGGCTGACCACCATGAAGGCGCTCTGGTAGGAGTTGAGTGCGCTCTCCAACTGGCCCGCGCTCACCAGGTCGAACTACTCGAGCCGACGCGCACCTTGCTCCGCGACGGGGAGGCCCGATCAGTAGCCCTCCACCGCGCACCATGGCCGCCGCACCGGGCCGCGGGGCACGTGGCCCGCCCGCGCAGCCGGCCCGCGAAACCCCGGCTGTGCCCCGATCTCACCGCCGCACCGGTCCTCCGGACGGCGCTATGGCTCTCAGATCACCACTCCTCGGACGCCCCCGCAGAGGGGAAGGACTCGGTGATGGACACACGAGCGCGCCGCCACCGAGAAGCCGATCCGCACGCTCCGAGCAGTCCGATGCCGATAGCCTGGACTGTCTGGTTCAGGAGAGGAAACAACTCGTGATCAAGCTCCGTGAGCACCAGGTGGAGGCGAAACGGCGGATCGTCAAAGCCGGTGCCGCTGCTGCCCGCCTCGCCCCACGAGAGCAGGGTGTTCGCGCAACCGTCGTCTCCGCCACCGGCTCCGGCAAGACCTACACCGCTGCCTCCGCCGCTCTGGACCTCCATCGGCACGGGCGAGTCCTGGTGATGGTGCCGACGCTCGAGCTGCTGGTGCAGACCGCTGAGTCGTGGCGCCGGGTCGGCCACACGGCGCCGATGGTCGCGGTGTGCTCGATCGAGAAGGACGAGGTTCTCGACCGGCTCGGGGTGCGGACGACGACGAACCCGATCCAGCTGGCCCTGTGGGCCGGGGCCGGGCCGGTCGTCGTGCTCGCCACGTACGCCTCCCTCGTCGACCGCGAGGACCCGCACGTTCCGTCCGGTCGGGTCCGCGGCCCGCTGGAGACCGCTCTCGCCGGCGGCCCGGCCCTGTACGGTCAGCAGCTGGCTCCGTTCGACCTCGCCGTCATCGACGAGGCGCACGGTACCGCCGGTGACCTGGGCAAGCCGTGGGCGGCCATCCACGACGACGAGCGCATCCCCGCCGGCTTCCGCCTGTATCTGACGGCGACACCGCGGATCCTCGCACCGGCGCGGCCCGCGCGCGGCCGCGACGGGGAGGAGGTGGCGCTGGCGACGATGGCCTCGGACCCCGACGGCGTCTTCGGCGAGCGGATCTATGAACTGGGCCTGTCCGAAGCGGTGGAACGCGGCATCCTCGCACCGTTCGAGATCGACGTCCTCGAGATCGAAGACCCCGACTTCTCGGTCGGCCTGTCCGAGGACGCGCTGCGGGGCCGCCGCCTGGCGCTGCTGCAGTCGGCGCTCCTGGAGCACGCGGCGAAACTCAACCTGCGCACCGTGCTCACCTTTCACCAGCAGGTCGAGGAAGCGAAGGCCTTCGCGGCGAACCTGCCCGCCACTGCCGCCGACCTGTACGAGACGCAGGTGTCCGAGCATGCATTGGCCGAGGCCGACGCCCGCCCCTCATCTCCCATCCACGCCGAGCCGACCGGCTTGGAGGACCTGGCGCGGGAGCGGCATGTGCCGGCGGACCGGGTGTGGGCCAACTGGCTGTGCGGCGACCACCCCATCGCCCACCGCCGCGAGGTCCTGCGCCAGTTCGCGAACGGCATCCATGCCGACACCCGGCGCGTGCACCGCGCCTTCCTCGCCTCCGTGCGGGTTCTCGGCGAGGGCGTCGACATCGTCGGCGAGCGGGGCGTGGAGGCCGTGTGCATCGTCGGCGCCCGCGGGTCGATGGTGCAGATCGTGCAGAACATCGGCCGCGGTCTGCGCCCGAACCCGGACGGCACCGCCAAGACCTGCCGCATCATCGTGCCCGTCTTCCTCCAGCCCGGCGAAGACCCCACGAACATGGTCGCCTCCGCCGGCTTCCAGCCCCTCGTCGACATCCTCCAAGGCCTGCGCTCCCACGACGAACGCATCGTCGAACAACTCGCCTCCCGCTCGCTCACCCGTCAGCCCCGGGAGAAGAAGCACCACGTCACCGCGGGCGAGACGGGCGGTGAGGAGCCGGAGCCGGTGAGCGTGATGATGAACTTCGCCTCCCCGCGCGATCCGTCCACGATCGCCGCGTTCGTGCGCACCCGTGTCATCCGCCCCGACGCCACCGTGTGGCTGGAAGGCTGGCAGGCCCTGCGGACCTGGCGCTCCGAACACGGCATCACCGGCCGCCACGCGGTCCCCTACGACACGACCGTGACCATGAACGGTCGGCTGTTCAACCTCGGGGCATGGATCCACGAACAGCGCCGCAACTACCGCGCGGGTCTCCTCGATGAGCACCGCCGCGAACTGCTGGACGAGGCCGGCACGGTGTGGGAACCGGGCGACGAAGCCTGGGAGAAGAAGCTGTCCGCGCTGCGCTCCTTCCACCGGGCCCACGGGCACCTGGCCCCCCGGCAGGACGCCGTCTGGGAGGACGTCGAGAGCGGCGGGAGCGAACTCGTGCCGATCGGGCAGCACATGGCCAACCTCCGCCGCAAGGGCGGCCTCGGCAAAGACACCGACCGCGCCGAACGCCGCGCGACGCAGCTGACCGCGATCGACCCGGACTGGAACTGCCCCTGGCCACTGGACTGGCAACGCCACTACAAGGTGCTCGCCGACCTTCTCTACGCCGACGGCACACTGCCGTTCATCGAACCGGGCGTCCTCTTCGACGGCGACGACCTCGGCAAATGGATCAACCGCCAGTCCCGCGACTGGACCCACCTCACCCTCGTGCAGCAACAGCGCCTCACCCGACTGGGCATCGAGCCCTCCCCCGCGCCGCGGGCGAAGGCTCCCGCGACGAGGTCGATGTCGGCGGCGTTCCAGCGCGGCGTGACCGCCCTCGCGCAATACGTCGCACGCGAGGGCACCACAACGGTTCGCCGGCCGCACCGCGAGACGATCCTCGTCGACGGCCAAGAGCACGAACTCGCCCTCGGCATCTGGTACGCCAACCAGAAACAACGCCGCGACAAACTCACCGAACGCCAGCAGGCTGCACTCGCCGACCTGGGCGTGGACTGGTTGTGAGCCCGTCGGGCTGCGCAACAGGGGCCCGTTCCGCATCAAACCCCGGCCAGGCCGCCGAACCAGAGCCCCGCCCGCGCCGTCGCCTGCAAGGCGGGCTGGGCACACGCAAGCCTGACCTCCCGACGGACACGTGATGCTGAGTCGGTGTCAGCGGTGCTGTCTAGGGTGCGTACAGCCAGATCACCGATCGACAGCGAGGGGGAAACGCGTGAGTGACGGAATTCAGTGGCTGGTCGGCCTGGAGAACTGGATGTCCAGCGTGGTGTTCGCACGAGGGATATCCGCCCATGAGCTCGCGGTGCGCATGGGAGCCGACCCGCACGGGGCAACCGAGCCGATGACCGACTCCCAGGCATGGAGCCTGGAGATGGAGGGCTACCGTCCGGGCGCCGACGGGGACGGTGTCGTGCGAGTCGGTGAATGCGCCGGCTGGTCCTTCGCCTTGGAGTACGGCGACTCGACCGGCGGGGACCTGCTTGCGGAGATCTCTCGCGACGGAGTCGAGGCCATCCGCTACGTGCCGATGCAAGAGCACCCTCCGGCCACCGTGGAGTACGCCCGCGACGGACTGGTCCTGTGCGGCTTCGGCCTGCACGAGGAGAACCACCGCTACGGCAAGGAGCCCGATCTACTGATCCCCGACCTCGCTGCCGGACAGGTACTCAGCCCCGATGGGCAGACGCTTCTGTCTCCCGAAGACCCCGCCGACGAAGACTACGAAGACTTCAGGGTCACCTACCGGCGCACCCTGAGCGTCATCGAACGGCGTTTCGGGCTCAACCTTCCACCCGCCTGTCTGCGGGAGGCACGCCTGCCGGCGTACGCAGTCCGCGGAACCCCGAACATGATGATCTGACCGGCCTCACTGCGTTGGCGTCGCGGAAGCAGCGGCCGACCGGCTCCGTGGCCTTGTACACGAGTTTGGGTTCTGGTCCAACTCCTGTGGTGTGCCTACTCTCTGTGGCCGCTGATCTTGCTGACTCGTCCCGCGAGACCGTCTGGAAGCTGCCAGTGCCGACCTCGTCCGGGCTGATGGTTCTGGGCTGTGCGCGAGGTACTGCTCCGGCTGTTAAAGCTGCTCTTCCTGGCGGCTCCGGAGGTGGGCCAGGCAGAGCGGCTTCAGCGACGCCCCCGCCGCCGAGGTGATGATCCGGAGGACCGGACTGCGATCCGCCATGACCGGCATTGTCGACCGTCCCACCGACACCAACGTCAGACTGTGGTCACGGCCTGTCCTCCCGAAGCTACGGCGACGTGACAAGTAGCGCTCTGTAACTGAGGTGACGCTCGGTCATGTTTCGCGGCCCGATTGTCCCGGGATTTCCTCATCAAAGGGTGTTGCGAGGTTCTTGAAGAGGCGGGTTCTTTGAAGGAGTTGTTGAGGGTCCTGGGGGCTCGTTCCTGTTGAACGACATCTGATCTTCAACGCAGACGACACCGTTCTTCAGCAGTGTCAGTCCGAATGTCGGCGGTGTTCTATCCACCGCGCGGCAAACTTCGGCCTGGCGGAGGGTGTACCAGGCAGGCGCGGTTCGCGACGTTCGGCCACCGACCCTTCAGCTGCTAATGGACCTTGCCGCGTCTGCGATCGCTGTGCCGGCGCGGTCGCCGGTGCCCGGCACGTCCCTGGCGAGCGGGCCTGCGAGTGCGCTCACCGGGCATCGACCGGGTGAGGACGCCGAGTGTGAGCAGAGCGAGCGCCGGCAGCACGGCGACGATGATTCCCATCGGCAAGGCGTCGGTGGCGCCACCCGCGCCGGCCAGCGGAGCAAGTGCCCCGCCGATCATGAACTGGCTGAAGCCGAGCAGAGCGGCTGCCGACCCGGCGTGTCCGCCGTGGTCGGCCAGGGCCTGGGCCGCGGCGTTCGGCATGACGAGGCCCACGCTGGAGACCAGGACGAACAGGCCAATCAGGAGCGCGGGCAGGGGTGCCCGTGTCAGCACCGCGCCCAGGACCGTGGTGCCACCGGCTGTCGCGCCCAGCAGACCGGCGAGCAGCAGCACGCGGGCGCCGGCCCGGGCCACCAGCCGGCCGCTGATCTGGGCGGCCGCAATGAGTCCGGCGGCGTTGACGGCGAACACGGCGCTGTACTGCTGCGGTGACAGGCCGTGGATTTCCTGCAGGACGAACGGCGAGCCGGAGATGTAGGCGAACATCGCCGCGAAGACCAGGCCGTTGGCCAGGACGTAGCCGGTGAAGACCCGGTCGCTGAGCAGCTGCCCGACGACAGCCAGCAGCGGCTGGCGTGACGCGGAGGACCGGGTCTCCGGCAGTCCTGCGGCGGAGGCCGCCAGCATCACGGCGCCGAGTACGGCCAGGCCCACGAAGATCCCCGGCCAGGCCGTGACGCGCAGTAGCTGGCCGCCGAGGACCGGCGCGAACACCGGCGCCAGGCCGGTGATCAAGGTCAGTGCGGAGAAGAGACGTGCGGTGCGGGTTCCGGAGGTGCGGTCGCGGACCATGGCGTTGGCGATGACGATGCCGAACGCCCCGCCGATGCCCTGGACCAGGCGTAGGCCGACGAAGGTCCGGACGTCGGGCGCCACCGCGCAGAGCGCGCTGGCGATCGTATAGAGGGCGAGGCCCGCCAGCAACGGACGCCGCCGGCCGTAGGTGTCGCTCAGCGGCCCGGCGATCAGCTGCCCGATGGCCAGCCCGGCCAGGCAGGCGGTGATGGTGAGCTGGGTGGCCGCGGCGCTGGCGCGCAGGTCGCCGGCGAGCTCCGGCAGTCCGGGCAGGTAGCCGTCGATGGACAGTGGCCCCAGGGCCACGAGCGCTGCGAGCAGGACGATGAATCGGGTTTGCCGGCCGGCGGCGTCGTTGCTCATGGCTCAGTACGCCACGGTGATGCGACGGCGGATCGCGGTGCCGCTCTCGATCGTGTCGGCCAAGGCGATCGCGTAGTCGGCGTACGAGATGCGGCTGTTGCCGTCGTCGTCGGTGAGCAGGGTGTCCCCGGCGCTGCGGTAGGCGCCGGTCCGCTCGCCCGCTCCGATGACTGCGGCGGGCGACACGTACGTCCAGTCGAGGTCGTGCACGCCGCGGTAGAGGTCGAGCGCTTCGGACTGGGCCTCGGCATTGGCCTTCCACAGCGCGGGGAAGTCCGGGTCGTCCATGACCCGGGCGCCGGTCGGCGTGCGCAGGCTACCGGCACCGCCGATGGTGACCAGACGGGTGACGCCGGCTCGGCGGAGTCCGTCGATCAGCGCACGGGCGGCACCGACGATCGTGGCGCGGTCGCTTTCCTGGCCGATCCGAGGGCCGACGGCCGAGAGCACGGCGTCGTGGGAGGCGGCGAGGCCTGCGACCGCCGCGGGGTCGGTGACGTCACCGGTGGTCACGGTCAGGGCCTTGTGCTTGAGCCCGTCGATGTGGCCGGCTCGGGTGACCGCGGTGACGGTGTGGCCGCGACGCAGTAGTTCCTCTGTGGCGGGCCGGCCGATGTTGCCGCTGGCACCGAACAGGACGATCTTCATGTGTTGCTCCTTGTTTCTGATGGTCAGAGGACGGGCTGGCCGTCGGCGATGATCGCCGCGGTGATGCCGCGCTCGTCGGCGGCGTGCTGGAAGCGCCGCTCGATGTCGGGTTGTTCGGTGTAGAACGGCGGGTTGTGGAACAGGCCGTAGTGCATGGCGCAGACGGTGCCGGCGCCGAGTGCGACGGCGGCCTCGACGCCCTGCTCGGGGGTCATGGTCGCCGGGACGTTGGCCGCGTAGCCCTCGAAGTGGGCGATGACGCCGTTGACCGGGACGAACGCGACGTCGAACGGGCCGTGGTCGCGGGCGATCTGCCACCAGCTGCCGTGCCACTGCGTGTCGCCGCAGTGGATGACCCGCCGGCCGGCGCCTTCGACGACCCAGGCGACCTGGTCACAGTCGTTGCCGCGCCAGTCCAGCGAGGTCACCGGGGTGACGGTCAGCTCTCCGATGCGGCGTGACTGGCCCAGGTCCTGGGCGGCGGGGGTGATGCCCACCTCGTGCAGCGCCGCCGCGCTGGGGGTGTGGCAGCCGATCGTGCCGGTGGCCGCGATCCGGGCGATCAGGTCGTGGTCGTAGTGGTCGGGGTGCAGGTGGGTGATGAGGGCGTGGGTGCCGGGCGGTGTATCGACCGGGTCGACCGGCCGGTGCGGCGGCCCCATCACCGGCGCCAGCGGAGCGACGTTCTCGAGCGGGTCGATCAGCAGGCGGGTGTCGCCGAGACGGATCTCGATGCCGGCCCAGGCCAGCCGACGCACGGAAAGGGTGGGGGTCATGGGCAGCGACGCTAGACCGACGTTGTTGAGAAAGTCAACAAGAGAGTTTTGAATCTCAACGCCGCGATGTAGGGTGATGGCATGCGCACCTACGGGCAGTACTGCGGCATCGCGAAAGCACTGGACACCATCGGCGACCGATGGACCCTGCTGATAGTCCGTGAACTGCTCGCCCTGGGTCCGTGCCGGCACACCGACCTGCGCAACGGGCTGCCCGGGATCGCCAGCAACCTGCTGGTCGACCGGCTCCGCGAACTCGAGGAAGCCGGCCTGATCCACCGCGAGGCCGCCCCGCCGCCGGTGGCCACCACCCTGTTCTCCCTCACCGAGCGTGGCCGCGCGCTGGAGCCGGTGCTGCAGGAGCTGAGCCGGTGGGGCGTGCCGCTGTTGCGTGAGCCGGGCGGCAACGACACCTTCCGCACCCACTGGCTGGACATGCCCGCCCGGGCCCTGACCGACCACCGCCCCGACCAGCCGGCAATCGCCCTGCAACTGCACGCCGACGGCAGCGAGGACCTGGTCATCGAAGTCAAGGACGGCTCAGTGCACACACACGCCGGCCGGGTCGACCACCCCACCGCGTCACTGACCGGACCGCCGCACCTGCTGGCCGCGACTCTGCTCGGCGACCTCGATCTGAGCGCCGCAGTACAGCAAGGCCTGCGGCTCAGCGGCGAACGCGAGGCAGTAATGCGCATCCTGCCCCACTGATCGACCGGCCGCTCGCGGACCTGTCATTTGCTACAGAGAGAGGCTGTCACTACGCCGAAGCTTCGGGAGCACAGGGCCGTCACACGCACTTGCACGGCGGCCTTCACCAACACTGAGCGTCACCGCTCCACAGAAGTTGGGCCAGAACCCATTCTCGTGAACAGAGCCAGGCTCCGGCTTCGCAAGGCAACCGCAGCGCCGCTGGTCAAGGGAGCCATCTCTGCGAACGGGCACCCGAACACATCGTTGGCAGTTGCGGCGCCAGGGGTGAAGCCCGCTGCCTAGAGTTCGAACTCGATGTGCTCGACATCGGTGAAGCGGACTTCTTCCAGGCTGCCGGCGCGGCGGCCGCCGTCCTGGAAGTAGACCTCCTTGAGGGCGTCCGCTGCGATCTCCTGCAACTGCCGCTCCGTTGCGCCTTGTTCCTGGGCGGTGAAGAGGCGGGCGGCGTACTGGGGCGGGAGGGCGACGGTGAGGTGGCGGATGCGGTCCTGATCGGTGGAGCCGATGGGGGCGGTATAACCGAGGCGGGCGCGGAAGTCGATGACGATGCCCTCACTCGTGGCAGCCGTCTCCTTGGCTCTCTGCCTGATCTGTGGCTGCCAGCGCTTCTTCACCTCGCGCTCCAGCCGTTGCGCCAGATCCTTCCGCGGCTTCTTGATCTGGTCCTTCACATAGCGTTCGACGGTGCGCTGCGAGATACGCAGCATCTGGGCGACCTGCTTGGTGCTCTTGTACTGCTTCACCAGATAGCGCATCTGCGCACCCGCCGACTTGGGGATGGGGCGCGTGAAGGCCTTCTGGACTGCCTGCTCGAGCCCGTCTTGGAACGTGGGCATGACCGGCTACTCCCCCGTGTCCGAGTGGATGATGCTGCCGTCCTTGATGTAGCGGGCGAGGTTGAGTCCCGGGCCGTGTTCCTCGCGGACTCCTTCGCCCCACAGCACGCTCTGGGTGCCCTCGTGTTTGACCATCCCTGGGGAGACGCCGAGGCGGAAGCCGCCCGGTAGCGGCTTGCCTTCCCGGTAGGGCAGGAAGTCGAGCGGGCTGGGGCCGTCGGCAGCGTAGACGGCACAGTCGGACAGGACCGCGACCGGGTATTCGCCGGTGAACGCTGCGTGCTTCAGCATCTTGCGGTGCATATTGATACGAGTCTTGGAGATGACCGCGGCGCGGATGTCCGGCCGCCACGTCGGCCGGGCGAGCGCTCGCCACGGCTGGCCGGGCTTCCAGCCCTCGCCGCGCGGTCTCTCGCGGAGCTTGCCGATGCCGCCCTTGACGGTCGCCTTGATCGCGGAGACGACGATCGCCATGTCGGGGTCGTTGTTGCGGTAGCCGTCCATCGCCGCAAGGAACGCGTCCGGCGCCAGATCGGCGGTGACGCCGAGGTCGGCCATCGTCGCGACGTAGGCGTCGCGGAGCCGGTTGTACCAGCCGTCCAGGTAGCGGCCGTTGTCGTAGCGGACGTACGCCTCGGTCGGGGCGACGTCGTACCCCAGCTCGACCGCGTACGCCACCGTCGGTGTCGCGTACCAGGCCGGCCCGCCGGGCCGGTCGCCCTTCGGCGTGAACGGAGACGGCAGCAGGTCACCGTCCAGGTCGACCCACTCCTTGCCGGACTTCACGCGGGACAGGTCGACATGGGACAGGTCGACCAGCCACGCGCCGGGAAGCTTCGGATCGAACACGGGATGGGTGACATGGGTGGGGGCGCCGAGGCCGACGACGGTGCCGTTCGCGCCGGCCGCGAAAGCCATGTTCACGTCGATGCCGACCAGGTGCCGCTTCATGCACTCGTCATCGGTGAGCGGCCGGGCCCAGTCGTAGGCCTCCTCCACGAGCACTTCGGCCGGGCCACGCTGATGGAAGCGCGGCAGATGGGCCAGGAGCGGGTGCCCGTCGGGTACTTCACAGGGCGCCGGGTCCACCGGGTCCTTGCCCAGGGAGCCGGGGTTGTGTTCGCTGTGCCGCTGACCGTCCGCGTCCCGCTCCGACGCCCGGGTGGGCGGGTGAAGGGCCGTCATCAGCTCCAGGCCGGTGACCGCGGTGGAGCCGCGCGGCGTCATCACCCGGGTCGCGTATGTGCCCAGGACCCGGGCGAGATCAGCCGGCGGGAGGTGCGCCGCGTCCAGCCAGTGACGGGTGTCGAGCGCGTTCCAGGACGGAACGCACAGCTGCACGCACTGCCGCCTGCCGCCCTCTGCCGGGCGGTAGATCCGGGCCCATGGCCCGAACCCGCGCTTCGTCAGCTTCCACTCGGCGCGCACCAGCTGCTTGACCGCCATGTGGCTCTCGGGCAGGCGACCCGAGAGACGCTCCTCGTCGCTCAGCCGCGGCGGGAGGCCGAATCGCTCCAGCGCCGCTTCCGTGAGGACGATCAGCGGGTCGGCGTCCTTGCCGGACCCGGACAGCTTGGCCTGCCCGAGGTGCGCCTCGTTGAGGGTCCACTCGACCAGCGACGGCAGCGACTTCACGGGCACGTCCAGCACCAGCCCGCCGACGCAGTACGCCAGCGCCTGCCCGTCCTCGACGTCGACGACCGCGAGCGGCCCGTTCTCGAACCGCGCGTCCACGCCGGCAGTGGAGTGCGCGGCCCTCCTCGCCGCTTTCGGACCCGATCGCCGAGAGGGCGACGGAGCAGACCTTCCGCCGGCACGGTCGGGCGCCGTCGGCGCTGTCGTGCCTACTGGCTCTGATACCTGGTCCGAGGCGGGGCCCTGGCGAGCGGCGTCCGGCGTGGGCAGAGTATCTGCCTCGTCGCCGGAGGCGTTCGCCGGTGCGGGGTAGCGGTGTGCCAGACCGTCGAGCAGCCGCCGGTAGGCGTCCAGACGCTCGTCCTTGGGCTCGGCCCGCCCCGCCTCCCACGCGTCGATGCTCGGCACCCGCACCCCGAGGGCCTGAGCAACCGCGGCCTGCGTCAGGCCCGCCGCCTCCCGCAGGCGCGCCCGCTCAGCCGGCGCGGGCAGCACCGTGCCGCCGTCGACAGCGGCGAGCAGCGCGTCGACGGCAGAGAACCGCTCACCGGGCTGGTCCGTCATCTGCGATGCCTCCTTCACCTGATGCCCTGCCGGATCTCCTCGAGCCGCGTCATCAAGCGCTGATAGCGCTGTGACGCGGCCTGCGACGAGTTCAGACCCTGATGCTGGGCGATCAGACGCCAGTCCATGCCAAGCCGTCGCGCCTCAATCACCACCTGCGTCTCCAGCCGGTCGAGCTGCACGCGCATCTCCTCGAACAGACCGAGCGCCGCACCCACGTCGTCCGCGAGGACCTCGGGAGCGTGCTCAACGCCGTCCCTGCCGCCGGCAGCCGTCGCCAGCAGCCGTCCCACCAGGGCAGCGTCCTGTCCAAGTCGGCCCGCGTCTGTATCACTGTTCGCCGGGAGGGCATCTGCCAGCGCGGACAGGCGCTCGTGAGCTATGTGCCGGGGACCGGGTGCCATGGCACCAACCTAGCGCATCCAGACAATGAAACAACGAACTGTTTCACGGTGCACACCTTATCCCCCACGTGGGCTCATACACGGTCGCGCGAGGGGCCACTGATCGCGCACCGTCGTGTCACTCCCCGCCCGGGCTGCCGCCGGTGCGGTCCGGAGTGCGGGACAAGGCGAACAGCTCGGCGGTCACCTACTAATGGACCCTGCGGGCCGTGGCAGAGGCGAAACCCAGCCAGGTGTGGCGGTTGCCCCACCAGCACCAGCCGACCTTCGGGGCGTTGCGACGCTCGCGGCCGTCTCGCCCAATGCCGTTGCTGATCCAGATAGCCGGCGTGCGGGCGTCCAGGGTTCCGTCGGGCTTGCGCAACCGGGAGCCGATGGTCATGAAGCAGCGGTTGCGCTCGAGGACCGTCGGCTGCTGGAGAAGCCAGTGGATGCCTTCGGTGAGCAGCAGCGGGGTGCGACCGCCCCTGGCGAGCGTGGGCAATGCCTCCTCAGGGCTCCAGTTGGCCATGTGGTCACCGCGATCGAGGCCTGTGACGAGGTAGAGAGGAGCGTCGGGCACCTCGACGGCGCATGGGGCGAAGCTGTCGACGTCGGGCATGTCGGTGACCACGAAGCCAGGCTTGTCGTCGCGGCGAACCATCCCTGCGAGGGCGGAGGCGCACGCGTGGTCGGGGTGGACGGCGAGCAGCGCACCGCCGTTTCCGTGCTCGGCGCCTTCGGCGAACGTGCGCACCACGTCGGCAGGTACGCCCGCGAGTTCGTGCACCCCGAGCGCGATCAGGCGCTCTGCCTGGATGGCAAGGGGAGGGAGAGGAGGCACGACGACGGCGGATGAGGTATCGGGCAAGGCAGTCCCCCAGTTCACGGATCACGGCATGTGGCCTGACGTGAAACGAGGCCGCACACCGGAGTGTTCCCCGGCGCGGCGGAAACCTCCCGACGATGGAACACGATTCCGCACCGACAGCAGCACCGCAATCAGCAGCCGCGCCGACCTGAGTCTCCCTGTCTTCCGCGCCGACACAGCCCCGACCTATAGGCCCTGTACTCCCGAAGCTGCCACGACCGACAAGCAACTCAGGGTGTCGTCAGGGCCTTGGCTTCCGTACGGGGTTTTGGAACTTCGGTGCCGGTGAGGGTGACGAAATCGGCGTGAGCCTGCTCGACGGCTTCTGGGTACGCCTCGCGCTTGGCGTGTTCGACGAGCGCCCGGTAGATGCCGGCCACCGAGGGGAACGGGTTCTGAGAACCGATCCGGGTTCCGGACGGCCTTCCCGGCCCTGAAGAGGTCGTTTCAGATGGTGAGGATAGGAGCGACTGCGGGCGCCTATGCGGCGGTCCACCCGGCTGTGTTGGAGTACGACTCGTAGCTGTAGCGGGTGCTGCGGTCCCATTCGTCACCGGTGAGGTGCTTGTATGCGTTGTCGGGCACTTGACATCCTCTCCGCCCTAAAGGACGGAGATTCCCGCCTGGCTGCCGGATGCCCGGCTCGCCTTCGGGTGGGTTCCTGCTTCTTCGCGCTGTGCCGGGACGAGTCCCGGTCTTACCCGCGCTCCGCAGGCTGATACCGCCAGTCCGGCGGTCTTGGCGACGTTGACCGCCGCGTTGATGTCCCGGTCAAGGTGTGCCCCGCAGGCCCCGCACGTCCACGTTCGGATGTGTAGGGGCTTGGGGCCGTCCTTGACGCCGCACTGCGAACACACCTGGGACGTGGGCTCGAAGCGGCCGATCCGGTGGAAGGTCCGGCCGTACAGGGCGGCCTTGTAAGCCAGCATCGTGGCGAACGCCGACCATCCGGCGTCGTGCACGGACTTGGCCATGCGGGTGCGGGCGAGTCCCTTGACTGCCAGGTCTTCCACTGCAACCGATTGGTTCTCACGGATGATCTTCGCGGAGAGCTGGTGGTGGAACTCGCGCCGCGCATCGGCGGTCCGTGCGTGGGCGCGTGCAACATTGGTCCGGGCCTTCGCCCGGTTCTTCGACCCCTTGGCCTTGCGGCTGAGAGCCTGCTGCGCCTTCTTGAGCTTCTTCTCTGCCCGGCGCAGGAAGCGGGGACTGTCGATCTTCGTGCCGTCGGACAGGATCGCGAAGTGGGTCAGGCCCAAGTCGATGCCGACCACGGCGTCCGTCTGCGGCAGCGCCTCGGGCTCGGCCTCGACCACGAAACTCGCGAAGTACCGACCCGCACTGTCCTTGACCAGAGTCACCGTGGAAGGCACTGACGGCAAAGAACGGGACCACTTGACCGGAACGTCACCGATCTTGGGGAGCCGGAGCTTTCCGCCGATCGTGATCTTCCATCCGGCGTTGGCGGTGAAGCGGACCGACTGCCGGGTGTCCTTGCGGGACTTGCAGCGTGGCGGTCCCATCTTGGGCCGCTTGCCCTTGAGTCCGTCGAAGAAGTTCTTGTAGGCGATGTCCAGGTCCCGCAGCGACTGCTGCAACACGACCGAGGAAACCTCGGAGAGCCACGCTCGCTCGGGAGTCTTCTTCGCGGCGGTGAGCTGCTTGGACAACTCGCCGGAGGGGATGAACGGAAGCCCGGCGGCTCGGGCGGTCTCACGGGCCCGGAGGGCGTCGTTGAAGACAACCCGAGCACACCCGAACGCCCTCGCCAACGCCATACGCTGACCGGCGCTCGGGTGCACGCGGAAGCTGTACCGAAGCTGCATGACGATCACCTTACCCTTTGGTTTATGTCACCACGATGGAACCCCAATCCCGATGTGCGCAGCGGCCGTCACGTCGTCTACAACCTTCACGTCCACTTGGTTTTCGTCACCAAGTATCGACGCAAGGCCATAACCGACGCCATGCTGACGCGGTGCGAAGAGATCATGCGCGAGGTGTGCAGGGACTTCGAGGCCGAGCTGAAGCAGTTCAACGGTGAGGACGATCACGTGCACCTTCTCGTGCACTATCCGCCGAAGGTCCAGCTTTCCAAGCTGGTCAACTCCCTCAAGGGTGTGTCCGCCAGAATGCTGCGCAAGGAGTACGACAGCCACGTCCGCCGGTACCTGTGGGGAGGACACTTCTGGTCCGGCTCCTACTTCGCCGGAAGCTGCGGAGGCGCACCGCTGACCGTGGTCAAGCAGTACATCGAGAACCAGAAGCGGCCCGTCTGACTGTCGCAGAAGGCGCGAAGTGCACTCCGGCGCTCCGCGCCTCCGGGCCAAGGATGGCCTTCACCCCCGCCCTGAACGGCGGAGCACTGGCCAAGATCAGAGGTAGGGCCTGGCCCAGACTCGATCCCGGCTCCACTGAGCGAACCGGCGTTAGACCGTGGGCCAGGCGGGGCCGAACACAGGTGGCAACTGCCGCCACCTGCAGCCCGAGGTCGCCACGAAGATGATCGCCGCAAGTGCCTCGCGGTCACCCGCTCGGCGCCGGCCACCACCCTGCGGACGTATCACCACCGTCGGCGGCACCACCCGCCGAAACAGCACCCACAGTTCGTCCAGCACCAGACGCTCCACGAGATCCATCAGGCACGGCTCAACGAACGATCAAACCATAAGAAACGACGTCTAAGTGATCTTGCCCGCGCAAGGGACCGTTTGCGGTAGTGACCGCGTGCGTCAGTCTGCGAAGTCGGCTGCGCAGATGACTGGAGTCGGGTGCACTGAGCGCGGCCACCGCTCGCGGGCCGTCGGCCCCTGGCGCCATGCTCAGTCGAGTGGGGCGCCTGTGTCGATGATCCGATAGCCCACGCCGGGTGTGGTGGCGATGGCCGGGGGGTCGCCGAGTTTGCGTCGCAGGCGGCTGATGGTCACCGTGACGGTGTTGGTGAACGGGTCGGCGTGCTCGTCCCAGACCTGTTCGAGGAGGTTCTCCGTGCTGAGGAAGGCGGGGCTTGCATCAAGGAGGGCTTCGAGTACCGCGAATTCCCTGACGGAGAGGTCGAGTTGGCGGCCGTCGCGGCTGGCGGTGCGGCGCATCGGGTCGAGTTCGATGCCCGCCGTGCTCAGGGTGCGGGACCGGGCGGCGGGGCGGCGGCGGGCCAGGGCGCGGATGCGCAGGATGAGTTCGGGAAAGTGGAAGGGCTTGGCAAGGTAGTCGTCGGCGCCCAAGGTCAGGCCGCTGACGCGGTCGCTGGGTGAGTCGGCGGCGGTCAGCATGAGGACCAACCCGCGGCCGTCCCGCTCTGTGATCATCTGGCAGAGGGTGTCGCCGTGGATGCCTGGCAGGTCGCGGTCTAGCACGACGACGTCGTACGCGTTGACGTCGAGTTTGGCCGCGGCGTCGAGCCCGTCGTGAGCCACGTCCACGGCCATGCCCTGGTCGCGCAGTCCCTCGGCAATGACTTCGGCGAGGGGGCGGGCGTCCTCGACCACCAGGACTCTCAATGCGTCAGGCCTGTCTCTGTGTTGGGAGCTTCCGCCGTCGCCCCGCCGTCCGTACCGGGGAGGGTGATGGTGAGGCGCAGGCCGCCGTCGGGACGGGCGCGCAGGTCAAGGGTGCCGTGGTGGGCCTGGGTGATGGCCGCGACGATGGAGAGGCCGAGGCCGCTGCCCTGGCCGGTGCCGGTCCGGTCGGCGCCAAGGCGGCGGAAGGGCTGCGCGAGGTCCGCGACCCGGCGCTGGTCGAGGACCGGTCCGCTGGACTCGACGACGAGGGACACTGCTCTTGCGTCGTCTCCTTCGGCCCGTACCGCGACACTGATCCAGCCCCCGGGGTCGTTGTGCGCGATCGCGTTGTCGACCACGTTGTCGACCGCGCGGCGCAGCAGCGTCTGGCTGCCCCACACCCACGCGGAGTCGTCCATCCGCTTTTCACGCACGGTCAGGCCCTTGGCCGCGATGTCCTTTGCCCTTCCGGTCAGGGCGGTCAGCGCGAGTTGGCCGAGGGTGAGGAGCGCCGAGTCGGTGAACTCGCCGTGCTGGGTGCGAGCCAGGAGGAGGAAACTCTCCAGCAGCCGGTCCACCTGGTCAAGTTCGGCGCGCATCCGGGCGGCCAGTGTGGCCGTGGTCTCGGGTACCGGGCCCGGTTTCGCGAGGGCCACGTCCAGGGAGGCCCGCATCGTGGTGAGCGGGGTGCGCAGCTCGTGGGAGGCGTTGGCGACAAAGAGGCGCTGTGCGTCGAAGGAGCCCTCCAGGCGGCCGAGGAGGTCGTCGATGGTGTCGGCGAGGTCCTTCACCTCGTCGCCGGGGCCGCCGATGGCCAGGCGTTCGTGCAGGCTGTCGGCGGTGATCCGGCGGGTTGCCGCTGTCATCACGCGCAGCGGGCGCAGCACTCGGCCGGCGACGAACCAACCGAGCCCGACCGAGATCACCGCCATGATGCCGAGGGCGAGGGCGGAGCCGAGCAGGATCTGTCGGGACTGGGTGTCGTGCGCCTGGGCCAGTTGCTGCTCCAACTCGTCGATGCGGCCCTGGGCCTGCGCCGCCGAGGGGGGCTGATCGGTGCCGCCATCGGGGGCGGTCTGGCTGGAGCGCGATCCGCCGGATGCCACCACGGCCGCGATGGCCAGCAGCGCCGTTCCCGACAGCAGGAACAGAGTCACGTACAAGGCGGTGAAGCGGGTGCGGGCTGTGCCACGGCGCAGGGCGAGCCGGGTAGTCAGGCCCGCGAGCCGTCGGGACGGACCCCAATTCATCCGCATGCTCCCCTCTCGCCACCGCACCAGGACACGTACCGGGCCAGGCTAAGCCGAGGCGCCTAACAGCGAGATGACAGTGACCGTTCGGCCCCTGTAACTCGCTCCGTCACAGGGTGGGGCCCATGAGCGATGAGAGTACGAAGGCGACGATCGAGGTCATCGGTTTGCGTAAGCGCTTCGGGCCACAGCTGGCTCTGGACGGGATGACGTTCACCGTGCGGCCCGGACAGGTGACCGGCTTCGTCGGCCCGAACGGCGCGGGCAAGTCCACCACCATGCGCGTGATCCTGGGCCTTGACGCGGCTGAGGAGGGAAAGGCCCTGGTCGGCGGGGTGCCGTACCGCACCTTGCGTCGCCCGCTTCGGCATCTGGGGGCACTGCTCGACGCCTCCGCGCTGCAGCCGAGCCGCACCGCCCGTAACCACCTGCTGTGGCTGGCCCACTCACAGGGCGTGCAGCCCCGGCGTGTGGACGAGGTCATTGAACAGGCCGGCCTGGGCACGGCGGCCCGGCGCAAGGCCGGCGGCTTCTCGCTGGGCATGCGCCAGCGCCTGGGGATCGCGGCGGCGCTGCTCGGTGACCCGCCGGTGGTCATGCTGGACGAGCCGTTCAACGGCCTCGACCCCGACGGCATCGTGTGGATGCGCGGCTTCCTGGCGGAGCTGGCCCGGTCGGGTCGCGCCGTCCTGGTCTCCAGTCATCTGATGAGCGAACTCGAAGACACCGCGGACCATCTCGTGGTGATCGGTCGCGGCCGGGTCGTCGCGGACACCAGCGTGTCCGAGCTGCTCGCTGAGGCGTCCAGCGGTCGGGTCACCCTGCGTACCTCCGCGCCTCCGCGCGCCGCCCAGGTCCTGCACGGCGCGGGCGCCACCGTTCTCGCAACCGGCCCCGACACCCTCGGCGTCACGGGCCTGCCCGACGAGGAGATCGTGGCCCTGCTTGCCCGAAACGGGGTGCCGTTCTCCCAGGTGTCCGCGCACCGGGCGACGCTCGAAGAGGCGTACACGGAGCTCACCCGGGACGCGGTGGAGTATCGGGGCATCCCGGCGGGGGAGGTCACGCGATGACAGCCACCCTCACCCCTCGCGCCCCGGCCACGAGGCGCGCTGAGCGGAGCGGCTTCCTCAGGACGCTGCACGCAGAGTGGACGAAGTTCCGTACGGTACGCGGCTGGGTCCTCGCCATGGCGGGGGCGCTCCTGGTGACGATCGTGGTCGGCCTGCTCGGCACCGCCGCCCCCGCCCCCGGCGGTCGCGGCGCCGACTCCGCCTCGTATCCGAAGGGCCCCGGCGGCGAGGCCGTAAATGACAGCTTCTACTTCGTCCACAGGACGCTCACCGGCGACGGCGCCCTCACCGTTCCCCTGCGGTCCCTGACCGGGGTGGCGGACACCGGGATCGGCAAGACGGCCCAGGGCGCCCAGCCCTGGGCGAAGGCAGGGATCATCGTGAAGGAAAGCCTCACACAGGGATCCCCGTACGCGGCGGTCATGGCCACCGGCGGTCACGGCGTGCGCATGCAGTACGACTACACACACGACACGGCGGGCCCTTCCGACAAGGTCACCCAGGAGTCCCCGCGCTGGCTGCGCCTGGTCCGCTCCGGCGACAACCTCACCGGTTACACCTCCACCGGCGGCTCCAACTGGACCAAGGTCGGACATGCGAAGCTGCCTGGGCTTGCGCGCACTGTGCAGGCCGGGCTCTTCGCCACGTCACCGGAGGCGAAGCAGGACACCGCGGCGGGCACGGGCTTCAGCCCTGCCGCGGCCACCGGCACCTTCGGCCGCCCGGCCCTCACCGGCGACTGGTCCCAGGGGACGTGGAGCGGCACACAGGTGGGCGGCGACGCGGGCACCTCCGGCAGCTACACGAACACCACCAAGGGCGGCTTTACCCGGACCGACGGCGGCGGGTTCACCGTGACCGGGGCCGGTGACATCGCACCGGTCGTCGGCGGGCCCGCCATGGGCGTCGGCTTCTCCGTCGAGAACTTCCTCGTCGGCACATTCGCCGGGCTGATCGTAGTGATCGCCGTGGGCACGGTGTTCATCACCAGCGAGTATCGGCGTGGTCTGCTGCGTACAACCATGGCGGCAACTCCCCTGCGGAGCCGGGTGCTTGGCGCCAAGGCGCTGGTAGCCGGGGGCGTCGCGTTCGCCATCGGCCTGCTCGCCGCCGCGATCACCATTCCCATCGGGGAACGCAGCGCGCGTGGCAGGGGCTTCCATGTCTTCCCCGTCACGTCGGCGACCGAAGTGCGCGTCATGGTCGGAACCGGCCTGCTCTGCGCAGCCGCCGCCGTACTCGCTCTCGGCGTCGGTGCCCTGCTGCGGCGCAGCGGCACGGCGGTCGCCCTGATCATCGCGTCGATCGTGCTGCCCTTCCTGCTTGCCACCTCCGGAGTACTACCCCCGGGCGTCTCGGAGTGGCTGCTGCGGGTGACCCCAGCTGCGGGCTTCGCCATCCAGCAGACCCTGCCGCAGTACACGCAGGTGCTCAGCGTGTACGAGCCGTCGACCGGCTACTACCCGCTGACGCCGTGGGCCGGCCTCGCCATGCTGTGCGGCTACGCCGCGCTCGCCTTCGGCCTGGCCGTTGTGCGGCTGCGCGGGAGGGACGTATGAATCTCCTGAGCGATGCACGACTCACGAGCGCGGCTGACGGCGCGTGGCGAGGGGACTTCGGCCGCGCCCTACGTGCGGAGTGGACAAAACTGCGCACCGCAGGGGAAATGGGCAGGTTGCTCCTGCTCAGCATCGCGCTGACCGTGGCCGTCGGCTGCGGCACCGCCAAGGCCGTGAAGTGCCCGGACACGGGGTGCGGCCAGGACGCCGTCAAGCTCGCCCTGACCGGCGTCACCGTCGGACAGGCGGTCATCGCCGTCTTCGCGGTGCTGGCCGTCAGCGGCGAGTACGCCACCGGGATCATCCGCACCACGCTCATGGCAGTGCCGAGCCGGATCACCGTCCTCACCGCCAAGGCGACGATTCTCACCACGGTCGTCCTCGCCTCCGGGACGGCTGCCGTCCTGGCCTCCCTCCTCGCCGGCCGCTACATCCTGCCCGGCAACGGATTCACCGAGGCGCACGGCTATGCCCCGCTCTCCCTGTCAGACGGCCCGACCCTGCGGGCGGCCGTGGGGACGGTCTTCTACCTCGCCCTGATCGCCTTGATCGGCCTCGGCGTGGCGGCGGCGGTACGGGACACGGCGAGCGCCATCGGGATCGTGCTCGGGCTGCTCTACCTCTTCCCAGTCGTCACGCGGGTGGTCAGCGACCCGGAGTGGCAGCACCGCCTCCAGCAGATCTCGCCCATGACCGCCGGACTCACGGTCCAAGCCACCGTCCATCTGCACGAACTGCCCATCGGCCCGCGGGCCGGGCTGGGTGTGCTCGCCACGTGGGCTGCGGCCGCGCTGTTGATCGGCAGCCTCCTGTTGCACAGGCGCGACGCGTAGCCAAATCGAGCCGCCGGCGAGCGCGGTGGCTTCGGGCCCCTCCCGGGCCCGGCGCCTCACCTGGTCGACGAGTCAGCCGACCGGGAGCGACGCCGGACGGGCGGGTCTTCGGGATGCCGCCCCGGACCCACTGTCCGCCGCCGATCGGAGGGCTTCCGCCTCGGGCGCGGTGCGAGGGTCAGGCACCATGGACGCCGCGGCGACGAGGGCGAAGTGGGATTCATGTCGAGATCGAACCGGCCGTAAGGGCTCACGTAGGTCCGGGGACAGAGCCCGCCGGTCGGCGTCGGTGAGCCGCTTCTGCCACTTCTCTTCGCTCAGGATGTCCTGAAGCAACAGGGTGTTGACGTGCACCAGAGAGAACTGAAGCAGGTGCAGGGCGAGCATGGAGACCTGACCTCCTGGGACTCCTACTCGGAGCCGGTCAGGTCGCCGTCCTTGCCGTAGAAGGGGTCGTGGTTGGCGGAGTTCCGGTTCTCCACGAGGCAGGTGGATCCCGCTGTCCTCGAGCGGCATTCCGGCGCGGCCGCCGGCCATGACGAAGCCCGACGTTGTTCAGAATGCAATGGACAGGCCGTCGACATGCCCCGACAGAGCCTGCTTGTACCGCACCGATACATCGTCGGCCAAGACCTCGGACTCTCCGTCCAGCAGAGCGACCATCACCTTCGCCGCCACGTCGTTCGGGTCGCTCTTGGGTACGTCCAGCGCCTTGATCATGTCAGTGTCCGTGTAACCGAGATGGACTCCGAGGACTTGAGTGTGCTGGTCCTTGAGCTCCAGGCGGAGGGAGTTCGTCAAGGACCACAGGGCCGCCTTGCTCACCCCGTAGGCGCCCGCGCCGGCCACCCAGGACATCACAGAATGCACGTTGACGAGGGCCCCGCCTCCGTTCCTTCTCAGAGCGGGGGCGAAAGCCTGCGCCATGCGCAGTGGCCCGAGAACGTTGGTGTCGAAGAGTGCCGCTACGTCGTCGATGCGGTTGGTGAGCAGGCCGCGTGCGACCGTTGCGCCTGCGTTGTTGACTACGATGTTCACATCGGGGACGGCATTGGTCAGTGCGGCGACGGACGCGTCGTTGGTGACTTCCAGCGGCAGGGAAACCAGCCGCGGGTCGTTCGTGGGCCTCGGTTCTCGCGCAGTGACGTAGACCGTCGACGCACCCTCATCGAGGAACGCGTCGACGAGAGCCTTTCCGAGCCCTCTCTGCCCTCCGGTGACCAGGACGCGCGTCCCGGAAATCTCAGTCATGGTCAGACCTCATCGCGTGGGAGGGAGCTTTCGACACCCGCGGAAGATGTCATGTCTCGATTGAAGAACGGCTGGAATGGCGACCGTGCCTGCGCCCACGATCCGCGGGCGGTCGAACGGACGAGGCACAGCCGGCCGATCGGGCCAGCGGTTGCGACGCGGGACATGGGAAGTCGGCCAAGGGACGTGGTCACCGAAGGCACTCGTTCTCGATCCCTTGCGGCGGCCTGCTGCGGAGAAGCGATCGTCGAGCGGGACTGCAAAGCCGCCGATTCCCACGGTATAGGCCATTCGTATTCGACGCAGCGGATCGCCGCCCGTAACGGGACGATCACCTGCGGCAATGAGGAATCCGGTATGGAGCGACGGATCCGGCACCCCCGTGGTGTGCATCTCCGTTCGCCGACGGGCAGATGCGCCACGGCGCAGCCCGGGACATGGCCCGTGTGGTGTGATGCGGGCGGCCCGGCACCGTTCAAGACTCCGGAACCGGCAGGGAATTCTCAGCTGGGCAGGTCACCACGCACACGGGCAAGGGGCAAGTGAATGGCGTTCCCCCGGTGCACCAGCGGGGCGCGAGGGACCGCGCCACCGCGAGGCTCGGGATGGCGTCGAAGACGCAGCAGAGGCTCGGCGGCCTTCGCGAGAAGAGGAAGCTCTCTTCACCGACACCTGCCGCATCGCCGCCATCCGGCGCATCAGGTACCAGGGTGGTTCAGCTGCGCCGGCGCGAAACAGCGGATCAGCATCCCGCTCCGGCCGGTCGAGAGCCCAATTGCCTCGCCGGCCTTGCGCGAGCGCCGCGAGGTGACGTCGACCATGGCCGCTCGATGCCCACAGCCTCCTGAGGCACAGGCGATGCCCGCAAAGGCCTTCTACAACCCTCCCTACTTGTGATGGAAGAGGCCGTGGAAGAATTCATGGTGGTGGTGATGATCGGAGTGTTCCTTGATCTTTCGCAGAAACGCCTGCACCGCACTCTCGTTGAGTTCCTCCACCTCTTCCTCATGCTCCTTGAGCGCGTCACCGATGTCCTTGAACGTCAAGGTCACCTGATCGTCTTTGCTGTCCGGCGACCACTCGTGCAGGACAATGCGGGTCACCTCCCCCTTCAGGCCGATGATGTCCTGCCTGCCGGAGATCATGACGTAGTAGTCGCGCTTCAGAACAACCTTTTCGATGGCCATCGCTGCGGCGCTCGGTGGGGAAAGAACCGCAGTGCTCCCCTTCATGAACAAGTTGAACGCCTTGATCTTCGTCTTGCCGCTCTTGTTGGGCACCGCAAGTTCCGGGCTGATGGTGTTCTGCGCCCAACCCATGTCGATGGGATTCAGGGCGCTCGCCTGCTTGGTCTCACCACCAACGGCTTTGAGGTAGCTCCCGTAGGACAGGTAGATTCTCGAGCCGGGGTACATGTTGACCAACCGGAACGTCGGCTCATAGGTGGTCAGGTAGGCGACGAACTTCTCGATGGGTTCTGCACTGTGGAGCACGATGCGGTTACTCGCTCCAGCGCCGGCGTCCTTGCCGTCCATCCTGTGCAGCAGAGGCTCCTGCTGCTCGTCCACGTTGATCAGTTGTTCCCAGCTGCCTATGTGTGTCGCCACGATAGGAACTCCTCCCGAGAGAACGGCCGGATGCTTCGGAATGACCGCCGGCTCCCCGAATTCATCCGCGGCCCTTCGCCATGACGAAGGGCCATGCCAACCTTTGACATCCGTCAACCCATTAGATTGGCACGACACTTCGGGCACCTCAACAGGTTGAGCCGAAGGGAAATACACGATCAGAAATCGCCTTGCCTAGCTCAAAGTCGACCGTGAAATCCCCGTGCCGGATGCCCCGCAGCCCGCACCGGTCGGCGTGACGCCCGTGGCGGTCTTCACTCCCGCGGCCGCGGGGCGCACCCGCAGCGCGCTCATCGCCTACGTCCTCGTCGGCCCGCATCTCCAACTCCCCCTCGCGCAGGCGGATTTCGGTCATTGTGCGCCCGGAGCACGTCCATGCGCCCCTTGTACGGGTTTGCGGTATGGCGGCCCTGTCTCCGGCCGAGGACGATGCCCCTCGGTGTCCGTCACTGATCGCCCGACGGGCCGCTGCACAGACCGGGGGGAACTTGTCATTCACGGAGCACCACGGGGCGCTCACTGCGCCTGCCGCACGTCGGGGAGCCGCGACCGAAGCCCGCAGGGCGGCCGGCTACGGGGCCAACACCCCGCAGCCCCAGGCCAGGTGCCCTACGAGGCAGGCCAAAGGGGTCTCCGCGCGCTGCCGGACAAGCGGCAACGACCATGTCGCCGGACACCAGCGCCCTCACCTCCCGCTCCACAGGTACCCGACGGCGTCAAGACCCCCGTGAACACCTGCCGATCGGTTCAGCCTCAAAGCTTGAGCACAAATTGCACACGTTCTCTCTACATACTGGCCCCAGTTGGTCTAGATTGACCGTGCTTCAACCGCTCGGGCACGAGGCAGCCAACAATGATCTGAAAGTCCGGCACTACGCACAGCATGCAGTCATGTCCCCGGTGTCAGACGTGGGGATGATCGATCTCGGGTCCCGTCAGGGGGGTTCGGGTGCGGGGAGCACCCGAGGTTTCGACGGGCTCGAGTGCACCGCGAGAGTTCGGCAAGACATGCAAGTCCACTGCTGCCAGGGCGGCTTGTTCGCCGTGCCCTGAAGCAGCCGTGATGTCGTGCAAGGGGCGGGCGGGGGCCCTCCCACAGTCAGGAACAGCGCGGCGCGGGGGGCGATGTGCCTCCCGAGGGGTGGATGCGTGCGGGGGGGCGGGGGCCTCCCGGGGGGAGGAACGGTGTTAGGCGAGCACGTCGAACCACTGGGAGCCTGGGGGGGTTCTGTGCAGCAGGGAGGACTAGTCGGCCCTGTTCCGTCGACGCGAGGGCGTCTGGCGGATGGGGTCATCGGCCGGCCTGTGAACGGCTGGGAACAGCGATACCGCCGTACCGTGATCATCAGCGATACCGTGGCCACCTCATCGGTGGTGGCGGCGATCGGCAACTTCTTCGGATCCCGAGACGCGGCCAACTGGCACGAGAAGTGGGGCATTCTCGCATTCGGCACCGAACTGCTGGTGTTGGCAGCACTTGCGGTGAACCGGTCGTGGGCCCCGGCCGTGCTCGGACAGGGCGCCGAGGAGTTCCGCCGGCTCGGACGCTCTTTGTTCACGGCGACCGTCGTACTGGCGCTCGGCGGGATCGCCCTCACCTCACGCAACATCAAGCTGTGGATCTTCGTCGCGATCCCCGCGATCGCGCTCGTCACGATGACCACGCGCTATCTGCTCCGCCTCGGGCTGCACAAACAGCGTTACGAGGGACGGTGTTTGAGACCGGTGCTCGCTGCCGGGAGCCCGGCCACCGTGCGCGACCTGATCACCCGGACCCGAAAGTTCCCGCACCTCGGCTGGCGGGTGGACGCGGTGTGCACGACGGACGGTCTCGGCATCGACGGTGACCAACTGGACGGTGTGCCGGTCGTCGGACTGCTGTCGGACGTCGCGGGCCACGTCCGCCGCGACGGCTACCGAGTCGTCGCGGTCACCCCGGACCCACACTGGTCACCGGACCGGCTGCAGCGGCTGGCCTGGAACCTCGAGGGCAGCGATGCCGAGATGGTCGTGGCCCCCGTGCTCATGGAGGTGGCCGGCCCGCGGTTGCACGTCGACGCGGTGCTCGGAATCCCCCTCCTGAGGGTCAGCATGCCGACCTTCACCGGAGGCCGCCGGGCGGTCAAGGGGGTTGTCGACCGCTTGGCAGCGGCGGTCCTGGTGATGCTGTTCGCGCCGCTGATGGTGTTCGTCGCGCTGCTCGTCATGGTGGACAGCCGGGGCGGGGCGGTCTACCGCCAGCGCCGGGTCGGCAAGGACGGCCGCGAGTTCACCATCCTGAAATTCCGCACGATGGTCTCCGGAGCCCACGGGGCACGAGCCGAGCTGGCCGGCCGCAATGAGGGGGCGGGGCTGCTGTTCAAACTCCGCCGTGATCCGCGGGTGACCCGGGTGGGAGCGGTACTGCGCCGGTACTCGATCGACGAGCTCCCGCAACTCTTCAACGTGCTCACGGGCTCGATGTCGCTCGTCGGCCCGCGGCCTCCGCTGCCGGAGGAGTGCGCCGCGTACGGACCGGACATCCGGCGGCGGCTGCTGGTCAAGCCCGGACTCACCGGGCTGTGGCAGATCAGCGGACGCAGCGACCTGCCGTGGGAGGAGGCGGTCCGCCTCGACCTGCGCTACGTGGAGGACTGGTCCCTCGCCCTGGACACAGTGATCTTGTGGAAGACCCTGCGGGCAGTGCTCCACGGGCAGGGGGCCTACTGATGCGCGGAGGGCGGCGGCCGGGCCGGCCGGCGGGCGCATGTGACGCAGGCCATGAGGGCCTGCCTGGGGGGAGGAACGGGTCGTGAGAGTCAGCGTTTTCGGGCTCGGCTACGTGGGCTGTGTGTCGGCCGCGTGCCTGGCCAGCATGGGGCACGAGGTCATCGGGGTGGACGTGAACCAGGTCAAGGTCGACCTGGTCAACGACGGCAAGGCCCCGGTGGTCGAGGAGCGGATCGGCGAGCTCATCGCCGACGTCGTGCGGACCGGGGCACTGCGCGCCACCCTCGATGTCCGCGAGGCGATCAGGGACAGCGAGGTGTCTCTGATCTGTGTGGGCACGCCGTCGGAGCCCAACGGCAGCCTGTGCACCACCTACTTGGAGCGGGTCACCGAGCAGATCGGCGCCGCGCTGGCAGCCGGCGGTGGGCACAGTGGGCGGCACACCGTCGTGTTCCGCAGCACGATGCTCCCGGGCACCTGCCTGAACCTGCTGGTACCGATCCTGGAGAAATCCCTCGGCGGCACGGCCGGCGTGGACATCGGGGTCGCCGTCAACCCGGAGTTCCTGCGCGAGGGCACGAGCGTGCGGGACTTCTTCGACCCGCCGAAGACCGTCATCGGCGAGTTCGACACGGCAAGCGGCGATACGGTTTCGGCGCTGTACGACGGCTTGCCCGGCGAGGTGTTCCGGGTGCCGGTCCCGACGGCCGAGGCGATCAAATACGCGGACAACGCGTTCCACGGCCTCAAGATCGGCTTCGCGAACGAGCTGGGCGCGGTGTACCAGGCGCTCGGGGTGGACTCGCACCAGGTGATGGACGTGTTCCTGGCCGACCGCAAGCTGAACATCAGCCCCGCCTATCTGCGGCCCGGTTTCGCCTTCGGCGGCTCCTGCCTGCCCAAGGACCTGCGCAGCCTGGTCCACGCGGCACAGCGGGCCGACGTCTCGGTGCCCATCCTCTCCCATGTGCTGCCCTCCAACTCCGACCATCTGCAACGCGCGGTGGAGCTGGTCGAGCGCACCGGCAAGCGCAAGGTCGGCCTGTTCGGACTGTCCTTCAAGCCCGGCACCGATGACCTCCGCGAGAGCCCGCTCGTCGAACTGGCGGAGAAACTTCACGGCAAGGGATACGACCTGCGGATCCACGACGCCAACGTGAGCCTCTCGCGGCTCCTCGGCGCGAACCGCGAGTACATCGAGACCCGGCTGCCGCACCTCGCGCAGCTGCTCGCGGACTCCGTCGACGAGGTGCTCGACCACGCCGAGGTGTGCCTGGTCGGGACCAGGGACCCGGCCGTCCTCTCGGCGCTGCCCCATGGCGGCGACCCGGTGATCATCGACCTCATCCGCCTTCCCGACGCCGAGACGCGCCGGACCGAACCGGGGTACATGGGCCTTGCTTGGTGACGCAATCAGCGGCGACGGCTCGGGCCGTCGCGCGCTGATCCTGGTGGAGAACCTGTCGGTGCCGTTCGACCGGCGGGTGTGGCAGGAGTGCACGACGCTCCGCGACGCTGGCTGGGAGGTGCACGTCATCTGTCCCCGGGGGGAGAAGAGGGACACGGAACCGGAGGCGGTGATCGACGGGGTGCGGATCCACCGCTACCCGTTGCGCGCGGCCACCGGTGGACCGGCCGGCTACCTCCGCGAGTACGGAACGGCGCTGTGGCACACAGCCCGGCTGGCCCGCGAGGTCGGCCCGGTCGACGTGGTCCACGCCTGCAATCCGCCCGACCTGCTGTTCCTGCCGGCGCTGTGGCTGAAACGGCGCGGCGCGCGGTTCGTCTTCGACCAGCACGACCTGGTACCCGAGCTGTACCTCTCCCGGTTCGACCGCGGCAAGGACCTGCTCTATCGCGGCGTGTGTGCGCTGGAACGGCGGACGTATCGGGCCGCGGACATCGTGCTCGCCACGAACGAGAGCTACCGGGACGTCGCGATGCGCCGTGGCGGTAAACGCCCTGAGGACGTGTTCGTGGTGCGCAGTGCGCCCCAGACCGACCGGTTCCAACCGGTGCCGCCCGAACCGGAGTTGAAGCGCGGCAAACCTCATCTGCTGTGCTACCTCGGCGTCATGGGTCCTCAGGACGGAGTCGACTACGCCCTGCGGGCCCTTGCGAAGCTGCGCGACGAGTTCGGGCGGACCGACTGGCACGCGGTGTTCGTCGGCGCCGGCGACGCGTTCGACGCGATGGTGGAGCTGTCCCGGCAGCTGGGGCTCACGGAGCAGGTGCAGTTCACCGGGCGCATTCCGGACGCCGACCTGGTGCGCTACCTGTCCACCGCGGACGTGTGCCTCTCCCCCGACCCGCGCAATCCGCTCAACGACGTGTCGACCATGAACAAGGTCCTGGAGTACATGGCGATGGGCCGGCCGATCGTCTCGTTCGACCTCAAGGAGGCGCGCGTCTCCGCCGATGACGCCGCCGTCTACGCACCGGCCAACGACGAGGCGGAGTTCGCCGAGCTCATCGCACTGCTGATGGACGATCCGGAGAAGCGGGCCCGGATGGGCAAGATCGGCCAGGAGCGGATCAGCGGGGAGCTTTCCTGGCGGAACTCTCAGGCCTCGCTGCTCGCCGCCTACTCCGCCGCGTGCCGTGACCGGTCTCCGGTCTCGGCGAGCACCCCCGTACGCACAGGGAAGAGGCAGCACCGTTGAGCGATGACACGATCCGCCTGGTCACCGTGGGGCGGATTCTCCGGCGGAGGTGGCGGCTTCTCGCGCTCCTCGCCGTGGTGGGCGCACTCGTCGGCTACGGCGCCTCGTTGGTGTTCCCTCCGCGGTACACGGCGTCGGCATCGGTACTGCTGCCGGGGCAGTGGGAGGAGCGCGAGCTGCTGACCCAGGTCGATGTGGCGACCAGTTCGACGGTGGTCGACCGCGCGGGCGCCGCTCTCGACTGGACCGACGTCGGCGCCGGCGAGTTGCGGGACCGGGTGAGCGCCAAGGCCGCCGACGGAAACATCATCAAGATCTCCGGTACGGCCGACACTCCGGAACGCGCGCAGCAACTCTCCGACCGGGTGGCCAAGGAGTTCGTCGCGTTCGCCGAGCGGATCGCGGGCGGCAGCACCGCTCCCGGCGCGGCGACGGGGCCCGAGGCGCTGCGGCAGAAGGTCGAGGAGACCAACCGCCGCATCAGCGAACTGGCCAACGCGGCCGATCCGGGGCGGACCGTGGAGAGCGTGCAGGCCCGCACCTCCCTCGAAAAGCTGCGCACCTCGCTGGAAGAGGCCATGACGAAGCTGGACGAGGCCGACCCGGCGAACAACAAGGCCGGCATGATCGTCATGGGCCCGGCCGCCAAGCCGGCCGGTGAGGCACCGCCGACGAGGACGCAGCTCATCGTCGCCGGGGCACTGCTGTTCTTCCTGCTCGCGGTCATCGGCCATCTCGTCGCCGCACGCACGAATCGCCGGCTGCGCACCGAAGGGGAGATCGCCGCCGCCCTGGGCTCGGCACTGCTCGGCACGGTCGACGTGCCCGACGACAGGCGCGGGCACCGGCCGCAAGGCCGGGGTCCACGGGCATGGATCCGCCGGCTCCTCGGCACCGACACCCGGTGGGACATGCCGGCCCCGCAGAAGTCCGGCGACGAGAGCGGACGACAGATCCGCTACGGCCGCGTGTGCGCTCGCGTCCGGGACCTGCTGCCGCTCCCCCGGCCCCTGCTGGTCGTCGTACCGGAGGGCGACGAGATCGCCCGCCGGGCCGCCGTACAGCTCGTCGCCGAGGCCAGGGGCAATCCGCTGCTAAGAGTGGTGGAGGTTGCGGTGGACCGGCCACTGGTCCCGGACCGCGACACCGAGTCCGGCGCCCTGGTGGTGCTCAGCGCGGGCAGCTGGACCGCGGAGGAGCTCGCCGGCATCGCCGAGGCGTGCGCGGACGGCAGACACGAGGTCCTCGGCGTCGTCGTCGCCGGCCCGGTCCGGGCCCGCCCCCATCGGTCCGTCGCCCGTCCTGCGGACGACGCCACTCCGGAACTCGCGGTGCGCGGCCGTGCTACGGGAGGTTCAGCGTGACGACAAGCACGACTTCGGAGTCGTCGGGCGCTGTCACGCTCCTCGACCTCCAAGGGCTGGTGGTGGCGGTGCGCAGGCGCCGCCGCCTGTGGAGCGCGATGGCGCTCCTCGGCCTGCTGATCGGCGCGGCGCTCGCGGTTCTGTTGCCGCCGCCGCCGAGCGCGCTGACCAAGGTGCTGGTCGCGCACAAGGAGGACCAGCCGAACGACACCGGAACGCTGATCCGCACCGACGTCGAGCTGTTGCAGACCACGCGGGTGGCCGGCATCGCCCTGCGGTCCCTGAAGTCCCCGGAGAAGCCCGAGGACTTCATGCGGGACTACCGGGGCACCGGCCTGACCAACAACCTGCTGCAGATCGATGTGACCGGCGACGACGACGCGGAAGCGGTGGCCCGGGCCCGGGCGCTGGCCGATGCGTTCGTCGCGGACCATGTGCGGCGGATGCGGGGAGCCGCACAGGCCGAGGCCGCGGCCCTGCTCGACCAGCGCGACCGCATGCGGGACGAGCTCGGCGAGGTCAACAAGGCGATCGGCGAGCAGTCCCCGGATGCCGACCCGAAGGCGTCGGCGAACATCGAGTCGCTCTTCGCCCGTCGGGCCGAACTCAGCTCGCGGATAGCCGAATTCGACCAGCGCGCCGCGGAGGCGCGCACCGGAACTCCGAAGGTCGTCGCCGGCACACAGATCGTTGACGCCCCGCGCGCGGTACGGCACTCCCTGCCCAAGGCGGCGGCCACCAACGCCGCGATCGGGCTGATCCTCGGACTCGTCGTCGGACTCGCGCTGGCCGCGGTCGGCACCGTGGTGGCGGACCGTCCCGTGCTGCGCCGGGACATCGCGGCGAATCTGGGTGCCTCGGTCATCGCGGAACTGCCCCGCCGGTCGGGCAGGCTGTGGCAGCGCCGACGGACCCGGGTGGCGCGTGAACGGCTCACCGGGACCCTGGCCCGCACGGCCCGCGGCTCCGCGGAACCGTTGTCGCTGCTGGAACTGGGGTGTGCGCGCAGCGCGAGTGTGCTCGCGCTGAACGTCGCCGGGGCGCTGGCGGCCGACGGGCCCGTGGTCGTCGTCGACGGTCTGCCCGGCCCGCAGCTCGCCGGCCGACGCGCGAAGCCGGGTGATCCCACCGTGGTCAGCGGCGAGCGTGTCGCGACCGTGTCGCCCGAGGAGCGCCTGCTCGGCGTCGGCACGGTGGCGCCCGGCACGGCCTGGACCGACCTCCAGTACCTCGGCACCCGGACCGTGCTCGTCGTGCGGGCCGGGCACGCCAGTGCCGCATGGCTGCACACCGTGGCACGGCAACTCGCGGACCAGCACATACCGGTGATCGGTGTGGTGCTGATCGACCCCGACCCGCGTGACCGGACCGACGGCACGCTGTGGGACGGCCTGCACATCGCCCTGCGCGGCCGGAGCGAGCGGCCGGCCCGACAGCAGGGGGCGGGCCGGCGGCAGGCGGAGCGGCTGCCGATGGCGGCGGCACGGGTCCCGGACAGCAACCAGGAAGCGCGGTAGCACATGTGCGGCATCGCAGGCACGTACCGATGGCCCGACGGAAAGGTCGTGACCGACCGGCTCACCGACACCCTCGCCCACCGCGGTCCCGACGGGGCGGGCCGCTACGGCCACCAACTCGGTGACGGCGAGGTCCACCTCGGGCACCGCCGGCTGGCCATCATCGACCTGTCCGAGACGGGCGCCCAGCCGATGGTCTCGGACGGCCTCGCCCTGACGTACAACGGCGAGCTGTACAACGCACCCGAGTTGCGGGCCGAGCTGGAATCCGGCGGAGTGCGTTTCCGCGGCACCTCCGACACCGAGGTGCTGCTGGAGGCGTGGCGGCGCTGGGGCACGGACTGCCTGCCCCGGCTGCGCGGCATGTTCGCGTTGGCGGTCTTCGACGAACGCACCGGTGACCTGGTGCTCGCCCGGGACCAGCTCGGCATCAAGCCGCTGTTCCTGCTCCGGCGCGCCGGGGGCCTGGTGTTCGCCTCCGAGCTCAAGGCGCTCGCCGCCGCGACCGGCGGGTCGCTGGAGGTGGACCATGCGGCGCTGGTGGCTTCACTGCTGTACTACTGGGTGCCGGACTCACGGTGCGCGTTCCGCGAAGCGGAGAAGCTGCCGCCGGGAAGCTGGCTGAGGTGCCGGCCCGACGGGCGGGTGGAGCGCGGCAGGTTCTGGCATCTGAAGGACGTCGCAGCCGAGGGGCGGGAGCGGGCGCTGGCCGGCGAGCAGCCGGACCTGGCCGCTGTCGTCGAGGAGTCGACCCGGCGTCATCTGCTCTCCGACGTACCCGTGGCGACGTTCCTCTCCGGCGGTCTGGACTCCAGCTACCTGACCGCGCTGGCGGCCCGCCACCAGCCCGGGATCTCCGCCTACACGATCGGGTTCCGCGCCGAGGACGCCAAGTTCGAGGCGATGCCGGACGATCTGCGGTATGCCCGGCAGGTGGCGGAGCGGTTCGGCGTCGATCTGCACGAGATCGAGATCGCTCCGAACGTGCTCGACCTGCTGCCCCAGATGACGTATCACCTGGACGAGCCGATCGGTGACCCCGCCGCGATCAACACCTTCCTGATCTGTTCGGCCGCCCGGGAGGCCGGGGTCAAGGTGATGCTCTCGGGGATGGGCGCCGACGAGCTGTTCGCCGGGTACCGCAAGCACCTGGCCAATGTGCTCGCGCTGCGCTATCAGCGCGTCCCGCGGCCCCTGCGGCGTGGAGTGTCCGCGGTCGTGGACAGGCTGCCGGTCGCCTCGGCCCGCCGGGGCTACCGGTCGGTGCGCTTCGCCAAGCGGTTCCTGTCCTTCGCCGATCTGCCGGAGGAGACCGCGTTCCGGCGCAGCTACACCATGTACGACCAGGACGAGCTGCTCGCTCTGATCGATCCGGACCTGGCCGGGACGGTCGACGACGTGCTGACCGAGCACGCCGACATCTACGAGGACAACGACCTCGACGACTTCGTCAACCGCATGTGCCTGGGCGACGCCCGGATGTTCCTGCCGGGCCTGAACCTCGCCTACACGGACCGGTCGAGCATGGCCGCGTCGACCGAGGTGCGGGTGCCGTATGTGGACGTCGAGGTGGTCAGGGCGGCGTTCGCCGTGCCCGGCGATCGCAAGATCGTCGGGCGGCAGGGCAAGGCCGTCCTCAAGGAGGCGGCCGCCTCCGTCCTGCCGCGGGAGATCGTGTACCGCCCCAAGGGCCTGTTCAGCGCGCCGCTGCGCGCCTGGATGAGCCGGGATCTGGCACCGCTGGTACGCGAGGTGATCCACGACGGGGTGCTGGTCAACTCCGGTTTCCTGCGCCGCGACGCGCTGGCGCGCATGGCCGCCGAGGACGCCGCCGGGCAGCGGGACTTCTCCAAGCATCTGTGGCATGTGCTGACCCTCGAGTACTGGTATCGCGACGCGACCTCTGGGTCCGGCCAGAGCACTCGGTACACGGCTTAGGAATCAGAGGAGTACGGGTGAAGCAGGTTGTACAGAACTACAAGAGCGGCGAGCTGGCGGTGCTCGACGTGCCGGTGCCGGGGTGCAAGCCGGGCGGGGTGCTGGTCCGCAGCGCCTACTCGCTGATATCTACCGGGACCGAGCTCATGAAGGTGTCCGAGGCCGGCATGTCGATGCTGGGCAAGGCCCGCTCCCGCCCGGACCAGGTGGCCAAGGTCATGCAGAGTGTGGCCACCAACGGGGTGCCCGCGACCTACCGCAAGGTGATGGGCAAGCTGGACTCGTACACGCCGCTGGGCTATTCCCTGTGCGGGGTGGTCGAGCAGGTCGGCGCCGGCGTCGACGACGTGAAGGTCGGCGATCTCGTGGCCTGCGCGGGCAACGAGCACGCGCTGCACGCCGAGCTGAACTGGGTGCCGAAGAACCTCTACGCCCCGGTGCCGGACGGCCTTGCTCCGCGGCACGCGGCCTTCGGCACCGTCGGGTCGATCGCGATGCAGGGCGTCCGCCAGGGCGAGTCGCGGCTCGGCGAAGTGGCTCTGGTCATCGGTCTCGGGCTGATCGGGCAGCTGGTGGTGCAGCTTCTCACCGCCTCGGGGGTGCGCGTCGTCGGGGCCGACCCCGACCCGGCGCGCTGCGAACTCGCCGAGCGCCTGGGCGCTGCGGCCTGCGGCGATCCGGCCTCCGCGGTCGTGGAGAACTCCGTCGCCGAACTCACCGACGGTCACGGCGTGGACCAGGTGTACCTGGCCGCCGGCGGCGGCAGCAACCAGCCCGTCGAGCTGGCCGCGCGGCTCTGCCGGGACCGCGGCCGGGTCGTCGACATCGGCAAGTGCCGCCTCGACCTGCCGTGGAACGCGTACTACGAGAAGGAACTCGACGTCCGGTTCTCCCGCAGTTACGGCCCCGGTCGCTACGACCCGGAGTACGAACTCGACGGCCGGGACTACCCGATCGGCTATGTGCGCTGGACCGAGCGCCGTAACCTCGCCTGCTTCCTCGACCTCGTCGCCCGCGGCAGCGTCGACGTGGAGCCGCTGATCTCCCACATCGCCGACTTCGACCAGGCCGTCGAGACGTACCGGAGCCTGAAGGACGGCGAACTCAAGGCCGTGGCCGTGCTGTTCCGCTACCCCGGTCCCGCCGACCACACAACCCAGGCCGAGGCCCCGGCGGTGACCGTGCCCGCCGTGAAGCCACGCAGCGGCCCGGGGTCCACCCGGGCCGTGGCCGCCACGTCACCGGTGCGGCTGGCGTTCGTCGGCGCGGGCAACTACGCGACGTCGATGCTGCTGCCTCATCTGGCACAGCGCGACGGCGTCGAACTGTCGACCGTCGTCACCACGACGGCGCTGTCCGCGGCGAACGCCCAGCGGAAGTTCGGCTTCGCCGAGGCGACCACCGACCTCGACGCCGTGCTCGGCGACAAGGCCATCGACGCGGTGTTCGTCGTCACCCGCCACAGCTCGCACGCCGAACTGACCCGACGGGCGCTGCTGGCCGGCAAGGCGGTGTTCGTCGAGAAGCCGTTGGCACTCACCGAGAACGACCTGGCGGATGTGCTCGCGGCGGTGGAGGAGTCCGGCAACGACCGGCTGCAGGTGGGCTTCAACCGCCGGTTCGCGCCGCTGCTCCAGGAGGCCAAGAAGCGGTTCGGCGCCCGGACCGGTCCGGCGAGCCTGCGCTACCTGGTCAACGCGGGCCGCCTCGGACACGGCAGCTGGTACCTCCAACAGGGCACGGAGGGCTCGCGGTTCGCGGGCGAGGGCGGACACTTCATCGACACCGCGAGCTGGCTGCTGGAGGCCGATCCCGTCTCGGTGTACGCGGTCGCCCCGTCCGGCAACGAGGACCTGCAGATCGTGCTGCGCTACCCGGACGGTTCCACCGCGACCATCAGTTACGTCACCACCGGAGCGGCCGGCTTCCCGAAGGAGACGCTGGATCTCATCGCGGACGGGAAGGTGCTGCGGTTCGACGACTTCGTCCGCGCCTCGCTGTTCGCGGACGGAGGGAGCGGCCGCAAGCGGTGGGTCAGTTCGCGGCTGCCCAAGGCCCGGGACAAGGGCCAGGAGGCCGAACTGGCCGCGTTCGTCAGGGCCGTGCGGACCGGCGGACCGATGCCCGTGCCGCTGGAGTCGCTGGTCGCCACCACCGCGGCCACCCTCGCCGTGCAGACCGGCCTGGCCGGCGGCACGCCGGTGACGTTGGCGAGCGCGCGATGACCATGACCGCGGGCTGGTACCTGCGGCGCCTGTCCCGGATGGGACCGCGCGAGGTCGGCGGCCGGGCGGGCGACGCGGTACGCAGACGGCGGTGGCGGTCGGCGCCGCCGGCCTGCCCGACCGTGACCGGCGCCCGGTTCACGGCGGCGCTGCCCGCCCACGCGATCGCCTCGGTCCCACCGGACGCCGCGAAACGTCTCATCACCGAGGCGGACCGGCAGATGGCGGGGCACGTCGAGTACTTCGGGGTGGTCCGCGACGACCTGGTCGACCCGGACTGGTGGTACGACCCGAAGACCGGGCGCCGGGCTCCGTGGGGCTACGCCTTCGACGTGCCGTACCGCGACGAGGACGCGGTCGGGGACATCAAGCAGATCTGGGAGCCGTCCCGGCACCAGTACCTCACCGTGCTCGCCGCCGCCTACGCGATCACCGGGGACGAGCGGTACGCCGAGCGCGTGGCCGAGCATCTGCGGTTGTGGTGGGCGGCCAACGCGCCGCTGCACGGGGTGCACTGGATCAGCGGCATCGAGCTGGGGATCCGGTTGCTGTCCTGGGTGTGGATCCGCCGGCTGCTCGACGGCTGGCCGGGCGCGGCCGGACTGTTCGAGGACAACCCGGTGGCGCTGAACCAGATCTGGCACCACCAGCGCTGGCTGGCCGCCTTCCCCAGCCGGGGGTCGTCGGCGAACAACCACGTCATCGCCGAGGCCGCCGGGCAGTTCGCCGCGGCCTGCGCGTTCGGGTGGTTCCCCTCCTCGGCGCGCTGGCGGGCCGAAGCCCTGCGGTCGCTGGAGCGGCATCTGCGCGGCAACACCTTCGACTCCGGCCTCAACCGTGAACTGGCCACCGAGTACCACGGACTGGTGCTGGAGCTCGGCCTGGCCGCGGTGGCCGAGGCGGACGCCGCCGACGTGCCGGTCCCCGCATCGATCCGGCTGGTGCTGCTGCGGATGACCGACGCGCTCGCGGCCGTCGTGGACAACCGGTTGCGGCCGCCGCGTCAGGGCGACGCGGACGACGGCCACGGTCTGATCGTGGACGGCGCGGGCACCGACCGCTGGGCCTCCCTGCTGAACACCGGAGACGCCGTGTTCGGCCGGCTCGCCTGGTGGCCGGCGGTAACGGACACCGATGTGCGCACCCCGCTGCTGGCCGCGCTCATCCGGTCGTACCCGGCCGAACGAACCGCACCGCAAGAGGCGCGCCCGGTGAGCCGGCCGGCTCACTTCGCCGACGCCGGCATGACCGTCCTGCGCGGTCCGGAGGAGATCTGGTGCCGCTGCGACGGCGGTCCGCACGGCTTCCTGTCCATCGCCGCCCACGCCCACGCGGACGCGCTGTCCGTGGAGGTCCGGCACGACGGAGTCGATGTGCTCGCCGACCCGGGGACGTACTGCTACCACGGGCAGCCCGCATGGCGTCAGTACTTCCGGTCCACCCTCGCCCACAACACCCTGCAACTGGATGGCAGTGACCAGTCCGTCTCCGGCGGCCCGTTCCTGTGGACCCGGCACGCCCGCAGCCGCGTCCTGGTCGCGGACACCTCCGGCGCCGCCGACGGAGGGACGGCCCGCTGGTGCGCCGAACACGACGGCTACCAGGGCTCCGTGCACCGCCGCCGGGTGGAACTGACGGCCGCGAGCCGGGAGCTGAGGGTGGTCGACGAGGTACGTGGTCCCAACCGGGCCGTACAACTGGCGTTCCACCTCGGCCCCGCGATCACCGCGGACCTGGTGGGAAGCCGGGCCGTGCTCACCTGGACCCGGGACGGCGAAGGACGCTCCGCGGTGCTCGACCTGCCCGAGCAGCTGAACTGGCGCGAGCATCGCGGAGAGAGCGACCCGCCGCTGGGCTGGTACTCCCCCGGATTCGGGCGCAAGGAACCCTCCACCACGCTGGTCGGCACCGGCTCCGCCGACGCCGCCGCGCCGCTGGGAGAGTTCACCACCGTGCTCAGGTTCCACGGCTAGGAGGGCGCGTGGGATTCACGAGACGGCACTCGGCGTGGGCGGCGGCACCACTGGCTCTGGCACTGCTGGCGACCGGCTGTGACAGCACGTCGGACGCCGGGGCGAAGCCGAGCGCTGCGCCGTCGTCCAGGACCGTGTCGCGCGTGTGCGCCGAGCCGGCGGCCGGGCCGACGCAGGCGCCGGCGGGCGCGGTCACCGTCGACCCCGCGGTCGTCGGCGACCTGGCGGCGAAGACCAGGAGCAGCCCGCCCCACACCACCTTCTGGCTTCGGCCGGGCAAGCACACGCTCGACTCGGACCGGTTCGCCCAGGTCGTTCCGAAGGAGGGGAACCACTACCTCGGTGCGCCGGGCGCGGTGCTCGACGGGCGGAAGAAGAACCAGTACGCGTTCGGCGGCAGAGCCCGCGACGTCGCCATCCGGCATCTGACCGTGCAGCGCTTCGTCGCACCGCTGGACGAGGGCGTGGTCAACCATGACTCGGCCGACGGGTGGGTGATCGAACACGCGACGATCCGGGACAACTCCGGTGCCGGGCTGATGGCCGGTGCCCGCCAGCAGGTCCGCGCCAGTTGCCTGCGAGGCAACGGTCAGTACGGCATGAACGCGTACAAGGGCGGCGGGCCCATCAGCGGCCTGGTGGTCGAGGGCAACGAGATCACGGGCAACAACACCGACGACTGGGAGCGGCGGCGCGAGGGCTGCGGCTGCACCGGAGGCATCAAGTTCTGGGCCGTCAACGGCGCCGATGTGCGCGGCAATTGGGTGCACGACAACCGTGGAACAGGGTTGTGGGCGGACACCAACAACAACGACTTCCGTATCGAGAACAACCTGATCGAAGGCAACGACGGCGCCGCGCTGATCTACGAGACCAGCTACAACGCGGTCATCCGGGGCAACACGATCCGGCGGAACAACTGGGTCGAGGGCCGCCTGGAAGCCGACCGCGGCGACACCTTCCCGTTCGCGACCGTCTACGTGTCCGAGTCCGGCGGCGAGCCACGGATCAAGGCCCGCACCGACAAGATCGAGATCTATCGGAACGTGCTGGAGAACAACTGGTCCGGGATCACCCTGTGGGAGAACGCCGACCGCTTCTGCAACAGCCCCGCCAACACCTCGTCGGGTGACTGCACCCTGCTGGTCCCGGACATCGCCCGCTGCAAGAAGCCGGCCATCGCCGTAGCACCGCTGTACGGCGACTGCCGGTGGAAGACGCAGCGCGTGGAGATCCACGACAACCGCTTCGTGCTGGACAAGGCAGTCGTCAAGTGCACGGTGAGTTGCGACCGCATGGCGGTTCTCGCCAACTACGGGACCTATCCGGACTGGTCGCCGTACCGGGGCGAGCGGGTCTCCGAGGCGATCACGCGCACGCAGCACAACCGCTGGCGCGACAACGTCTACGTCGGACCGTGGACATTCGTCGCCCACGACCCGAGCCAGGTCCTCGACTTCGTGCGCTGGCAGGGTGTGCCGTACGAGCAGGACGCGGGCAGCACGCTCGACCCCCGGGCCGGTGGTTGAGATGGCCCAGGATCTCCAACGCGGTGGGCTGCCGGACGGACCGGACACGGCGGGTGGGCAACCCGGCGCCGCGCCGCGCCCTGCCGGCTCCCCGAGGATCGTCGGGACGGTATGGGGACTGCTGGTCCTCAACACGCTCGGCTCCGCCGGGGCGAAGACCATCGTCCCGCTCCCCCGGTCCCTGATCCAGATGGTCACCATGGGCGCGCTGGTCGCCGCGTTCACGCTGGCGCTCGCGGTCAATCTCCGGCTTCGAATCCGGGCCAGCGCGTACGTGTCCCTGCTCACCCTGCTCCTGGTGGCGAGCGTCATCTCCAGCGCGAACCTGGAGTCCGGGTTCGGCGCCCTGTTCCGCTGTGCCCGGCTGGCCCTCTTCGTCGGCACGCTGTGGCTGCTCAGTCGCTGGTGGGACGGCGGCCTGACGTTCGTCCGGCATCACATCCGGATGTACTTCGCGGTGCTCGGGTCGGTGGCCGCCGGCCTGCTCATCTCACCGGGCGCGGCCCTGCCCGAGCTCTACGGCGGGCGGCTGGTCGGCGCGTTGTGGCCGCTCACCCCGCCGCAGATCGGGCAGTACGCCGCGGTGATCATCGGGCTCACCGTGCTGCTGGTGGTGGGCCGCCGGACCGACAAGCTCGGCGCGTCGGTGGTCATCGTGCCCTCACTCGTCCTGCTCGCGCTGACCCATACCCGGACGGCCACACTCGGCCTGTTCGTCGGGCTGGTGCTCGCGATCGGATCGCTCCTCCTCACCAGCGCCGCGGCCCGTCGCTTCTTCACCTGGGCGGTGCTGTGCGCCACGGTGGCCGCGGTGGGGTTCTCCTCCCTGCTCCAGGCGTGGTTCCTGCGCGGACAGACCAAGGAGAACTTCTCCAGTCTCACCGGTCGTGCCAAGGTCTGGGACGCCCTGCTGGCCGCACCCCGGACGACCGGGGAGAAGGTGTTCGGCATGGGCCTGGGCGACAAGTCGTTCGGCGGGCTGCCGATCGACAACAGCTGGCTGGCCGTCTACCAGGAACAGGGACTGATCGGCGTCACCCTGGTGGCGGCGATCATCGTCGTCCTCGGCGGCATCGCCCTGCTGCGGCCACCCTCGCTGCAGCGGGCCTGTGCGATCTTCCTGATCAGCTACTGCGCGATCGCGTCGTACACCGAAGCCGGCCTGGGCGACGCCTCGCCGTATCTGCTGCATCTGGCCCTGGCCGCCTCGCTGCTCGCGGCGCCGCCCACGGCCGCCCCCCTCGCAACGCCCCCTGTCCCTCGACGGCGTGTCCCGCGATGGGCCCGGAGAACGGAGGTGACCTGACCATGCACGTTCTCGTGGTGCACAACCGCTACGCCTCGGCGCAGCCGAGCGGGGAGAACAAGGTCGTCGACCAGGAGGTGGAGCTGCTGCGTGCGGCCGGCCATCAGGTCGGGGTGTTCGAGCGGCGCAGCGACGACATCGCCGCCCGGTCCCTGCTCAGCAAGGCCGCAGTGCCGCTCCTCGTGCCGTGGAACCCGGCGGTCCGCACGGAGCTCGCCGCCCGGCTGCGCGCCGAGCGGCCGGACGTGGTGCACGTCCACAACGTCTTCCCTCTCCTGTCCCCCGCGGTGCTGGCCGCCTGCGCGGACGCCCACGTGCCCGCCGTCGCCACGCTGCACAACTACACCCAGATCTGCCCGCCCGGCACGCTGCAACGGGACGGCCGGCCGTGCACCGAGTGCGTCGGGTCGGCGGCGCCGCTGCCCGCCGTCCGGCACGGCTGCTACCGGAACTCCCGCCTCGCGACGGTGCCGCTCGCGATCAGCCTGTCGGTCAACCGGCGGCGGTGGTGGTCCGGCGTGGAGCGGTTCTTCTGCATCTCCGCGGCGCAGCGCGATGTCCTGGTGCGGTCCGGCATGCCGGCCGAACGGCTCGCGGTGAAGCACAACTTCGTGCCCGACACGGATGCCCGCCGGTCAGGCTCGGGCGAGCATCTGCTCTATCTGGGCCGGCTCGCGGAGGCCAAGGGCGTACGGCTGCTCATGGCCGCGTGGGACGAGATCGCGGCGAGCGGCGGTGTGGGCGTGCCGCTCGTGATCGCCGGCACGGGACCGCTGGAGCACGAGGTCACCGCCTGGGCGGCGGGCCGCGACGACGTGCGCTACGTCGGCCTGTACGACACGGACCAGTGCAGGGAAGCCATCGCGCGATCAGTCGCGGTGGTGGCTCCCTCGACATGGCTCGAGGCGTTCGGCCTCGTGGTCGTCGAGGCGATGGCCGCGGGGGTCCCGATCGTCGCCGCCGGTCACGGCGCCTTCGTCGAACTCGTCGAGGACGGCGTGACCGGGCTGCTGCACCGGCCGGGCGAGGTGGCCTCGCTCGCGTCCTGCGTACGCCGGATCGCGGCCGAGCCGGCCCGCAACCGGGACATGGGCCAGGCGGCCCGGCGCCGATACGAGCAGGGGTTCAGCCCGGCCGTGGGCCTGGAGCGCCTGCTGGAGGAGTACCGCACCGCGATCGCGGGACGGTCCGCACTGGCTCGCGGCGGAAACGTCCGCGCGAGCAGGGGGGATGGGGACAGCACATGACACGATGCCGACTCTGCGGCTCGGAGGCGATGGCGAGTGTCGTCGATCTCGGGGCGACGCCACCATGTGAGAGCTTTCTGGCCGCGGACCAACTGGACCGGCCGGAGCCGGCGTACCCGCTGCACCTGCGGGTCTGCACCGACTGCTGGCTGGCGCAGCTCCCGCCGCTGATCACGCCGGAGGAGACGTTCAGCGAGTACGCGTACTTCTCCTCCTTCTCGACCTCCTGGGTGGAGCACGCACGGACGTTCGTCGCCGACGCCGTGCAGCGGCTGGGGCTGGGCACCGACGCTTTCGTGGTCGAGGTCGCGAGCAACGACGGGTACCTGCTGAGGCATGTGGTGGACCGCGAGATCCGCTGCCTCGGCATCGAGCCGTCGGTGAACGTCGGCAAGGCGGCGCGGGACGCGGGGGTGCCGACGCTCACGGAGTTCCTGGACCCGGCCACCGCCGCCACCGTCCGCGGTGAGCACGGACCGGCCGACCTGGTCGTGGCCAACAACGTGTACGCGCACATCCCCGACGTGGTCGGGTTCACCCAGGGTCTGCGCGCCCTGGTCGCCGACGACGGCTGGGTCTCCATCGAGGTGCAGCACCTGCTGACCCTGATCGAGGACAACCAGTACGACACGATCTACCACGAGCACTTCCAGTACTACACGGTCGCTGCCGCGATCCGTGCGCTGGCCAGCGGCGGACTGTCGCTGGTGGACGTCGAGTTGCTGCCCACGCACGGTGGCTCCATCCGGCTGTGGGCACGGCCGGCCGAGGCGGCCGGTGAGCCGACCGCGCGGGTGACCGACGTGCTGGCCCGGGAGAAGGCCGCCGGGCTCCAGGAGCTGTCCGGGTACACCGAGTTCTCCGCCCGGGTGGCCACGGTGCGCCGGGACCTCCTGCGGTTCCTCATCGAGGCGGCCGACCGCGGCGAGACGGTCGTCGGCTACGGCGCCCCGGGCAAGGGCAACACCCTGCTCAACCACTGCGGCATCCGGCCCGACCTGCTCCCGTACACGGTCGACCGCAACCCCTACAAGCACGGCAGGTTCACTCCGGGCACCCGCATCCCGATCCTGCCGCCCGACCAGATATCCGTCGACCGGCCGGACTACGTCCTCGTCCTCCCGTGGAACCTGCGGGCCGAGCTGGTCGAGCAACTGTCCTTCATCGGCGAGTGGGGCGGCCGGCTGGTCTTCCCCATCCCGGAACTGAGCATTGTCGAGGTCGCGTCGTGAAGGTCGTTTTGTTCTGCGGCGGTTACGGAATGCGGATGCGCAACGGAACCCCCGACGACGTGCCCAAGCCGATGGCGATGGTCGGCCCCCGGCCGCTGATCTGGCACGTCATGCGCTACTACGCGCACTTCGGGCACACGGAGTTCATCCTGTGCCTCGGATACGGGGCCCACCACATCAAGGACTTCTTCCTCAACTACGAGGAGACGACGTCCAACGACTTCGTGCTGCGAGGCGGGCGGACCGAGCTGTTGTCCACCGACATCTCGGACTGGACGATCACGTTCGCGCAGACCGGCGTCGAGTCACCGATCGGGGAGCGGCTGCGCCGGGTGCGCCACCACCTGGACGGCGACGAGATGTTCCTCGCCAACTACGCCGACGTGCTCACCGACGCCCCGCTGCCGGAGATGATCGACCGGTTCGCCGGGCGCGACGCCGGTGCGTCGATGATGGTGGTGCCGCCGCAGTCGTCCTTCCACTGCGTGGACCTGGGCGAGGACGGCCTGGTGGGAGGCATCACCGCGGTGAGCGAGCTGCCGCTGTGGGAGAACGGCGGCTACTTCGTGCTCCGCCAGGAGATCTTCGACCACATCCCGGAGAACGGGGACCTGGTCGCCGACGGCTGCTCCCAACTGGCCAAGCGCGGACGGCTGGTGGCGCACCAGCACCGCGGGTTCTGGAAACCGACCGACACCGTGAAGGAGCGGGCCGCGCTCGACGCCGCCTACGCCCGGGGCGACCGCCCGTGGGCCGTGTGGGAGCGGGACGGCGAAGGGGCGAAGGCCGGGGTGAGGACCGTATGATCCGGCTCGGCACCGGACGTCTGGACCGGATCGTCGCGGTGGGCGCGCACTGCGACGACATCGCCATCGGCGCCGGCGGCACGCTCCTGACGCTGTGCCTCGCCCGGCCGGGTATCCGCATCGACGCACTGGTGCTCTCCGGCGGAGGCAGCGACCGGGAGCAGGAGGAGCGGGCCGCGCTGGCAGCCTTCTGCCCCGGCGCCGACCTGCGGCTCACCGTGCACAAGCTGCCGGACGGCCGTCTGCCCGCGCACTGGGAGGAGGCCAAGTCCGCGGTCGAGGAGCTGCGCGGACAGACCGAGCCGGATCTGATCCTGGCCCCGCGCACCGACGACGCGCACCAGGATCACCGCGGCCTGGCGCAGCTGATACCCACCGCGTTCCGCGATCACCTCGTCCTCGGCTACGAGATCGTCAAGTGGGACGGCGACCTCGGCCGTCCGTCCGCGTACCAGCCGCTGACGCCGGAGACCGCCGAACAGAAGGTGCGGCTGCTGCAGGAGCACTACCCGTCGCAGCGGCACCGGCCCTGGTACGACCGGGAGGCCTTCCTCGGGCTGGCCCGGATCCGCGGAATCGAATGCCAGGCGCGCTACGCCGAGGCCTTCGCCGTCACCAAACTCACTCTCGACCTGGGGGAATGAACCTTGCGCGTACTTCTGACCGGGCACCAGGGCTATCTGGGCACCGTCATGGCCCCGGTGCTCACGGCCGCCGGACACGAGGTCGTCGGGCTCGACGCCGGCCTGTTCGCCGACTGCGTGCTGGGCCCGCCGCCCGCTGACCCTCCCCCAGTCGGCGCCGGCGCGCCTGTGGGCGGCGCCCCGATGGGGCACCGGGTGGACCTGCGCGACGTCACGGCCGACCATGTGGCCGGGGTGGACGCCGTGATCCACCTGGCCGCCCTGTCCAACGACCCGCTGGGATCGCTGGCTCCGGAGCTCACCTACGACATCAACCACCACGCGTCCGTGCATATGGCGCGGCTGGCCCGCGACGCCGGAGTGCGGCGCTTCCTGTACGCGTCGACCTGCTCGGTGTACGGCGCCTCCGGCGGTGACGACCTGGTGACCGAGGACGCCCCGCTGCGCCCGGTGACGCCGTACGCGGAGTCGAAAGTGCGGGTCGAGGACGATCTGCACGCGCTGGCCGACGCCGAGTTCAGCCCGGTGTACATGCGCAACGCCACCGCCTTCGGCTTCTCACCCCGGCTGCGCGCCGACATCGTGCTCAACAACCTGGTGGGCCACGCGCTCCTGTCCGGCCAGGTGCTGGTGCTCTCCGACGGCACCCCCTGGCGTCCGCTGGTCCACGCCGCCGACATCGCACGGGCCTTCGCGGCCGCGCTCACCGCGCCGCGCGAGGCGGTTCACGACCGGGCGTTCAACATCGGCAGCGAGATCAACAACGTCACGGTCGCCGAGATCGCCGATCAGGTCGCCGAGGCGGTCTCCGGCGCACAGGTGAAGATCACCGGGGAGAACGGCGCCGATCCGCGCTCGTACCGCGTGGACTTCTCCCGGTTCCGCGCCGCGATACCCGGCTTCGACTGCGAGTGGACAGTCAAGCAGGGCGCGCTCGAACTCGCCGACGCCTACCGGAAACACGGGCTCACGCGAGAGGACTTCGAGCAGCGCTTCACCCGCCTCGCCGTGCTGCGCGCGGCGTCAGAGGCCGGCGCCGTCGACGACACCCTGCGGTGGCGCCGATGACCTCTGCCGGCGAGGACATGCACACACTGGTGGAGCGGCTCTACCCGCTCTGCCGGAGCATCACCGGCGACGGTGTACGCGCCACCCTGGACATCGTCGGCGAATACGTCCCGCTCCAGGTGCACGAGGTGCCGACCGGGACACCGGTACTCGACTGGACGGTGCCCCAGGAGTGGAACATCCGGGACGCCTACATCGCCGACGCCGCCGGCAACCGGGTCGTCGACTTCGCCGCGTCCAGCCTCCACGTGCTCGGCTACAGCGTGCCGGTGTCCCGCACCATGCCGCTCTCCGAACTGCGCGCACACCTGCACACCCTGCCGGACCACCCGAGCTGGGTGCCGTACCGCACGAGCTACTACAAGCCGGAGTGGGGATTCTGCCTGTCGCAGGAGACCCTGGACGCGCTGCCGGACGGCGACTACGAGGTACGCATCGACTCCACCCTCGCGGACGGCCACCTCACCTACGCCGAGCATGTGATCCCCGGTCAGGTCCCCGACGAGGTGATCGTCTCCTGCCACATCTGCCACCCATCGCTGGCCAACGACAACCTGGCGGGCATCGCGGTGGCGACGCACCTGGCCCGGGCACTGGCGCAGGAAACGCCGTACTACACCTACCGGTTCATCTACGCACCCGGCACCATCGGGGCGATCACCTGGCTGGCCCGCAACGCGGAGCGGGTGGAGAGCGTCAAGCACGGGCTCGTGCTGGCCTGCGCCGGCGACTCGGGCTCACTGACGTACAAACAGAGCAGACGCGGCGACGCCGAGATCGACAAAGTCATGCGACACGTCCTCGCCGCCTCCGAACGCCCCCACCACGTCAACGAGTTCACCCCCTACGGCTACGACGAACGGCAGTACTGCACACCCGGGTTCAATCTCGGCGTGGGCTCGCTCAGCCGCACCCCGTACGCCGGATACCCCGAGTACCACACCTCGGCGGACAACCCGGACTTCGTCTCCCCCGCGGCCATGGCGGACACGCTCGCCGTCTGCCGCGAGGCGTTCGCCCTGCTGGACCGCAACCGGCGGTATCTCAACCTGAGCCCTTACGGGGAGCCGCAGTTGGGGCGGCGCGGGCTGTACGACTCGCTCGGCGGCCGCAGCGACGCGCAGCAGGCGCAGATGGCCATGCTCTGGGTCCTCAGCCTCTCCGACGGCGAGCACAGTCTGCTGGACGTCGCCGAGCGGTCCGGGCTGCCGTTCGACACCGTCGCCGCCGCGGCCGACGCCCTGCACGGCGCCGGTCTGATCAAGGCATGACGCGGATGGCCATCGAGGAGGAGAAGGCGACGGCAGCAGCCGGATCCGCCCGGCGTGCCTTCGCAGGGCGGCTGTCCTGGGGACTGGCCGACCAGGCGGCCTCCAGCATCAGCAACTTCGCGGTGGGCGTCTACGTGGCGCGCTCGCTGGGCGTGACGGCGTTCGGCGTGTTCAGCCTCGCCTGGGTGACGTACGGCGTGGTGCTCAACGTCTCCCGCGGCCTTGCCACCGATCCGCTCGTGGTGCGCTTCAGCGGCGTGTCGGACGCGTCCTGGCGCGGGGCGGTGGCCCGGTCGTCGGGTACCGCGCTCGTCGTCGGCGCCGCCATCGGCGCGCTGTGTCTGGCCATCGGCGTCGCTCTCGGCGGCAGTGTGGGACCCGCGTTCGCGTGCCTCGGCGTCATGCTGCCGGGGCTGCTGCTCCAGGACGCCTGGCGGTACTCGTTCTTCGCCGCGGGCCTCGGGCGGAAGGCGTTCGTCAACGACCTCGTGTGGGGCATCGCACTCGTCCCGGCCCTGGTCGTGGCGGCCCACGCGGGCAGCGTTGCCGCCTTCGTGCTCGCCTGGGGCGCGTCCGCCACGGTGGCCGCGGGGTACGGATACATCCAGTCCGGCATCCGGCCCCGGACGACCCAGGCACGCGCGTGGCTCCGCGAGCAACGCGACCTCGGATACCGGTACCTCGTCGAGAACGTCAGCCTCAGCGGCGCCGGCCAGTTGCGTGCGTACGGGCTCGGTGTGATCGTCGGGGTCGGCGCGGTGGGTGCGGTCCGGGGCGCCGAGCTCCTCCTCGGCCCGTTCCTCGCCCTGCTGATGGGCCTCTCGCTGGTCACGGTCGCGGAGGCGGCACGAGTGCTGCGGCGGTCCCCGCACCGCCTCGGCAGGTTCTGCCTCCTGCTGGGGGGCGGGCAGGCCGCCGCCGCGCTGCTCTGGGGCGGGGCGCTGCTCCTGATGCCGGACCGGCTCGGCGAACTCGTGCTCGGCGACGTCTGGCACTCCGCCTCCCAACTCATCGTGCCGGTCACCCTCGGCGTCGCATGGGCCGGGCTCGGCACCGGCGCGGCGGCGGGGCTGCGCGCGCTCGCCGCGGCCCGGCGCAGTCTGCGCTGCCAACTGTTCGCCTCCGCCTGCTATGTGGCAGGCGGGCTGGGCGGAGCCGCGCTGGGCGGCACGGTCGGCTCGGCCTGGGGCGTCGCCGCAGCGACGCTCGCCGGCTCCGCCGTGTGGTGGCTCCAGCTGCGCTCCGCACTGCGCGAACACCACCAGGACACCATCCCCGAAGCGAGGACGCCTTGACCTCCTCCCGCGCCTACAGGCGGGGGATTCCAGCGGTCGCCCGCTGGGTTTCCTGCTTCACCGACAACAGCCCCGTCCGGGAGGTCTCCCGTTGAGGTCTTACACCGTCTCCACAGGCCGCTGCCGCCAGCCCGGCGGCCAGAATGTTGCGTGCCGCGTTAACGTCACGATCATGCAAAGCGCCGCAGGTGCACGTCCACTCGCGGACATTCAGCGGCAACTTCTCGCGGACTCGTCCGCAGGTTCCGCACTGCCTCGAGCTGGGGAACCAGCGGTCAATCACTACAAGTTCCCGCCCATACCAGACGCACTTGTACTCCAGCATGGAGCGCAGTTTCGTCCACGACGCGTCCGAGATGGCGCGCGCAAGCTTACGGTTCTTCAGCAGATGCCGGACGGTGAGATCCTCGATCACGACCGTTTGGTTCTCACGGACGAGCCGAGTGGTGAGCTTGTGCAGGAAGTCCCCGCGGCGGTTGGCAATCCGAGCGTGAACCTTGGCCACCCTCCGGCGGGCCTTCTCCCTGTTGTTCGAGCCCTTGGCCTTACGGGACAGTTCCCGCTGCGCTGTGGCGAGCCGGGCTCGATCGCGATGCTCGTGCCGGGGGTTGGTGATCTTCTCCCCAGTGGACAGGGCCACCAGCGAGGTGATTCCGGCGTCGACCCCGACCACGGCATCCGTGGCCGGGGCAGGGGCGATGGTGTCTTCACACAACAGGGACACGAACCAGCAACCCGCCGCGTCACGCGAGACAGTCACAGTGGTCGGCTCCGCCATCTCCGGGAGCGGCCGCGACCAGCGAATGTCCAGCGGCGCCGCCAATTTCGCCAAGGTGAGCTTGCCATCACTCCACTTGAAAGCGGAGCGAGTGTACTCCGCGCTCGCACGAGACATCTTCCTCGACTTGAACCGTGGGTACTTGGACCGCTTGGCGAAAAAGTTCCCGAACGCCGTCTGCAGGTGGCGAAGTGCCTGCTGGAGCGGAACGGAAGACACCTCGGTCAAAAAGGCGAGTTCCTCAGTCTTCTTCCACTCAGTCAGCGCAGCAGACGTCTGGGCGTAGGAGACACGGCGCTGCTCCCCGTACCAGGCGCGGGTTCGCTCCTCCAGCGCCCGGTTGTACACGAGGCGGACGCAGCCGAACGTCCGCGACAGCTCCGCCGCCTGCTCGTCCGTGGGATAGAAGCGATACTTGAACGCCCGCTTCACCTGCTGCACCATGCCTCACATTCTATCAATTCGCATGTGAGCACGAGCTGTCAGCAGGTGGATGGTACACATCGAATCGCTCCACCGGCGACGCGGCGTTCCCGCCCCTGCTGCGCAGGGATCCGTTTACTCTCCGGCCTCAAGGCCGGGGTATTCACAAAGGAATCCCGATGACTGCCATTCACAGACTGAGCATCGGCCTGCCCGTGTACAACGGCGAGGAGTACCTCGCCGAATCGCTCGACGCCCTGCTCGGCCAGACCTACGAGGACTTCGAACTGGTCATCTCCGACAACGCCTCGACCGACGGGACCGAGGACATCTGCCGCAAGTACGCCGCGCAGGACACACGTATCCGGTACATCCGGCTGCTGCGGAACATCGGCGCCGCACCGAACCACAACTACGTGTTCACCGAGTGCCGCGGCGAGTTGTTCAAGTGGGCCTCGCATGACGACCTCTACGCCCGCGACCTGCTGCGACGGTGCGTGGAGGCGCTGGACGAGCGGCCGGAGGTGATCCTCGCGCACTCCGACCAGGCAGTCATCGACGGTGAAGGACAGCTGAAGGTCCCCTACGAGTACGGGCTCGCCACCGCCTCGCCGCACGCGCCCGAGCGCTTCCGCAGTTTCCTGTTCGAGCCCGGTGGCGACGACTTCTACGGGGTGATGCGTGCCGACATGCTGCGCCGGGTGAGGCCGCACAACAGCTACCACCACGCGGACCGCACCTTCGTCGCCGAGATCGTCCTGAACGGCCCCTTCCACCAGGTGCCGGAGCTGCTGTACTTCCGCCGCGACCACCCCACCCGCGCCGAGCGGGCGAACCCGTCCAAGCGCTCCCGGTGCGTCAACCTGGACCCGCGCCGGGCAGGCAAGCTGCACCCGACGCCCCGACTGCTCGCCGAGTACGTCTGGGGCTTCGTCGCGGCGATCCGGCGGGCGCCGTTGTCCCCGGCCGACCGGCGCGCGTGCTTCCGCCACCTGGCCGCCTGGATGACCAGCCGGGTCCGGCCCGGCGCCGGCGAACGGGTCGAGGACCGCGCCCCGGTCGACCCGGGCCGGCTCACCGTCTCCGTCGATGCCGTCGTCGCCGGGCGTGAGGGGAGGCAGGCGTGACGTCCGTGGGCGAAACCCCGGTGCGTGTCGGGGTGTTCGGACTGCTCGGCTCCGGCAACCTCGGCAACGACGGGTCGCTCGAGGCCGTGCTCGGGTACCTCCGCGCCGAGCACCCGGAGGCCGTGGTGGACGCGCTGTGCGGCGGGCCCGAGGTCGTGGCGTCCCGGTACGGGATCCCCGCGACGCGGCTGCACTGGTACCGCGGGGAGTACCGGACCGCGTCCCGTGCGGGCGCGATGGTGGCGAAGGGTCTGGGCAAACTCGTCGACGCGTTCCGCACCGCCGCCTGGGTACGCAAGCACGACGTGGTGATCGTGCCGGGCATGGGCGTCCTGGAGGCAACACTGCCCCTGCGGCCGTGGGGCTTCCCGTACTCGTTGTTCCTGCTCTGCGCGACCGGCCGGCTGTTCCGCACCCGGGTCGCGCTGGTCGGCGTCGGCGCCACCGCGATCGGCGACCGGGCGACCCGGGCTCTGGTGCGCCGGTCCGCACGGCTGGCCGCCTACCGGTCGTACCGGGACACCCAGTCCCGCGACGCGATGCGGGCGATGGGCGTGGACACCGCGCGCGACGAGATCTACCCGGACCTCGCCTTCGCCCTGCCGACACCGTCGACAGGCGGTCCCGACGGGCTCTCGGTCCCGCCGGGCCCGGTGTGCGTCGGCGTCATGGATTTCCACGGGGGCAACGACGACCGCGCCCGGGCCGAGGAGATCCACCGGCGCTACCTCGACGGAACGACCAGGTTCGTCCGCGCACTGGCCGAGGACGGCAGGCCGGTTCGGCTGCTCACCGGGGACGAGTGCGACGCGCCGGTGGTCTCCGCGATCCTCGACGCGGTGGACTCGCCGCTGGTCACCGCTGCCGAGGCGGCCACGCTGGCCGACCTGATGAAGGAGATGGCGGCTGCCGAGAGCGTCGTTGCGACCCGGTATCACAACCTGATCTGCGCGCTGAAGGTCGGTACCCCGACGCTCGCCCTGAGTTATGCGGCGAAGAGCGACGCGCTCATGGATCGGATGGGGTTGGACGGGTACTGCCACCCGGCTCGCGAGGTGGACGCCGACCGGCTGCTGGAACAGTTCCGGGCGCTGGAGAAGCAGTCGGCGGAGCTGCGGCACATCCTCGCCGAGCGGAACCTGGTCGCCGCCCGCCAACTCGAGGACCAGTTCACCGCGTTGACCGCCGCTCTGTTCCCGGCGACCGGCCACGGACACGCCCGCACCCGGCAGGAGACACCATGAAGGCGACCGAAGTCCCGGCGATCGCGGGCGCGTACCTCTTCGAGCCGACGTCGTACGCCGACGAGCGCGGCTTCTTCTGCCGCACCTTCGACGCCGACGTGGTCCGCTCGGTGGGCCTCGATCCGAACGCCTTCGTCCAGGACAGCGTGTCCCGCTCGGTCCGCGGCGTGCTGCGCGGCCTGCACCTGCGCTCCGGCGCCGGCGAGGCCAAGCTGGTGCGGTGCTCCTACGGGCAGATCTTCGACGTCGTCGTCGACCTGCGGCCGGACTCGCCGACCTACCGCGACCACGCCTCCTTCGAGCTGTCGGGCGATACGCAGGCGACCCTGTACATCCCGGCGGGGTGCGCGCACGGCTTCCAGGCGCTGTCCGAGATCGCCGACACCTCGTACCGGATAGACCGCCGCCACGATCCGGCCGAGGACGTGACGATCGCTTTCGACGACCCGGAGCTGGCCATCCCCTGGCCGCTGCCGGTCACGTCGATGTCCCAGCGGGACCGGGAGGCGCCGAGCCTCGCCGAGGTCCTGAAGCACAGAGAGAGTTGAGGTCGGCGTGGACAGCGAAGAGTTCCAACTGCCCCTGTCGCGGGCGGCGAACGAGCGGCTGCACGCCGTGATCCCCGGGGGTGCGCACACCTACGCCAAGGGCGACGACCAGTACCCCGAGGATCTGGCCCCGGTCATCAGCCACGGCCGCGGTGCCCATGTGTGGGACGTGGACGGCAACCGCTACATCGAGTACGGCTCCGGCCTGCGGTCGGTCAGCCTCGGCCACGCCCACCCGCGCGTGGTCGAGGCGGTGCGACGGGAGATCGACCGTGGCAGCAACTTCGTCCGGCCGTCGATCGTGGAGGCCGAAGCGGCGGAACGTTTCCTGGCCACGGTGCCGACCGCCGAGATGGTGAAGTTCGCGAAGAACGGTTCCGACGCGACCACCGCCGCGGTGCGCCTCGCCCGCGCCGCCACCGGGCGCTCGCGGGTGGCCATCTGCGGCGACCAGCCGTTCTTCTCCGTCGACGACTGGTTCATCGGCTCCACGCCGATGTCCGCCGGTATTCCGTCGGCGATCACCGACCTCACCGTGGCGTTCCCCTATGGGGACCTTGCCGCGACGGAGGAGCTGCTCACCCGGTATCAGGGCGAGGTCGCCTGTCTGATCCTCGAACCCGCCGGCCACACCGAGCCGCCGCCCGGCTATCTGGCCGGCTTGCGCGAACTGGCCGACCGGCACGGCTGCGTGCTGGTCTTCGACGAGATGATCAGCGGCTTCCGCTGGTCCGAGGCGGGCGCCCAGGGGTTGTACGGCGTCGTCCCGGACCTCTCCACTTTCGGCAAGGCGCTGGGCAACGGCTTCGCCGTCTCCGCACTGGCCGGGCGCCGTGAGCTGATGGAACGGGGCGGACTGCGTCACTTCGACGAGCGGGTGTTCCTGCTGTCCACCACGCACGGTGCGGAAACGCACTCACTGGCGGCAGCGATGGCCGTGCAGGCCACCTACGTCGAGGAGGGCATCACCGCACAACTGCATGCCCTCGGCGAGCGGTTGGCCACCGGCGTCAGGGATGTCGCGGGCGTCATGGGCGTCGGCGACCATGTCGTCGTCCGGGGCCGGGCCAGCAACCTGGTCTTCGCCACCCTTGACGAGCGCGGGCAGCCGTCGCAGCAGTACCGAACCCTCCTTCTGCGCAGTCTTCTCGCGGGCGGGGTGCTGGCGCCGTCGCTCGTGGTGAGCAGCGCGCTCAGCGACGCCGACATCGATCACACCGTCGACGTGGTGGCGCAGGCATGTGCGGTGTACCGGAAGGCACTTGACGCCGGGGACCCCACGCCGTGGCTCGGGGGACGGCCGGTGAAGCCCGTGTTCCGCCGCTTGGCGTGACGTGAGGCGACGTGACGTGACGTCAGCGAGGCTCCCGCCGACCGGCACCGGCTCTCCGATCGACCAGCCGGTCGGCGATCCGGTCGACCAGCCAGGCGGTCGCCGGGATCACCGCCAGCGCGGTGCACCAGCCGCCGAGGGCGTCCGTCGGGTAATGGGCGCCCAGGGCGACCTGTGCCCAGCCCATGGCGGCGGCCGCGACCAGCGCTGCGGCGAGCACGACCGACATGCCGGCCGTCCTGCCGAGACGGAGCCGGCCGGTCGCGAGCATCACCACCACGAGGACCAGCGCGGTGAAGAAGGCGGTGTGCCCGCTCGGATAGGACAGGTTGTCGGCTCCGTGGATGGTGCGTCCCACCAGGGGCTTGAGCAGCGTCGTCGTCGCCACGGCCAGGGCGGAGCCGGCAACGACGAACACCGCCGCGCGGGGACGCCGAAGCAGCAGGCAGCCCGTCGCGATGGCCACGACCAGCATCGCCGCTCCCACCGGCTCTCCCAGGACGTCGATGGCCAGAGCGACGTCCCGCCACGGCGGGCCGACACTGTCCGCCGTCGGCCGGATGATCCAGCTGTCGACCCGTCCGGGCTCGCCCCGGCCTGCGTACACGACGCCGAGGAAGACGACCACCTGCGCGGCGAGGGCCGCCATCAGCCCGAGCCATGCGCGCAGCGTTGGGGGCAGCACCGCGGACGCCGACCGGCCGGCCGCACGCCCACCGCGTCCGGTGGGTCCGAGGTGCTCTGCCCTCAACGGCAGAGGGTGTTCCGGATCGCGACTCCTGGAGGCAGGGCGAAGGTGCGACGCTTCATCCGACCGGTGGACAGCCATGCGTCAGCGCCTTCCTGTTTGCGATCGCCGGCCCCTCGGCGTGTCGGCCGCCCACGAGTCCCCTCTCCTGATGGAACCGCGGAACGCTCCTCAGTCGCGGCATCTCTCACTGGTCATGCCCGACTCCCGCGGCTCGGTCGAACCGAGCACCGGACCAACCTCGGTGCCACCGCTTTGCTGCCGTCGCGAACATCCTCGCCCCGAAGGCCGGTGCCAGACGGTCGCTCTCCGGAGATCCGCGGCACCGCCCACAGCATTCTGCACGGCAACGTCGCCTCCGACGAAACCTTGTTGCCCAAACATGGGACGGTTGCGAGTATCTGGCGCGATTGCCCTGGAATGGCTTATTCGGCGCGGAACCCTCTGCCACGATTCGCACCACTTGCGCACCATCTCCCTCGAAGCGCCCGTTCGTTGCCGATGGCGCGCGCTGGGAGTGGCGGGGGTTGACCGCGACCCCTCAAGGGGCGGAGACGAAGCGGAAGCAATGGTTCCGTGACATCCGCCACAGACATTCCCGTGCCAGGCGGGCCACCGGCAGTGACCTCACCTGGTGACATAGGGATATTTGTCCATCTCTCAATGAGCACACCTCATACGGTGCCCGGCGGCTTTCAGGCCTCGTCGCGTAGGCGACCCCTCGTCGGGCGCACGGGCTCTTTTGATGGGGCGTCAAAGGGCGTGGATGGTTCCGCATACACGCCCGCACGCTCTTGGCAAGGGCGATCCGAACCTACGATCGTGTGCCGTAGTCGCTGGTCGTTGCCCTCCGCGTGCAGCGGTCCTAACAATGGCTGCCCGCAAAGGCGCCACCACTGGTCACCCACAGAACGGACCGGGCCAACCGCTTTCGGTGGCGCTCCGCGATGCCGAGTGAGGTCACACATGAGCAAGCACCGCAGGACGAAGCACTACCGGAAGATCACCATCGCTGCCGTCGCCATGGCGGCCGTGGGTGTGCCCTCTGTCGCCATGGCCTGTATGGACCCGGAGGGGACCCAGGACACCCGGTCGCACGGCCACTGGAAGAACGCACACGCCGAACAGCGGTGGCAGGGGGACAAGACCGACCGGCGATGGGACAGGGACACGTGGGACCGGAAGCCGACCGGCCCCGACGCGCAGAAGCCCACGACGGCACCCGGCACCGGGAAGCCGGCCGCGCCGAAGCCGGCGGCCCCCGAGCCTGCCGCACCGAAGCCCGCCACACCGAAGCCGGCCGCACCCAGGCCCACCACGCCGAAGCCCGCAGCGCCCAAGCCCGCAACCCCGAAGCCCGCCGCACCCGCGTCCGGCGACATCGCCCGGGTCGTGGCCCTCGTCAACACCGAGCGCAGCAAGGCGGGATGCTCCCCGGTGAAGTCGAACGCGAAGCTCGCCAAGGCCGCGCAGGATCACAGCAAGGACATGGCAACCCACCGGAACATGGACCACACCGGCTCCGACGGATCGGATCCGGGTCAGCGGATCACGCGCGCCGGCTACCAATGGAGCACCTACGGCGAGAACGTCGCCTACGGGTACAACACCCCCGAGAGCGTCATGGCGGGGTGGATGGCCAGCCCCGGCCACAAGAGCAACATCCTCAACTGTGCGTTCAAGGAGATCGGCGTCGGTCACGCGCAGCCCGACGACTACTGGACGCAGGACTTCGGCACCGCCCGATAGCCGGAACCGCGAAGACGGGCGCGACAGCACCGGCACCGATGCGCCCGCATCGCCACCGGCCTGTCCACCATCACCCACCTCACCGGCGGCCCTGAGCACCATCTCGCCGCCGGAGAGGTGGTGGTCGCCTTCGGGAGACAGCGGACGCCGTCCGGACATGTCCGATATGGCATGCCGGCCGGCGCGCCCCTCCCCGACTGTCTCAGCCCGTCCCGTGAACCTCCCCGCGCGGGTCTCCCCGTCACATGCCCTCGGTGTCGAACAGCTCGAGCAGCGCCTCGCCGTCCCCGTTCTCCCCCGGCAGGGCCTGCTGAGCCCAGATGATCTTGCCCTCGGGCGTGTAGCGGGTGCCCCAGCGTTCGGCCATCTTGGCCACCAGAAACAGCCCGCGGCCGCCCTCGTCCATCGTCGCGGCGTACCGCAGATGCGGCGAGGTGCTGCTTCCGTCGGCCACCTCGCAGGTCAGGCCGTGGTCGTTCACCAGCCGGACCCGGATCGCTCCGGAGCCGTAGCGGATGGCGTTGGTGACCAGCTCGCTGAGGATGAGCTCGGTGCTGAACGCCAGCTCGGACAGACCCCACTCGTCCAGGTGCGACGCGGCCGCCGCCCGCGTTCCCGCCACCGCGCTCGGATCGCGCGGCACGTCCCACTCTGCGACCCGGTCCGGCCCGAACACCCGCGCACGGGCGATCAGGAGCGCCACATCGTCCGTGGGACGGGCGGGCAGCAGAGCGCTCAGCACCGCCTGGCAGCTCTCCTCCGGCGGCCGCCCGGGATGCGCCAGGGCGCGACGCAGTTCCTCGATGCCGACGTCGATGTCCCGGCCGCGCTCCTCGATCAGTCCGTCCGTGTAGAGCACGAGCTGGGTCCCCTCGGTCAGCTCGAACTCGGCGGCCTCGAACGGCATACCGCCGAGTCCCAGCGGTGGGCCGGCCGGAAGGTCAGCGAACTCGACGGTGCCGTCCGGGCGTACGAGGGCGGGCGGCAGATGCCCGGCACGGGCCATGGTGCAACGCCGTGAGACCGGATCGTAGATCGCGTAGAGACAGGTCGCGCCTGTCATCTCCGTCCCGCCGTCGCCGTCCGATTCGTCCTGGTCCAGGCCCCCGACGAGATCATCGAGATGGCCGAGGATCTCCTCCGGCGGCAGGTCGAGCGTGGAGAAGTTGTGCACCGCGGTGCGCAGTCGCCCCATCGTCGCCGCGGCGTGCAGACCGTGGCCGACGACATCGCCGACCACCAGCGCCACCCGGCTGCCCGGCAGCGGGATGACATCGAACCAGTCGCCGCCCACCCCTGACTGCGCCGGCAGATAGCGGTGCGCGACCTCCACCGCGCTCTGCTCCGGCAGGGTGCGGGGAAGCAGACTGCGCTGGAGCGTCACGGCCAACGCGTGCTCGCGCGTGTAGCGGCGCGCGTTGTCCACGGACACCGCGGCGCGGGCGACCAGCTCCTCGGCCAGGGAGAGATCCTCGTCCTCGAAGGCGCCCGGCTTCTGCGAGCGCCAGAAATTGGCCACGCCGAGGACCACACCCCGGGCCTGGAGCGGCACCGTGATGAGCGAGTGGATGCCGTACTCGACGATCTCCTTCGCCCGCTCCGGGTCCTGGGCCTGCCAGCCCGGCGCCTGGGACAGATCGGTCACGACCTCTGCCCGCCCACTGCCCAGCCCGCGGGCCTGTGGCGTGGACGGCACGAACATGATCAGTCGGTCCCGGGGATAGAGCGGATGATCGTCACGGATACCGCTCACGCCGGTGCGTCGCATGGTCCCCGCGCCGTTCGGCTCCTCCCCGTGCAGGACGGGGTCGGCGATGTCGACGGTGACGAAGTCGGCGAAGCGGGGCACCGCGACGTCGGCCAGCTCCTGGGCGGTACGCCTGACGTCGAGTGTGCTGCCGATGCCGACGCCGGCGTCGTACAGCAGCTTGAGCCGTGTACGGGCGATCTCCGCGCGGCCCGTCAGCGCCTGGAGCTCGGTGGAGTCGCGAATGGTGGCCACGGCGCCCGTCGGGCCGGCCGACCCGTGCGTCGGGCGCTGGTTGACCACCAGCAGCCTGTCCGCGGCCGCTTGGACCTCGTCCGTGGCCGCACGTCCGGAGGCCAGCAGATCCGCCGTCGCGGCATCGAGACCGGGCAGATCGGCGACGCGCCGGCCCTCACAGTCGGGATCCAGGTCCAGCAGCCGTCTGGCCTCGTCGTTCGCCAGTACGAGCCGACCGTCGTCGCCGATGATCACGACACCTTCGCGCACGGCGTGCAGCACCGCATCGTGGTGCTCGTACATCCGGGCCAGCTCGGCCGGGCCGAGCAGATGGGTCTGCCGTTTCAGCCGTCTCGCCGCCAGTGCCGTACCGCCCATGGCCAGCGCGAGGGCCGCGGCGCCCGCGCCGAGGATGACCGGCAGCTGCTGGTAGACCGCGCCGGTGACGCTCTCGACGGTGAGGCCCGCGGAGACCAGGCCCACGACGGAGCCGTTGGGCGCGGTGACGGGGACCACGGCCTGCACCTCCTGGCCGAGAGGACCGTCGACACTCTCGACGGTGACCTCTCCCGCCAGCGAGGGCTCGATCGTGCCCACGAATCGCTGACCGATCCGCTCCGGCTGCGGGTGGGTGTAGCGGATCCCCTTGGTGTCCATCACGACGATGAAGTCCACGCCCGCGGCTTTACGGGTCTCCTCGGTGATCGGCTGGAGGATGCGGGCCGGATCGGGCGACTCCAGAGCCGCGAGCAGACCCGGTGTCTGCGCAAACGTTTCCGCCACGGCGATCGATCGCGTCCTGGCCTCTCGGTCGCCGTCGTACCGGGACTGAAGCAGCAGCGCCACGACCGCCACCAGAACGAGCAGGACCACGACCACCACCTGCAGGAGGAACACCTGCCCGGCGACGCTCCTGGGGCGCTTGTCGATCCGTGGTTGAACCGACACACCACGGAATCGGTCAAAACGCCTGATCACGCGTCCTTTCTAGCATCACTGGAGGTAATCGGGCTATACCTACCCGGTAGCCGCTGGACAGGGGCCTGCCGGCCCACGGTGCCCTGGGTCGAGTGGCGCGGTCGGCGACCACGCCCCCGGAGCCCGAGAACCGCGCAGGGCCCGAAGGGGGAACCTGCCCTGCTTCCCCGGTCAGGGCCGCAGGCCGGCCCGCCGGAGTGCGACCTCGGACAGGTCGGCGATGACGTGCTGGTCCCCGCGGCGCCAAGCGTCGGCGAGACCGCCGGGAGGAGCCTGGAGCCTGGCAAGATCGCCGGGCGGACCGGTGAGGGCGCGCAGGGCGAGCAGATCCGCGCCTCCGGGTGCGTCGAGGAGGCGTCGAAGATCGCCACTGCGCCGCATCCAGCGCAGGCGTGGAGGAAGCCACAGGAGCAGGACGAAGACCACGGGAATGACGATCAGAGCCGTAGTGGTCAGGGTGGCGATCTGGCTGACGGTGTCCTGGAGCGACTGTCCGGCGTCGGCGAACCCGGTACTCGCGTCGGCTGCGGACTGGAGCGGCTTCTTCAGCAGGTCGCCGACGAGCGGCACGTCCGAGGCCGCGTCGCCGGCGTTGTCGAGTTCGGAGGCGAGGTTGTCGCCCGAACTCTCGACCTTCCGCCCCGGCTCGACCAACAGCATGATCGCCTTGTGCACGACCAGGGCGAACTTCACTGCGGCAGCCATCAGGACCAGGGCGATCAGGTCCCCGAGCACCTGGCGGTTCCGGCGAGCTGGAGTCTGGGCGTAGAGGCGCATCGGCGGGCTCCCGTTCGGTCACGGCGTCAAGGAGAACCGGCCCCCGCCGGGTGAGGCTCAGCCGGTCGGTCGACCGTACGTCGGACTCGACCTTTCCATCGCTCACCGCGGGCAAACGTCGGGGACACGGCGCCTGGTCGGCGTACGGGGGCGATCGGCCGAGGGGGGCGCTGAACTCAAGGAGCGAAGGTCACAGCGGGCGGCGACACACCGGGACAGCGTCTTCGCACCGGTCCTGCGGCGGATGACCGACTGGAGCGGCAGACGCGGAGCGAAACGTCGCCAGCTCACACCGAGGCATGTGTGACCGCCGTCACACCTCCGTAGCGCGTGGAACACGGCCTGCCGAGCACTCGCCTTCCAGGCAACTGCAACGCCCAACACCCGGACCTGGCACGGCGGGTGCCGGCCCGGCTGTTCGACGCGTCATCAAGGGGGACCATGAGGAACCGCGAGGTACAGCGAAAGGCAGCCGAACACAGGAGGCGTCTCGCTGTGGTCTGGGCGGCGTTGTTCCTGTGCTGCGGCTTGTCCGTCGCCGTCTCACTGGCCGCCACGGAAGCACTTCTGCGCCCCGATCCTCGCTGGTGGCTCTCGCTGTGGTTCGCGGCCTGGACTGTCACCACCGTCGCCCTCGCCTGCTGGGTGGTACTGCACACGCGCAGGAGGGCCGGCGGAAGGTCACCCAGGAGGGCTCGCTCCAGCGCCTCGGGCCGAGCGGTCTCACCTTCGCTGTGACGACCGGGCACCCGATCCTGCCGGCAGGCAGCCGCTCGGGACTGTGAGGGGCGTCGGGGACCTGTCGGCGGTGGCCGTGACCTGTCGGCCGTTTGTCGGTGCGGGCTGCGATGTTGGGCGGGTTGGTGCTCGCGATGAGCACGCCGCCCGAGCACAAGGAGCCCCGTCATCGTGTCTTTCCCATCCCGGAGCCGGCCGTGGGACGTTCACCGGCTGCCGTCTGCTGAGGGGAGGACCTTCCTGGTCACCGGCGGCAACGCGGGAATCGGCTACTTCGTCGCGGAGCAGCTCGCCGCCACCGGTGCCGTCGTGGTGCTCGGCAGTCGGGACGCCGCGAAGGCGGACGCTGCCATGGCCTCGATCCGTTCGCGCGTCCCCGGCGCGCACGTCCGGCATCTTCAACTGGACCTCGCCGCCCTGTCGTCACCGAAGGCCGCCGTGGACGGGCTGGACCTCGATCATCTCGACGCGGTGGTCTACAACGCAGGGGTCGCGCTCGACGCCCCGCCGCGTCGGGAGACCGAGGATGGCCACGAGCTGATGTTCGGCACCAACCACATCGGCCACTTCACTCTCACCCAACAGCTTGCCCCCCTGCTGTCAGCGGCGCCGGCAGGCCGCATCGTGACGGTCGGAAGCTTCGCGGCGCGGTCCGAGCGACTGGATCTGGGCGATCTGCAGTCGACCCGGGACTACCGGCCCAAGCGCACCTATGGCCGATCGAAGCTGGCGCAGATGTGTTTCGGCTTCGAACTCGATCGCCGTCTGCGAGCCGTCGGCAGCACGGTGCTCAGTGTGGTGGCCCACCCCGGCGGCGCGCTGGACTCCCTCACCCCGTCGCGTCCGCCGGTACACATGACCACACCCGCCGAGCGACTGCGCGCCTTGCCCGCCGGGCTCCTGGTGCAGGGCAAGGACGCCGGAGCATGGCCCGTCGTCCGTGCCGTCCTCGACTCGGGGGTGCGGGGAGGGCAGCTGTGGGGGCCGAGGTTCTTCGGCCTGCGTGGCACACCACGGCGTGAGCCCGTCCCCTCTCATATGGCCGATCCGGCGATCGCTGCTCGCCTGTGGGCCTCCAGCGGTGAGTTGGCCGGCACCGATCCGCACCTGGGCTTCCAGTAGACGCCGCGCTCAGGGCAGTCCTTTCCTGGAGCCAACTGCGGTGCTCGGTCCGGCCAACCGGGGCTCTCCGTCGGAACCGGTTGCCTGCATTACGGGCGTTGATCCAGATCATCGAGGCGCGGAGACGTCTCCGTAACCACCCCCGGAAGTGGGCGAGAGTCTCGATCAGTCGACCACGTAGGGCAGTTGTCGCCTCGTTCGGGCGTCCGTCGATGACGCCGATCGCAGCAGCCCGCTGTACCGGCCGGCGGACATCGTCCCCACGGCCCGCCCGCTGGTGAAGGACGAGTCGCCCGCAGGACGGCCACCCTCCCCCATTGCTTATCACCGCAAGGTCACTTCGCGGCCGAGGAGCGTGGCCGGATCGGCATCCACGCAGGCTCCGGCACCCGGAGAGTGGTTCACGTCGCCCCCTCCCCCGCTTCCGGGCCTGGTCAGCACGCCTCCCCCTCCCCCGCAGGGAAAAATCTTGGATGTGACCGGATCTCGTCGGTCGTCGGGCAAACGTCGCAGATCACATTGCCACTGCATCGAAGTAATCCCGACGGTTTTCCAGGTCAGACGGGGTGCAACGGCCACTACGGTGAACCGGCATCCGGACGGAATCCCGATATTCACTCCCTTTTCCCTTTCACCGGCAACGCGTTCGTATGCCGGCCGCCGCCCCGAAGGAGTCCTCGCCCGATGACCGTTGAGACCAGCCCGGAAGCCGAACTGGAACCGCCCCCGCAGTCCAGTCTCGGCACGGCAGCCGCCCGCAACCTCGCCACCACGACCAAGTCCGCCCCGCAGATGCAGGAGATCACCTCCCGCTGGCTGCTGCGGATGCTCCCCTGGGTGGAGACCAAGGGCGGTGCCTACCGGGTGAACCGCCGGCTCAGCTACACCGTCGGCGACGGCCGCGTCGAGTTCGTGCAGGACGGCGCCCATGTCCGGGTGATCCCCCGCGAGCTGAGGGAACTGGCCCTGCTGCGTGGTTTCGAGGACGACGAGGTACTCACCGCACTCGCCGGGCGGTGCGTCCAGCGCGACTTCCGCGCGGGCGAGGTGCTAGCCGAGCGCGGCGCTCCTGCCGAGCAGATCCACCTGATCGCCCACGGCCGGATCCGGCAGACCTCCGTGGGTAAGTACGGCGACGACATCGCCGTCGCCGTGCTCGCCGACGGCGAGCGTTTCGGTGATCACGCCCTGCTGTCCTCCGACGCCACATGGGACTCCACCGCCACCGCCGAAACCGCCGGAACCCTGCTCACCCTGTCCCGCGACGAGTTCAGCGCCGTGCTGTCAGCCGCACCCGGACTCCAGGCCCACGTACGGGAATTCAGTGCGCTGCCGCAGCAGCGGCAGAACCGGCACGGCGAGGCCGAGATCGCGATGTCGGCCGGCCACACCGGCGAACCCGAACTGCCCGGCACCTACGTCGACTACGAGCCCCACCCGCGCGAGTACGAACTCTCCATCGCGCAAACGGTGCTTCGGGTCCACACCAGGGTCGCCGACCTCTACAACGAGCCGATGAACCAGACCAAGGAGCAGTTGCGGCTCACCATCGAAGCGCTGCGCGAGCGGCAGGAGTTCGAGCTGGTCAACAACCGCGAGTTCGGACTGCTCCACAACGCCTCCTTCAAGCAGCGCATCCAGACCCATTCGGGGCCGCCGACTCCGGACGACCTCGACGAGCTCCTGTGCCGCCGCCGCGGCTCCAAGTTCTTTCTCGCCCACCCTCGGACGATCGCGGCGATGGGACGCGAGTTCAACGCCCGCGGGCTCTACCCGGACCACGTCGATCTCGGCGGACAGCAGGTCCCGGCCTGGCGCGGCGTGCCGATCCTGCCGTGCGGCAAGATCCCCATCACCAAGGAGAACACCAGCTCGATCCTCTGCATGCGAACGGGCGAGGAGAACCAGGGCGTCATCGGGCTCCGCCAGACCGGTCTGCCGGAGGAGTACGAGCCCGGTCTGTCGGTGCGCTTCATGGGCCTCGACGAACGGTCGATCATCTCCTACCTGGTCACCACCTACTACTCCGCCGCCGTTCTGGTGCCCGACGCACTCGGCGTGCTGGAGAACGTGCAGATCGCCCGTCGGCCCGCCTAGGCACGGTCCGGACCCCCGGCCGGCCGGGACCGCCCGGAACCGGGGCAGTCACCCGCCTCATCAAGGAGCTTTGGATGTCCGATCCCGGGCCTTCCGCCGTGCAGTCGAGCCTGCCGGCCGCTGCGGCCCGCTTCGGGGCGCCCGTCGTCGACGCCGTACGGGCCTCCGCCGCCGAAGTCACCGTCGCGCCCGTCCCGCCCGAGCCACCCGTCCTGCCTGATCCGCCTGATCCGCCCGTCCCGTCCGTCCCGTCCGCTCTGGCCAGGGTCCTGCGCGGCCCCAGTGGTCTGGGCACGGCGAGCCTGTATCTGACCCCGCGCGAAGGCCCGCCGAAGCCCCCCGAGGCGGAAACGCCCGTGGGCCACCCGATCCCCGGCCTCTACCACCACCCCGTGGCGGAACCCGACCAGGTACGGGTGGAGGAGGTCAGCTCACGGATCAAGGCCTGGGCGCTGGAGGAAGTCGACCTGTACCCGGACGAGTGGGAGGACCAATTCGACGGCTTCTCGGTGGGCCGCTACATGGTGGCCTGCCATCCGGACGCACCGTCCGTCGACCACCTGATGATCGCCACCCGGCTGATGGTCGCCGAGAACGCGGTGGACGACTGCTACTGCGAGGACCACGGTGGTTCGCCCATCGGCCTCGGCGGTCGGCTCCTGCTGGCGCACACCGCCCTCGATCACCTCCACACCACGGAGGAGTACCGGCCGCAGTGGGCCCAGTCCCTGCACTCGGACGCCCCACGCCGTGCGTACCGCTCGGCCATGGAGTACTTCGTCCAGCAGTCCACCCCCTCCCAGGCCGACCGTTACCGGCACGACATGGCACGTCTGCATCTCGGGTACCTCGCCGAGGCCGCCTGGAGTCAGACCGACCACGTGCCGGAGGTCTGGGAGTACCTGGCGATGCGGCAGTTCAACAACTTCCGCCCCTGCCCCACCATCACGGACACGGTCGGAGGCTACGAGCTGCCGGCGGACCTCCACGCGCAGCCCGCCATGCAGCGCGTGATCGCGCTCGCCGGGAACGCCACCACCATCGTCAACGACCTGTACTCCTACACCAAGGAACTCGCCGCCCCCGGCAAGCACTTGAACCTGCCGGTGGTGATCGCCGAACGCGAGGGCGCGTCGGAGCAGGACGCGTACCTCAAGGCGGTCGAGGTCCACAACGACCTGATGCACGCCTTCGAGGACGAGGCCGCCGCTCTCTCCGCGGCCTGCCCCGTCCCGGGCGTCCAACGATTCCTGCGGGGCGTCGCCGCATGGGTCGACGGCAACCACTACTGGCACCAGACGAACACCTACCGCTACAGCCTGCCCGACTTCTGGTAAGGATGGATTCACATGACGAGCGCCGAACTCACCACCACCGAGGCCTCCGCAGCACCCTCCGCGTTCATCCCGGCCCCGACGACTCCCTACCAGGGGGACATCGCCCGCTACTGGGACCACGAGGCCAGGCCGGTGAACCTGCGCCTCGGCGACGTCGACGGCCTCTACCACCACCACTACGGCATCGGTGACATCGACCACGATGCCCTCGGCGACGCCGATGACAGTGCGTACGAGAAGCGGCTGATCGCGGAGCTCCACCGGCTCGAATCGGCGCAGGCCGAACTCCTCCTCGACCACCTCGGCTCCATCGGGCGCGGCGACACCCTCGTGGACGCCGGCTGCGGCCGCGGCGGCTCGATGGTCATGGCCCACCAGCGCTTCGGATGCACGGTCGAAGGCGTCACCCTGTCCGCCAAACAGGCTGAGTTCGCCAACCGGCGCGCCCGTGAACTCGGTATCGAGGACCATGTCCACGCCCGTGTCTGCAATATGCTCAACACGCCCTTCGAGACCGGTCGGGCCGCTGCCTCCTGGAACAACGAGTCCAGCATGTACGTCGACCTGGACGACCTCTTCGCCGAGCACTCCCGCGTCCTGGAGGTGGGCGGCCGTTACGTGACCATCACCGGCTGCTGGAACCCCCGTTACGGCCAGCCCTCCAAGTGGGTCTCCCAGATCAACGCACACTTCGAGTGCAACATCCACTCACGCCGGGAGTACTTGCGCGCGATGGCCGACAACCGCCTCGTACCGCAGGCTGTTGTCGACCTGACCCCCGCGACCCTCCCCTACTGGGAGCTGCGGGCCACGTCCAAGTTGGTCACCGGCATCGAAGAGGCGTTCATCAACTCCTACAAGGACGGCTCCTTCCAGTACCTCCTGATCGCCGCCGACCGCATCTGACGGAGCGCGGCCGACCGGCGCCGACGCGGACCACCACTCCAGTGGGGCGGACCCACCATCTGGCGGGTCCGTCCCATCGGCGCACCCACCTCGTCACGAAGGCCACCAGCATGTGGGAGTGTGAGCGAGAACCGCAGGAGCGGACGCCGCCACCTGCTCGCAACGGTTACTTCTCGGACTCATCGCTTGAGCCTCGACATCAGGTCACGCATGTCGCCGATCAACGCGGACCGGTACTGAGACACATCGGGGGTGTCCGGCCCCTCCCCCACCACCTCATCGTTGTCGTCGGCACCCTGGTATTGCGTGGAGGCGGAGAGTTGCAGTGAAAGGACCGCGCCGCCCTCCACCACTCTCAGCTCCGAACTCCCGGCATCCGGCGTCACCAGATACGCCTCGTCGCCGAGGTCCGGAATCGTCTCCACCAGTTCTTCAGGAACAACGCCCAGATCAGTCACTCGTCGCCGCGCCTCGAATTCGACGGCAGGGTCGGCCTTCTTGTGCAGCGCCACGTCGAGTCCGACGGTGTAGTGGATGGACCACCCACCTCCATCCGCGTCCCCGCTCGTCGGTGATCCCAGAGAAATGAGGCACTGGATCTGGTCGAGTGCAGGGTGCTCCAACAGCCCTGAGTCGGTCATGGGAGTGGTCTCTCTCGGAGCGATCGCCCCGCCGATCGACCGCAGTTGAAGGGAACGACAGAGGTCTTGGTCCAGCGCGTACCCGTGCATGTCCGGCTTCCGATCGAGTGCCCCGAGCAGGGGCAGCGCTGCCACCCACACAGCCGATGCCACGACCACCCCGCCAAGCGCCCACACCCATCGTGTCCGGGGTATACGTCTTCCCGCCGGCTCCTGGTCGAAGTCGCCGATCACCTCCCGGGGCTCCGCCCCACCGAACTCCCCCGCCACCTCCGGCTCAGAAATCATGCCGTTCCCCCCTCGCCGCCACGTCGTCCATGAGGGTCAGTATCTACGGGGGCAACCCTGCTCCCCCAACAACGTTCGCAGGGCACGCGACCCCTTCGCCACACCACGGCCGACGGCACGATCTTCGCGCTCGCGAAGACCGGTCCGCGGTCCCGCCCTCCTCCTCGCCCTCAGGACGAACTGCGGACGACGAGTTCCGTGGGAAGCATGATCTGCTGTCGAGGCGCATCGGTGTCGGCGATCTCGGCGAGCAGGATGCGGGCGATCGTGGACCCGATCTCCTCGACCGGCTGACGCACACTCGTCAGCGGAGGATCGGTGTGGCGCGCGATGAACGAGTCGTCGAAGCCGACCACGGCCACGTCGTCCGGAATGCGTCGCCCCTGGCTGTGCAGTTCCAGCATCGCCCCCGCAGCCATCACGTCCGAAGCGACGAAAACGGCATCGAGTTCCGGTGCCCGTTCAAGAAGCGAACGCATAGCGCGACGTCCGCCCTCTTCGGTGAAGTCGGCTGTGGCGACCAGCCGTTCGTCCGCGCCGTGGCCCGCCTCCGCCAGCGCCTCTCGCCAACCCTGGAGCCGGGCGCGGCCGACATCCATGTCCAGCGGCCCCGCGATGGTCGCGATCGCGGTCCGGCCGCGGGCCAGCAGATGGCGCACCGCCGCCGCGGCGCCGCCGAGGTTGTCGGAGTGGGCATGGCTCAACGACTCGGCAGCGGAGCGCCGGCCGGCGAGGACGGTGGGCAGCCCGAGGGCTTCCAGCAGGCTCGGCAGCGGGTCGTGCTCGTGCACCGACACCAGCAGCACTCCGTCCACACGCCGCTCCGCGACGGAGTCCGTGAGCTGGTCACGCTCGCCCTTGTCGCGTACGAGCACCAGCTGGAGCTGGGTACGCGTGTCGGCCAGGCCGGTGCTCACACCCCGGATGACGGCGGCGAAATAGGGCTCCGAACCGAGCCGGCTCTCCGACTCGGGAATCACCAGCGCGATGGAGTTGGTCCGGCTGGTCACGAGGCCACGCGCCACCGAGTTGGGTACGTAGCCGAGCTCGGCGATGGCGTCCAGAACGGCAGCCTTGGCCTCGTCACTGACGAGGGTGGAGCCGTTGATCACTCGCGAGACGGTGGTGCGCCCGACCCCGGCACGTGCGGCCACGGTCTTGATGGTCGGTCGCCGTGTTTCCCCCATGGCCCCTCCTCGTGGGTCGGCATCGGCACGCCGTTCACCAGCGCATTGTGCCAGAAGGATCAGCGGCTCCGAGGCTTCCACGAACCATGGACCACGACACGTGGTGGCAACGAAGTCGATTCAAGTTCTTGACACAGCGACCGAAGGGCGGTCAGGCTTCGCGCAACTCGGTGGGAACGTTCCCACCGCCATTGGGAACGTTCCCACTCGATGATCGAGCCGCACAGGCAGGACCGACAGGCTCGTGCTCCGACGTCGGTGCCGCCGCTGGGAGGGCAATATGAGCAGGGCTCAGAAACTGCTGCGTACAAGAGGCATAGCCGCTGTCGCGGCCGTGGCCGCACTCGGACTGGTCACCGCCTGCGGAGGCAGCGACACCGGCGGGACCGGCGGAGGCGTCAAGGACGGCAAGGTCACCATCACCATGGGCCTCTTCGGCGTCATGGGCTACAAGGAGACCGGGCTCCTCGACCGGTACATGAAGGAGCACCCGAACGTCACCATCAAGGCCGAGGTGGCCGGCGACGAGCAGACGTACTACACCGCCCTGCAGACCCATCTGGCGGCGGGCAGCGGCCTCAAGGACATCCAGGGCATCGAGATCGGCCGCGCGAAGGAACTCGTCGACACCCAGGCCGCCAAGTTCGTCGACCTGGCGGACGCGCCCGGTGTCGACCACTTCCTGCCATGGAAGCTGAGCCAGGTCACCACCAAGGACGACAAGGTCATCGGCCTCGGCACGGACATCGGCCCGATGGCCGTCTGCTACCGCAAGGACCTCTTCCAGCAGGCGGGCCTACCCACCGACCGCGAGAAGGTCGCCCAACTGTGGGAGGGCGACTGGGCGAAGTACGTGGCGGCCGGCAAGACCTTCAAGGCCGGATTCAAGGGCGGCAAGGTCGCCTTCATGGACAGCTCCAGCGGCCTGTTCAACGCCATGATCTACGGCAACTCCGAGCAGTTCTACGACAAGGACGGCAAGCTCGTCTATCAGGACAACCCCGTCGTCACCGACGCCTGGGCGCTGGCCTCGCAAGCGGCGACCTCGGGGCTCACCGCCAAGCTCCGGCAGTTCCAGCCCGGTTGGGATCCGGCCCTGGCCAACAGCACCTTCGCCACCACCGTGTGCCCGGCCTGGATGCTCGGCCACATCAGTGAGAAGGCGGGCCCGAAGAACAAGGGCAAGTGGGATGTCGCGAAGGCTCCGAAGGGAGCCAACTGGGGCGGCTCGTTCCTCGGCGTCATGGACAAGAGCCCGGTGAAGGAGGAGGCGAAGAAGCTGGTCGCCTGGCTCACGGCGCCGGAACAGCAGGCCCATGTCTTCGAGAAGATCGGCAACTTCCCCTCCTCGCAGCAGGCGCTGGCCGCACCCCAGGTCGCGAACGCCACGTCCGAGTACTTCAGCGAGGCGCCGATCGGCAAGATCTTCGGCGCCGCGGCCGAGGAGATCCCCGACGAGCAGGTCCTCGGCCGCAAGGACGGCACGATCAAGGACATCTTCTCCCAGGGCCTGACGCTGATCGAGGCGCAGAACCAGAGCCCCGACACGGCGTGGAAGACCACCGACGAGCGCATCAAGAAGGCCGCTGGATGACCTGACCCCGCCCCGGCGGCCACTCCTCTCGTGGTCGCCGGGCCCCGGTCCATCCCCGTCCCACGTAAGGATCCCCGGTGGCCACTTCCACCCCGACCGCACCGGCCGACGAGCCCGCCCCCAGCCCTCAGCGTTCGCACGGCATCACACCCGACCTCCGTAACCGTCACGACCGTGACCGGCCCCGCCGCAGCATGCTGTTGCACCGGCTCGACCTGCGTGGCGCGCCGTACGCTTTCATCGCCCCCTTCTTCGCCGTGTTCGCGGCCTTCAGCTTCTACCCCCTCGTCTACACGGGATGGATCTCCCTCCACCGGGTCGAGTTGGCCTCGCTGGACCTGATGGAGTGGGTGGCTTTCGACAACTACGTCGCCCTGTGGGAGGACGAGCGCTTCTGGAACGCGCTGTTCAACACCTTCACCATCGGCGTCATCTCCACCGTGCCCCAGCTCCTGATGGCCCTTGGCCTGGCGCATCTGCTCAACTACCGGCTGCGTGGCTCCACGTTTTTCCGTGTTGCGGCACTGACGCCCTACGCCACCTCGGTGGGCGCCGCAGCCCTTGTCTTCACCATGCTCTTCGAGCGTGACTTCGGCATGATCAACTGGCTGCTGAGCGTGGTGGGAATCGACAACATCGACTGGGAGAACAACAAGTGGGCCGCCCAGACGGCCATCTCCACGATCGTGATCTGGCGCTGGACGGGCTACAACGCGCTCCTGTACCTCGCGGCGATGCAGGCCGTGCCGCGCGAGCGCTACGAGGCGGCGGCCATCGACGGCGCCTCCCGCTGGCAGCAGTTCCTGAAGGTGACCATTCCCGGGATCCGCTCCACCGTCGTCTTCACCATTGTGCTCTCCACGATCGGCGCCACCCAGCTCTTCGGTGAGCCGCTCATCTTCGGCCAGGGCCCGAACGGCATCACCGGCGGAGCCGACAACCAGTACCAGACCCTCGGCCTGCTCCTCTACGAGGAGGGGTGGAAGAACTACCAGATGGGGCGTGCGGCGACTGTCGCCTGGGCGATGTTCCTGGTGCTGATCCTCGTCTTCGTCATCCAGCGCGTCGTCAAGCGCATCGCATCCCGCAGGCCCTGATCAGGAGCACTCAGCCATGACCACCCAGAGCCTCCGGGACCGCCCGGACGTACGCCCGCGAGCCGTCCCCGCCGCTTCCCGACCGCGACGGCATCTGCTCTCACCGAAGGCCGGCCGGCAGCACCACGCGGGGCCTGTCACCTACATCCTGCTCGGCATCGCCGCTCTCGTGTCGCTGTTCCCTCTCTACGGGACGATGGTGGCGGCGTCGAGCGACAACACCCGGGTCACCCAGTCCCCGCCGCCGTTCCTGCCGGGTCCGCATCTCCTGGAGAACCTCGGCAAGGCGTGGCAGGACGCGGCGCTCGGAAAGGCCATGCTGAACAGCTTCATCGTGGCGGGCGTCATCGCGCTGTCGACGGTCCTGTTCGCGACACTGGCCGGCTTCGCCTTCGCCAAACTGCGCTTCAAGGGGCGCAACATCCTGCTCATGCTCGTCATCGGGACGATGATGGTGCCGCCCCAACTCGGCGTCGTACCGCTGTTCATGATGATGAGCGATCTCGGCTGGGGGCAGCGGCTTCCCGCGGTCATCTTCCCCACCCTCGTCAGCGCTGTCGGCGTGTTCTTCATGCGCCAGTACCTCGCCGAAGCGCTGCCGGACGAACTCGTCGAGGCGGGCCGGGTGGACGGCGCGCACTCGCTCCGCATCTTCTGGAGCATCGTCCTGCCGGTCGCCAGGCCGGCGATGGCAGTCCTGTTCATGATCACTTTCGTGCACGCGTGGAACGACTTCTTCTGGCCGTTCATCGTGCTCGACATGAGCAATCCGACGGTTCCCGTCGCGCTCACCCAGCTCAGCGCGGGCTACGTCCGCGACCAGTCACTCATCATGGCCGGCGCCCTGCTCGGCACGCTCCCGCTGCTGGCGATGTTCATCGTCTTCGGCCGCCAGATCGTCGGCGGCATCATGCAGGGAGCGGTCAAGGGCTGAGCGCGCCCGCCCCTTTCACCGATCCCGCGCACTGAACGACCGCTCTCCTGGAAGGACCCCCGTGGACACCGCTGCCCGACACCTCGCGCCCACTGCCCCGAGCGGCGAGGACCTCGTCTTCCCCCAGGGATTCACCTGGGGAACGGCGACCGCCGCATACCAGATCGAAGGCGCCGCCGGACTGGACGGCCGCACCCCCTCCATCTGGGACACCTACTCCCGCACCCCGGGCAAGGTCCGCAACGGCGACACCGGCGACATCGCCACCGACCACTACCACCGCTGGCGCGAGGACGTCGCGATCATGGCCGACCTCGGTGTGAACGCCTACCGGTTCTCGCTGTCCTGGTCCCGCATCCAGCCCACCGGACGGGGCCCCGCTGTCCAGAAGGGGCTGGACTTCTACCGACAGCTCACGGACGAACTGCTGAACCACGGCATCGAGCCGCTCGCGACCCTCTACCACTGGGACCTGCCCCAGGAACTGGAGGACGCCGGAGGCTGGCCGGAACGCGCCACCGCGGAACGCTTCGCCGAGTACGCGGCTCTCGCCGCCGATGCCCTGGGTGACAAGGTGGGCACCTGGACCACTCTCAACGAGCCCTGGTGCAGTGCCTTTCTCGGGTACGCCTCGGGGGTACATGCCCCGGGCCGCACCGATCCCGTCGCCGCGCTGCGAGCGGCCCATCACCTCAACCTCGGCCACGGCAGAGCGGTCCAGGCACTGCGCGCGCACCTCCCGGGCGATGCGCGCATCGCCGTCACACTCAACCTGCACCATGTACGCCCTCTCACCGGGAGCGCCGAGGACGTCGAGGCCGCCCGCCGCATCGACACACTGGCCAACGGCGTGTTCACCGGACCTATGCTCGAAGGCAGTTACCCCGCGGAACTGTTCCGGGACACGGCCCGCCTGACGGACTGGTCGTTCGTACACGAGGGCGACACAGCGGAGATCCACCAACCGCTCGACTTCCTGGGCGTCAACTACTACACGCCCACGCTGGTCTCGGGCGGTGCCACCGACGGCAGCCACCGCTCCGACGGGCACGGCAGGAGTGCGCACAGCCCATGGCCCGGGGCGGATGACGTGTCCTTCCACCTCCCGCCCGGTCCCACCACCGCCATGGGATGGGCGGTCGACCCCAGCGGCTTGACCGAACTGCTGGTCCGCGTCGGAGCGGAGTTCCCGCGACTTCCGCTGGTGATCACCGAGAACGGAGCGGCCTTCGACGACTACGTCGACCCCGCGGGAGAAGTCCTCGACCCCGACCGGATCGCCTATCTGCGCGGCCACCTGGCCGCCGTGCACAGCGCGATCGAGTCGGGCGTGGACGTCCGCGGCTACTTCCTGTGGTCTCTGCTCGACAACTTCGAATGGGGCTACGGCTACAGCAAGCGCTTCGGCGCGGTCTACGTGGACTACGCGACGGGCAGGCGCATTCCCAAGGCGAGCGCCCGGTGGTATGCCGGTGTCGCCAGGACCGGGACACTGTCGGGCAACGCGACGGACGAGTGAGGCGCGGCCAGGGGGGGGTGGCCCCGCCGCGCACCCCCACGCCCCGGGGGTTGACCGGGGGGCGGCCGCGGGGGCCAACGCGGCCCCCGTGCCAGGGCCGCCGCCCAGCGAAA
>NZ_JBHXSL010000005.1:105037-285334 GCF_042714725.1 Streptomyces sp. NPDC058685
TCGGGTCGCGCCGGGGGTTTGGCGGTGGGCGCCTGGCGTGTCACTGTGGCGGCCACCGGCCGGTCCGTGTGGGGGGGGGCTTGGGGGGTGCGCGGGCTCGGCTCACCCGACAGGCCGGGGTGTTCCCGGTCGTGCGGCCTCGAGTCCAACAGCGGCGCGAGGCAATGGGCGGCGGCACTGCTCTACCTGCGCCACGGGCCGGCTGTTGGACCGCTGCCCCGTTCCCCTTGAGTGGTTCAACTCTCCGTATCCGACGGGCGGCGCGTGGACAGGTGCGTTCCGGAACCGGACCACACGCCGAACCACTGTTCGGCGCCGTACTCCTCGAACCGCTCCACCTCGGTGAAGCCCAGCTTCGCCGCGAGGCGCATCGCACGGTCGTTGGCGGTCTGGGTGCAGAGCACCACCGGCTCGCCGGGGAGTGCATCGGCGAGCCAGTCGAGCGCCGCTGAGCACGCCTCTGCGGCATACCCGCGTCCCCACGCCTCCGGCAGGAACATGTACCCGAGCTCGGCCTCTTCGGCATCCGGGCGGACGTGCCCCGGTCGCTCGGCATCACGCCGGTCGAGCGTGACCATGCCGATCATTGCTCCGTAGAGATCCACGACGAAATGGCCGGGGCGCCGTCCGGGCACCTCGGGCATCGCGCGTTCGAGGTCATGGCGCGGTTGAGGTCCACCGACGTAGGTGCCGACGTCCGACGAAGCGAACAGCTCGATGAACGCCGCACGGTCGAACGCCTCGGACTCGCGGAGCACGAGGCGTTCGGTCCTTATCGGCGCAGTCGGCCAGGCGACGGATCCGAGTCCAGTCATGGCGGCAACCTAGCGCACACCTATGCGAGTTGATCCGTAGGCGATCTTCAACACGAAGCTCAGACACCCGAAGCGGCATGCCGAACGAACCTGGGCGACTCCGCGTGTCAGCCGTACATCGCCATGTGATGGAGCGCCGCAAGGGCGTCGTCGATGGGATGGGGTTGCGGCCGGCCGGAGGAGTCGAGCCTGTTCCATCTCTGCAGGTTCACCGCGACGGACATCTGCCGCTTGCCGTCGGCGCTCGCCATGGACAGCGCTCCAGCACCCCAGACCGTGCCGCCGTGGCCCCAGAAGGTGGTCTGACCGGGAGCGTCCATCGGGTGCAGACCGAGGCCGTAGTCGATGACCTTTCCCTCTTGGGAGATGACCGGGACTGTGCGCTGCATCTCCTCCAGCGACGACAGGCTGACGATCTCACCGGCAAGCAGCAGGGTGAAGAAGCGGTTGAGGTCCGCGACGGTCGATATCAGCGAGGCCGCCGGACCCACCCATGACATGTCGTGGACGCTGTAGTCGCGGGGCGGGTCGATCATGCCGAACCACGCCTCGTAGATGCGCGAGTGTGACCCCTTGACGTATGGATCGGCGGGGAACTCGGTGTCGCGGAGCCCGGCGCGCTCGATGACGTCACGGGTGATGTACCGCTCGGCCGTTGTGCCGGTCACCTGTTCCAGAAGCTCGCCGAGCAGCAGGTAGTTGGTGTTGGAGTACACCCCCGGAGTGCCGCCCGGAATTCCGACGGCCGGTGCGGTGACACCCATCTCGATCAGTTCGGTGGCCTGAAACCGCGTGAGCCGGTTGTCGTCCATGCTCTGGGGTCCGGTGTCCGCGAGAACGGGGAACGCCTTGAGGGAGGGGTAGGCGTACGGGAGGTACTCCGCGAGGCCGCTGGTGTGGTTGATCAGCATGCGGACCGTGATCGCGTCACCGCGCTCTCCGGGAACCGAGCTCGGCAGGTACTGGCCGATCGGCGTGTCGAGACCGATCCGACCGCGCTCCACCTGCTGCAGAACGGCGGCGGCGGTGAAGGTCTTGGTGATGCTGCCGACCCGGTGTCGCATGTCGGCGGTGACGGGCCGACCGGTGTCGACATCGGCGACCCCCGCGGCGCCGCGCCAGGTCGTGTCGCCGTCGCGCACCTCGGCGAACAGGCCGGGCATGCCGGCGCGGTGGACGTTCTCCAAGGCGGCGTTCAGTTCTGCGGGATCCAGCGTGTTCGTCACGGCGTGAGTCCTTTCGAGTTCCCGGAGTGAGCTCCACGTCGACCGCGCGGCCCGGTGCCGGGCAGGGCACGACCGGCATGCGGACCCGCCTGCTGTCGGGTCTCTCCGCACATGCCTCCATTATGCACGCGGTGCGTGCAACACCAAGTGCATAGGCTAGGCTGAGACCCTGCGAGAGGAGCGAAATGGCAGGCCGAAGGCGCTGGACGACCGAAGAGATCCTGGAAGCGGCTACGGAGTTGCTGCGCACGAGCGACGCGGAGTCGTTCAGCGTGCGCAAGCTCGGCACGGTGCTCGGGACCGATTCCTCCAGCCTCTACCGGCACTTCCGCAGCAAGACCGAACTGCTGCGCGCGGTCGCCGACCGGATCCTCCTGGCCGCCATGGACGGCTACCGCCCCGAGGGCGACTGGAAACAGCGCATCACGGCTCTGGCCCTGCGCGTGAGAGAGGCCTTCGGTCAGCAGCCCCAGCTCGCAGCGGTCTGGGGCCGCTACGCGTCGAGCGGCACCGGATCACGACTGATCATGGAAGAGGTGCTGCAAGCCCTGCGGGCATCCGGACTGCCCGACGAGGAGATTCCAGCGCGGTACCACCGCATCGCCGTCCTCATCGCCGCGCTGATCGCCTCAGAGGCCGGGGTCAGCACGATCACCCCCGAAGAGTACGAGCAGGGCCAGGAGCTGTTCCGCGTCGCGGTACTCGGCGCCGACCCCGCACGCTTCCCCGCTCTCGCCCACTTCGCCCGCGAGGTCCGCCCACTCGGGGCGGACCGCCAGGCCGCGTTCGAAGAGATCCTCGCGGCTCAACTCGCCCACATCGAGGCGGCAGTCTCTGCTCGCTAGCTGTATGAGGACAGGACGTTGGTGACGGTCAGGGGCAGGCGGACTGCCGGTGGCCGGTCTCCAGCCGCCCCGTGTGGGCGGTGGTAGTTGTCGTGGATGTTCCAGACGCGGAGCGCATCTGAGTTGTTGCTCGGACCGCCGGCTCGGGGCGTCGAGGAATTCCTCGGCGAGGATTCGGTCGTATCGATGCGGCCGGCCTTCTTGACGTCGATGTGCACCATGTGACCCGGGCGGTGGGCGATGATCTGCTGCGCAGTGCGGTTGGAGTCCCCGTCCGGATCGATGAACCGACGGCGGCTCAGTCCGAGCTGTTCCAGATGTCGCGCAATGGTCCGGCGACTGATCCGGGTGCCCTGGGCCGCGAGTTTGAAGGTGATTCGCGCCGCGGACCACATGTGTTGCCGGCGTAGCTGCTCTATTTGCCCCACTACCTCGTCCGGTGTGGCTGTCGGCCGGCGGCGAGGGGCGGAGGACCGGTCGTGCAGTCCGAGTTCGCCGTAGCGGCGGTACCGGTTTACCCACTTCGACACACACGCTCTTGAGATCCCCATCTCCGCGGCCACGTGAGCGATCGGGCGCGACTTGCAGCGTTCGACCAGACGGCGTCGGCCTTCAACAGAAGGCGGGGCGTTCCAATGAAGTAGCGGCCTATTCACGATCATCGGCTGTGCCGGGTGTGTGCAGAAGCCGCGGGAAGGCGAACCGCTACCAGCGGCAGAAGGCAGCCGACGAGAGGCCCCATGCACAGTGCGATCAGCACGGTTCCGACCCCGACGGTTCCACCCAAAAGCCAGCCGGCGACGGCGATGGCGACTTCGATGCCGGTGCGGACCATGGCGATAGGTAGGTGGGTGAGCCGAACGAGTCCGGTCATGATGCCGTCGCGTGGCCCCGACCCGAACTGCGCGCCGAGGTAGAGCGCGTCAAAGAATGCCAGTGCGACAAGGCCGAGGGCGAGGTACCCGATCTCAGCGAGTGGCCCATGTGGGTCGGGGAGCACAGTCGCGGTGGCATCGGCGGCGAACCCGACGATCGCAACGTTGAGGAGCGTGCCGAGCCCAGGCAGTTCTCGCAGGGGAATCCATGCAAGAAGCACAAGCACCGAGATCAGGTTTGTCGCCCAACCGAACGAAATACCAAGAGACTTGGCAGTGCCCTCTGTGAGCACGTTCCAGCTGGCCGCGCCAAGCCCGGACTGGACGAGCAACATCACGGCGGCCCCGTACCCCACCAAGCCGAACAGGAGCTGGGGGATCCGACGCGCCTTCCGGGCTGCCCGAACCTGGGCGAATGCGTTCATGCGCGGTATCACGGGCGGCTCGTGACGAGCCGGGACGGAGGTGTGTGCCGTGGAAGCAGGAGGTGCCATATGGCGAGTCTCCGGGCTGTCTGGACCTGGATTCCATAGCCAGATTGACTATGCTGGTTTGGTGAAAATCAGCTCGCACGCGGTAGCGCGGATGTTGGGAACCTGGCAGGAGGGGCCGGGGCCAGCGCATCAAGGTCTCTCCGACAGGCTGCGTCTGCTCATCCTGGATGGACGCCTCCCCCTTGGTGCGGCACTGCCGAGTGAGCGTGACCTCGCTGTCGCCCTCGGCACCAGCAGAACCACAGTCGGTACCGCATTCCGCACGCTGGTCGAGCACGGATACCTCGCCACACAGGCGCGTACCAGGGCCACGGTACGGCTGCCTGATGACACCACGCCCGATCACCCGGTCGGCACGGACGCAGAGACCATCGACCTGTCCTTTGCCGCGCCGACTGCGCCCGTCGAAATCCTCCACGCTGCGTTCGCGAAGGCTCTCGAACAGCTACCACGACATTTCGAGCGGCACGGCTACGACCGATACGGCACCGCGGAACTGCGCGAAGCAGTCGCCCAGTGGTATCAACGGCGAGGATTGCCCACCCTGCCCGATCACATCCTGATCACCAACGGCGCACAGCACGCGCTAGCGCTTCTGGCGCGCATACTCCTGTCACCACGCGACAAAGTCCTCTTCGACCATCCGACCTATCCACACGCGATCACGACATTTACTGCAGCGCGCGCCCGTCTTCTGCCCGTCGCCGTGACATCTTCCGGCTGGGACACTGAGCAACTCCAAGCAGCAGGGCGAGCCGCGAACCTTGCCTACCTGATACCTGACTTTCACAACCCGACCGGAATGTGCATGCCCACGAGCGTGCGCCAACAGCTCAGGCTCACGTGTCCCACAGTCGTCGACGAGACCATGACCGATCTGGCTCTGGACGTTCCGAGCCCGGAACCCCTCGCGATGTACATGCCGGCAGCCATCAGTATCGGCTCAGTGTCCAAGAGCGTCTGGGGCGGCCTACGCACAGGTTGGATTCGCGCGGTGCCCTCTCTCCTGGAACGCGTCGAACAAGCCCGTCCCACCACAGACCTCGGCACCCCCATCGTCGAACAGCTGGCCACAGCCGTCCTCCTGAACGAGCACCAGACCCAGCGGTCCGACACGCTCCAGCAACTCAGATCGCAACGTGACGCCCTGCGGCAAGCACTCACCGAGTACCTACCGGACGTCCACGCCCTGCAACCAGCCGGCGGTGTGACGCTATGGGCAACATTCTCCGAGCCCATCAGCTCGCGGCTTGCAGCCATGGCGCCTGACCACGGAGTGGCAATCGCGGCCGGACCACGATTCGGGGTCGGCGGCGCGTTCGAACGCAACATCCGACTGCCGTACACGCTCCCTTCGAGTCAACTGGCCCAGGCAATCCGCAGACTCGCACAGGCAAAACAGGCACTCGTCCACGGCGCTACCGGAACTCACACCCCCGCACCCATCGCATGAGCGTCGACAACGTCATGACCCGCAACAGCCGGCCGGCCGGCTCAGGAGTGCGCGCAGGGACCGTCGCGGTGAAACGGTGGACGTACGCACGGTCGGGCTCGCCGCAACGGCGCAGGGTGCCCGCCCTCTCTCGACCTCAGCTGCTTCCCGGACTCGTCAGGACCGCGCTCGCGACCACCTCGAAGAGGCGATCGGCGCGAGGTGCGAGGGCAGGCTGATCGCCGAGCCAAGCGAGCATGGCCACCAGCGCAAACAAGTCGGTGCCGTCGATATCGCTGCGCGCGGCGCCCGCGGCCTGAGCGCGGGCAAGGAGCCGCGCGCCGGCGGCGCGCAAGGTGACGCACGAAGCGTGGAGTGCGGATTCGGTGTCCTCGATGGCGGCCGCCATCAGCACGGTCACGCCCCGGTACTCGGTTGTCCATGCGACACAGTCGCGGAGCCAGGAGACGAGTGCGTCCTCGGGCGAGCTCGAGGTCTCGAACGCGCCGGCCTTCGCCGTCAGTGCGTCGAAGCTCGTACGGAGCAGGGCGTCGAGCAGCGCCTCGCGCGTCGGGAAGTGGCGCAGCAGCGTCGCGAGCCCGACATCGGCCCTGCGCGCGATGTCGCGAAGTGACACCTCGACGCCCTGCTCGGTGATGGCGGTGCCCGCTACTGCGAGCAGGTGATCGCGGTTCTTCCTGGCGTCGGCCCGCATCTGCCCCCCTTGACTTCCGGATCAGTGGTCCATATATTCGGATCAGTGGTCCGGAAAAACGGACCATTGATTCACTTAGTCTACCCCGCGAGCGAAGCAGGAAAGAGACCGATGCCGAAGCGGACCATGAAAGCGATCCGGCTGCACGAGTTCGGCGGCCCTGAGGTGCTGCGACAGGAGGAGGTTCCGGTTCCCGAGCCGGCGCCGGGTGAGGTACTCGTGCGCGTGCACGCGGTCGGCATCAACCCTCCTGACCGGTACGCGCGCGAGGGAATGCCCGACATTCCCCCCGAGCTCAGGCCCTCGTTCCAGCTCCCCCTGATTCCCGGGACCGATGTCTCAGGCGTTGTGGAAGCCGTCGCCGCCGATGTCAACAGCTTCTCGGTCGGAGACGAGGTGATCGGCCTTCTGCGCTTCCCCACCGTTCTCCAGAGCAGTGCGTACGCCGAGTACGTCACCGCGCCCGCGTCCGACCTCGCCCGCAAGCCGGCCGGCATCGACCACGTACACGCCGCCGGCCTGGTCATGTCGGGTTTGACGGCGTGGCAGTTCCTGATCGAACTCGGACACGATCACCCCTCGCCGTTCCAGGAGGCCCAGCACCGCCCGGTGGCCCTCGGCAGCGAGAGCACGGTGCTCATCAACGGCGCGGCGGGTGGCGTGGGGCACCTCGCCCTCCAGCTGGCCAAGTGGAAGGGGGCCCGCGTCATCGCCGTGGCCTCCGGCGCCCACGAGACCTTCCTGCGCGAGCTCGGCGCCGACGAGTTCATCGACTACACCAAGGAGCGGCCCGAGGAAGCCGTCCGTGACATCGACCTGGTCCTGGACACCGTCGGCGGTCCCGACAGCAGGCGCTTCCTGCGCACCCTCAAGCGCGGCGGGTCCCTCTACCCGGTGTACTTCGGCCAGTTCGACGAGGAGGAGAACGCGAAGCTGGGTGTCACGGTCACGGCCGTGACGGTCCGCTCGAGCGGCGCTCAGCTCGCCGAACTGGCGGGCCTCGTCGACGCGGGACGGATTCGCGTCGCGATCGACAGCACCTTCCCGCTCGCGGAGGCCCAGGCAGCGCACGAGCGCATCGCCCGGGGGCACATCCGGGGCAAGGTCGTCCTCACGGTCACCTGAGGGCTCCCGGACGATCTCTTTCCTGACGCCCACGGCGCATGCGTCCCCGGTTCAGCCCGTGCATCCACCAGCCCTTCCTGTCCGATCCGGGGCACCCGTAGGAGCCTCACCGCCGCCTACGGGTCACCCCGCCGCAAATGATCAAGCGGCTGCCCTGTCAGGTCAGCTGGTGAGCGAGCAGTTCAGGGGCCGCGAGCGTAGGCTGGAGATCACGTTCCGCGAGCATGGCGTCGAGGCCGGCACTCGCGTCCAAGGAGCCGGAGGAGCGGGCGCCGAGAGGCGTCATCAACCAACTGCGCATCCCCTGGCACTGACATCGTTCTGCCAGATGCGGCATCCAGCGGCCATGTTCCAGTCGGGGGGAAAGCGGCAGAGGAGGTCGTCATGGGCACCGCGCAACAGGACGGCGCGAAGGCAGTCGATGAAGAGCTGACCATGGCCATGAACATCGAGGCCGTCATGATCCCGGTGGCTGACGTCGATCGCGCACTGAGCTTCTACCAGGGCATGGGGTGGAGGCTCGATGCGGACTTCGAGGCGGGTCCGGAATTCCGGATCGTTCAACTGACGCCTCAGGGGTCGGGGTGCTCGATCCAGTTCGGCCGCGGAGTCACCTCTGCGGCCGCAGGCTCCACCCAGGGCACCTATCTCGTCGTCAAAGACCTCGAGCGAACCCGTGCCCGGATGATCGGTCAGGGCGTCGAAGTCAGCGAGATCTTTCACCGTGTCTACGACACCGGCGCTCAGGAACAGGTGGACGGCCCTGACCCCCATAGTCTCAGTTACCACTCGTACGCAACGTTCAGCGACCCGGACGGCAATGGGTGGTTGCTTCAAGAGGTCCGAGAGCGCCAGCCTGGACGATGACGTCCGCGACACTGAAGAGTGCACGCCCCGGCGATCACCTGCGTGAGATGAGTCGGCGGCCGAGGCGGGACGGTTCCGCTCTGCATCCCCCAGCGGTCGTACGGCATTTCGCACGCCCACGCGAGGGCGCTGCGGACGCTCCTGCCGATGGTCCCGCCGTCACCCAGTGGGGAGCATCCACGAAGACGGGATTCTTGACATTCGGCCTCGGGGTAAACGTCACCGACTTGAGATTGACTTCTCAGCAGGAGGCCAGCCCATCATGAGAGTTGTACGGCCGCTGCTTCACGGCGCCGTCGCGGGACTAGCCGGTACGACCGCACTGAATATCGCAGGTTACGCCGACATCGCGCTTCGGGGCCGACCCATCAGCGATACGCCTGAGATCACCGTGCGCGCCCTTGCTGCGAAGCTCCGTACTCGAATCCCCGGGGACGATCAGACCCAGGAGAATCGGGTCGCCGGCCTCGCCCCCCTGACCGGATACGCCGTGGGAATGGGTATGGGAGTGGCGCTGTCAGCGGCGCAGGCTGCTGGTTGGCCACGGACGAAGGCTTCCCGCTACGCCTTCGCCTCCCTCTTTGCCCTCACGGCCACGAATGCGCCGATCATTCTTCTGGGAATCACCGATCCCCGCACCTGGGCACCCGTGGACTGGGTATCTGACATCATCCCGCACGTTCTCTTCGCGGTGGTCACCGTCGGCGTCATGGAAAGGCTGGAGGCAGCGGGCCACCGCTACTGATGCCGGAGCCCGGCCATGACGCCGTCGAGGAATGAGCGCCGGAGTTCCGGCCCGCCCTCGCGCGCGTACTCGACTGCGTGCCGGCGGGTGGGGGGTCATGCGCGTTGTCTCCGTGCGTCCGGCGTCCGTGCGTCTACACCTCGATGTGCGAACCCATGATGACCGTGCGATCGCGGGGCAGGCTGAAGTACTCGGCGGCGTCAGCGGCGATGTAGGAAGTGGCGATGAACAGCCGCTTGCGCCAGGGCGCCATCGTCGGTGCCTTTCCGCGCCGGAGTTCGATCTTCGACAGGAAGTAGGACGCCCGGTCGATTTCCAGCGGCCCTTCGGTTTCGTCCGGGTCGAGCAGGGCCAGCGTGCCGGGCACGTCCGGCGTCTCCATGTAGCCGAACCGGGCAGTGACGTGGATGATCCCGTCGTCGGCGTATCCGAGGTCGTCGACGACGATGCGCCGGCCATCGGGAACGCGGGGCACGGGCTCGGTCTTGATGGACAGGATGACGACCTGGTCGTGGCGTACATGGTTGTGCTCGACGTTGGCCCGCAGCGCCAGAGGTGCGGTCTCCTTGCCCCGGTTGAGGAAGACAGCGGTGCCCGGTGCGCGGACTGTCGGCTCCTGTCCCGAGCGGAGACGGTCGATGAACTCGGGCAGTGGGCCTTCCTCGCGTGCTCGTTCCGCGGTCACGAGCTCGCGGCCGCGTTGCCAGGTCGTCATGACGGTGAACGCGGTGAGGCCGATCAGCAGCGGCAGCCACGCGCCGTGGACGAGCTTCGTCATATTGGCGGCCACGAACAGCAGGTCCACGAAGAGGAGCGTTCCCGCGCCGATGGCGAGCAGCCATCGGGGCGTTCCCCACTTGGCGCGGGCGACGTAGAAGAACAGCAGGGTCGTGATGGTGATGGTGCCGGTGACCGCCATACCGAACGCGTAGGCCAGTGACGCGGAGCTGCGGAAGGCGAAAACCAGGGTGAGGACCGAGACCATCAGCAGCCAGTTGATCCAGGGGACGTAGATCTGACCGATGGTGGACTCGGATGTGTGCGCGATGCGCAGCCTCGGCAGATAGCCCAGCTGGGCCGCCTGGGAGGCGACCGAGTACGCGCCGGTGATCACTGCCTGAGAGGCGATGACGGTCGCCCCCGTCGCCAGGAGGACCATCGGCCAGCGTCCCCAACCGGGCACGAGGAGGAAGAACGGGCTGCTGATGTTGTCCGGATCGCCGAGGATCAACGCGCCTTGGCCCATGTAGCTCAGGACGCAGGCGGGAAGGACGAGGAACAGCCAGCCTCGGGTGATCGCCCGGCGGCCGAAGTGCCCCATGTCCGCGTAGAGCGCTTCGGCGCCGGTGACCGCCAGCACGATCGCGGCCAGGGCGAAGAAGGCCGTACCCCAATGACCGAACAGGAAGCCCAACGCGTACGTGGGCGACAGCGCCTTGAGGATGTCCGGGTGGTCGGCGATTCCGACGACGCCGCACGCGCCGATGGCCGCGAACCATGTGATCATGACCGGTCCGAACACCCTGCCCACCGCTGCGGTTCCTCTGCGCTGCACCAGGAACAGAAGCACGATGATCACCGCGGTGATGGGCACGATCGCACCTTCCAGCGACGGCTCGACGACCTTGAGCCCTTCGACCGCGGACAGCACCGAGATCGCCGGGGTGATCATGCTGTCGCCGAAGAACAGCGACGCGCCGAAGATGCCCAGGGCGGCCAGTACGACGGCGGCACGACGCCCACGCTGCGAACTCCACCGTCGCAACAGGGTGATCAGCGCCATGATGCCGCCCTCCCCGTCGTTGTCGGCGCGCATCGCCAGCAACACATAGGTGACCGTAACGATGATCATCACTGACCAGAACACGAGTGACACCACGCCGTACACGTTGTCGGTGGTGACCGGGACGGGGTGCGGGTCGCTCGGGTTGAACACCGTCTGGAGGGTGTAGATCGGACTGGTCCCGATGTCACCGAAGACCACTCCGAGAGCACCTACGACCACCGCCAGGCGCACTGTGTCACGGCTGCTCGCCCGACGAGCCTCCGGCTCGCGCGACGTGGATCCGTCATCCGACGCGGTTCCCTGCCGACGATCGGCCATGGGCGCTCCTCCTCGTGCGGACCGCCGAGCTGCAAACGGTCATCGGAGCGGACGATACCGATCTCATGACCCGGCCGCCGGTAGGGCCGCCACCTCGTCACCACGGTCGGCGTCGGCCCGCTCGCCACGGGCCACGATCCCCTTGTGCCGCTGCCATTGGCCGGCCATCGGTAAGGACTCCCCAGGGGTAGCGTCGAGGCCGATCGCCGCGCGAACGGCAGCCCCGAGTCGATCGGGTAGCGCAGTTGATCACCAGCCCCAGCGCTGCTCCCCTCCCCGGCGCGACACGCAGCGTCCCCGCGCGGACCACATGCGCCTGGTCCAGCACACCCTTAGGCTAAATGGATGCATTCGTCACAAAAGGATGATCGAGTGGAGGCGCATGTGTGATGGCGAAGATCTTGTTCATCGTGAGCGGAGCGACGTACTGGGTGCTCAAGGACGGCACACGGTACGCGACCGGCTACTGGGCCGAGGAGTTCGCCAACCCGTACAAGGCTGTCACGGACGCCGGCCACGAGGTCGTGGTCGCGACACCGGGAGGAACGACCCCGAACGTCGACATGATGAGTCTGCGCCCGTCCATGGCGGGCGGTGAGCAGGGGGCTCTGGACCTGGAGGCCATCATTCGCGACGCCGAGGTGATGCGTCGCCCGATCAAACTGTCGGACGTACGCCTCGAGGACTACGACGCGGTCTACCTGCCGGGCGGTCATGGCCCGATGTCGGACCTCGCCTTCGACGCGGACGCCGGCCGGCTGCTCACAGCGCAGCTCGCCTCGGGCGACCCTCTCTTCATCGTGTGCCACGCTCCCGCCGCACTGCTGTCCACCAGGATCCACGGCCTGTCGCCCTTCAAGGGCTACAAGGTCACTGGCTTCACCAATGAAGAGGAAGAGGGCGTCGGACTGGCTTCCAGGGCGCCGTGGCTTCTGGAGACAGAGCTGAAGGACAAGGTCGGCGTCCAGTACAGCCGCGGACCGATCTGGGAGCCGTACATGGTGGAGGACCGCAACCTGGTCACGGGGCAGAACCCGCACTCCGCAGCGGTCCTGGCGGAGCGGATGCTGAAGATCCTCGCCTGAAGACACGGCTGGACCCGCACATTCGCGTCCACCACCCGACTCTCCTTTCGCTTCGCTCCTCCACGAACAGGACCGCTACGACGGGCACTTCGAGGACTTCCCCGACCGGCGATCGACCCCATGACGCGTTGCGGCCTCCCCCGCGCGCGGCAAAGGTGAGGGATTCCGGGGTAGTTCGCGGCTGCGCGACGCCGCGGCCGGTGCCGTGCCACTGCAAGCCGGCGGTGACACGGGGTCGGGTCGGGGCCCCGCGGGCTGTTCCCCGACCGCGCCTAGGCACGGGTGGTGATGCGCCTGATGGCTTCCCTCGTGAGCTGTCGGTCGTGCGGTGCGGTGTCGAGGGCGCGATGGAGGGCGAGTCCCTCGATGAGTGCGTCGAGCTGGCGGGCCGTTTCGGCGCCGAAGTGGCGTGCCAGCGGTTGTCGGCTGCGGATCATCCACTTCCGCGTCAGCTCCCGGTACTCAGGGTGCCGGGCCGCGAGGGCGTAGAGCTCGTGGGTGAGGATCAGGTCCCGCCGCGGTCCGTCGGAGAGTTCATGGATGAGATCGGTGACCGCTTCGCGCGCCTGCTCGGCGCTGTGAGCCCCGTTGAGGCGCTGCTCGAAGATGGCGGCTACGTGGTCGGTGAAGTGGGTGAAGGCTTCGTGGAGCAGTTGGTCGATGCCTTTGAAGTGGTAGGTCATCGAGCCCAGTGGCACCCCGGCGCGCGCGGCGATCTTCCGGTGGGAGACGCCGGCGACGCCTTCATCGATGATGTGGTCGAGGGTGGCGGCGAGGATGCGCTCGCGGCGCTGCGGGTCGGTGTGTCCGGTGGCCATCGGAGCAGGCGCCTTCAGAGATCTCGGACCGGCCGGGCAGGGCTGCCGACGGCGACGACGTTCGCGGGGATGTCCTTGGTGACGACCGATCCGGCGCCGATGACGCTGTTGTCGCCGATGCTCACACCGGGGCAGACGATGACCCCTCCCCCGAGCCAGACGTTGTTTCCGACAGCGATGGGGAGCGCGGCCTCCAGCTTGTCGCGCCGGGGCTGCGGCTCCAGGGGGTGGGTGGGGGTGAGGAGTTGAACGCCCGGGCCGATCTGGCAGTCCTCGCCGATGGTGATCGCCGCCACGTCCAGTGCGGTGAGGTTGTAGTTGACGAAGGTCCGGGCCCCGATGGAGATGTTGCTGCCGTAGTCCACGTGGAGCGGCGGCCGCACCTCGATCTCCTCGCCCGCGAAGCCGAGCAGCTCGTCGAGGAGCGGCCGGGCGGCGGCCGGGTCATCCAGAAACGTGGCCTGGTAGCGCGCGGCGAGCCGCATGGCGCGCTGCTGCCTGCCGGCGATGTCGGGATCATCGGCGACGTAGAGATCACCCGCGAGCATCCGCTCCAGCTGGGTGCGCGGGTCATCAGCAAAGTGGTCCGCCGTCATGCGTACGATGGTACGCTCGGAAGGTACGTTCGTACACTCTGGTGTCCCAGAAGGCCGGAACGGCACCCCGCGGGCCATGCGGCGACTTCCGGAACACGCTGGTGATCATCACATCTGGAACGTGAAGCGGGTGTGGCTGAACACCTGGCCGTCGTGCCCGAAGCTGTACGCCGTGCCGGGTGTCACCGCGAACAGCAGGTCATTGCCGGTGCGGATGCTGTCGCCGAAGCCGTAGAAGGTCCCCTCCGGCGAGGTGACGCGGTCCCCGTACTACGCCTCGAACGCGGCGATGACCTCGTCCTGCCGCGCCGGATCCGTCACCCGCCCCGCCGTGCCCTCGACCACGATGTCGAGACCTTCGGAGAATGAGTTGTGCCCTGTGGTGAGTGCGCAATGCGCATTGCCGGCCAGGTTCTTCGCCTTCTGCTCACCCGGCCCGGTGCTGAAGTGCAGTGCCCCGTCATGCCAGGCGGCGATGAGCGGCGTGACGTGCAACCGGCCGTCCGGCCGGACCGTCGTGATCCAGAAGATTTCTGCGGCCCTGAGCCGGCGCTCGGCCTCACCCCAGTCGGTGGCCGTGACGTTCTCCGCCCCGGGGCGCGGGTTGAGTGCGGAACTGTAGCGGGCGTCGAGCTCGGTCTTCGGCTGCTTCGGCGTCATGCGGAACTCCTTTCCCTCGTCCTGTGACGAAGGCTAAGCAACCCGCCCGCGCGGCGCCCAGGTCCGGGTTCCGGCAGTGGTCCGACCAGGTCCGGCAGGGGGCCAAACGGACCACACCGGCGCATCTCATCACCCCGCAGCACGCAGGGCGTGGCATCGTGGGAAGCCGAGATCGGACAGTTTGGCCGGGCGTGCGGGCAGGTGGATCGTGAACGGACCCGTCATCGACTTCCAGGCCGTTTTCCAGGCCCTGCCGGGCGCGGTCGCACTGCTGACGCCGCACCTGGTGTACGCGGACGTCAACGAGGCGTACCTCCTCATGTCGGGTCGCACCCGGGAGCAGCTCGTCGGCCGCTACGTGTTCGACGTCTTCCCCGACAACCCCAGCGACCCGGGCGCCACCGGTGTCCGCAATCTGCACGCCTCGCTGCGACGCGTAGCGGCCACCGGTGAGCGCGACACCATGGCCGTGCAGCGCTACGACGTGGCGGACCCCGAGCAGGCCGGCGTATGGCAGGAGCGGTACTGGAGCCCGGTCAACGTCCCCGTCCTCGCCCCGGACGGCACCGTGACGCTGCTCGTGCACCGGGTCGAGGAGGTCACCGAACTCATCAAGGCTCGCGGTAACCGCGGTGGCGGGGACCGCGCCCAGGTCCTCGAAGCCGAGCTGTACACCCGCGCCCGGGAGCTGCAGGAGGTCAACAAACGTCTACGCCAGGCCCATGCCCGCGAGCGCGAGGTCGCCCTCCACCTCCAGCAGGCGATGCTGCCGGCGCCGCGTCCACTCGGCCACCACCGAGCGGCCGTCCGGTACCAGCCCGCCACCGGGGCCCTGAACGTGTGCGGTGACTGGTACGACCTCGTCGACCTGCCCGAGACCGGCCGCACGGCCGTCGCCGTCGGAGACGTCGTCGGCCATGGCCTGCGGGCCGCCGGGGTCATGGGTCAGCTCCGCAGCGCCCTGTCCGCAGCATCCCGCGTCGCCGGTGGCCCGGCCGAGGCCCTGGAGGTCCTCGGCCTGTACGCCCGATACGTCGACGGCGCCGAATCCACGACCGCCGCATCCGTCTACATCGACTGGAACGGCCGCACCCTCACCTACAGCAGCGCCGGCCACCCTCCTCCCGCACTGTGCGACCCCGCGGGCACCGTCACCTTCCTCGACCGGGCCACCGACCCCCCGCTCGGAGCCCGCCCCGAACACGTCCCCAGGCCCCAGGCGCAGGCCGCGTTCGCCGACGGTTCCGTCCTCGTCCTCTACACCGACGGCCTCGTCGAACGCCGCCGGGAAGACATCAGCACCGGACTCCAGCGCCTTGCCGACTCCCTCGCCCGTCACCGCACCGCCGACCCGGACAGCCTCAGCGACGCCCTCTTGGCCGACCTGATCCCCCCGGCCGGCCTCACCGATGACACCGCCTTGATCGTCGTGCGTCTCTGACCGGAATCAGCGGACCTCGGATGCGCGGCCGGCTCTCCTGTCTCACGCCGCCCAGGCACTGTTCAGTTCTGTGAGGTGCCGTGTGATGGTGCGCCTTTCCTGAAAGGACGTTCCGAGCAGAGAGACATGCTTCCAGTTGAGGGTGGTGTCGGGCTCGATGAGGAAGACGGACCGTCGGAGCCCGATCCACGGGGCAGCGACGCCGAACGCCCGGGCCACGGTTCGGCCGACGTCGGACAACAGTGGCATCCGCAGGCCGTGTTTCCTCGCGAACTCCTCATGGCTGTCGACGCTCTGGGGGCTGATCGCCCACACCTGGGCCCCACGGTCGATGAACTCCTCGAGGCCGCTGGAGTAGGAACACAGCTGCCGCGTGGACACACCACTGTCGTCCGCGGGGTAGAAAGCCAGGACGAGCGGCTGCTCCCGCCGGCGCGACAGGGAGAAGTCCTGCCGCATGAACGCGTCTCCTACGAGGACGCCGCCCGGCAGGGTGAAGGTCTCGACAGGATCGCCTATCGCAGGAGACACGATGGTCCACTCCTTTGTGTGTCGGTAGCCATTGCTGGAACCACATCGCGGAACGCGTTCTGTTCGGCGGGGGGCTCTACTGCTGTGTCGCCTCCGGTAACGCGTCGTGGGCCGGGCTGTGTCGAACGCCGCTCCGCACGCGACCGGACCGGCGAGCCCACTGCCGCCGGTGTGGACGCAGGATGCGCACCACGGACAGCAGGGCACACACCGCGGCAGGTCCGCGTCGGCCCGATGGTCGTCCTGGTCGTCCTCACAGGGATCATTCGGAACCGGACGGCGAACGGATGGGTGCGTCATCCGGCTGAAGGGAACCCAGGAGCGGCGAGTCCGGCGCTTCGCGACAGCAGCGCACGCCGGTCGCGACAGCAGCGCACCCCGGCCAGGAAGGGCCGGCACACGAACGACGTGACAGGTACCCCGAAAAGGTGCCCCTGTTGCGAGGCTGCGTGGGTGTCCGAACCGATGCCGGACAGCGTTGAGCCGCACCTCAGCCGTGCACGGTCCTGCACGGCTGAGGCACGGCTCAAGCCATGAAGCCGCTCGCCACGGGAAAGTCCGAGCCGATGCCCGGGCCCCGGGTCTACTCGCGGGTTGGGTACCGTCGGGCTTCGCTGCCCGAGTGAGCGTTTGCCGGCCGGCCACCGGTCAGAGATTCCCTCATGACGTCAGCCGCGGCGAGAGATGCGGTGCATGCATCCCACGCCGACGGGAGGCGACGTTCGGGATTACTCCATATAGGTAATTCGGAGCCGATGACCTGCTGGATCGCTCAATCCGGCCACGACATTCATGGCGCATTCGTTCGGCACCCTCACCCGGCTCCTGAACCGCTTGATCGACGGACCCGGTACCCGACTGATCCCCCGGACCTGTAGCCGCGTCCCTCCCGCGCCACGCCCTCCGAAGGTTCAGGCGCCAGGGGCGCGAAAGGCGACCTGGCGCCGGGCGGCCTCATCGATCTCGTCGAGGGTGAGCAGCGGGGTCGCCCGGGTGTGGAGAGCTCCGCTGGCCTTGACGGTGAGGCTGACCGCGGCCATGGAGACCGGGTCGGGGAAGTCGACGATGAGCACGATGTCGTCCTCCCCGAAGGCGAAGTACATCGCTTCGACCTGCCCGCCGAGTCCGGTGACGACCTGGTCGACGGCGGCGCGGCGACCGCTCGCGCCCTCCCTGAGCAGCCCTTTGGTGCCCTCGGGCGTGTACGTGGCCTGGATGAGAAACTTCGGCATGGGGATGCTTCCTGCCCGTCGCTTGTCAGGTGTGCAATGGCCTTCCCGTGTGCAGTGGCCTTCCCGCTATCGCGTCAGCAGCTACCCGCGGTCGGGGTGGATTCACTCGTTGGAACCCGAGCTCCTCGGATGGCCAAGGCCGCCGACCAAGCACTGCTCGACATCGCCGTCATCTGTGGCGATATCCGCGAGTGGGCGCGAGCTGCGCTGTGCGTGCCGCGGCTCGCCGTCGACAAGAAGTGCCTTCCCGAGCCGGTTGGCTTCCACGATCCGCGCAACCGGTGGGCGAGTTCGTCGTTGATGCCGACATGAACAAGATCATCGTCGGTGCCCTCGCTGCCGCTCTCTGCCTCGCCTCCGCCGGGACCGTGGCAGCCGACGAGACCCACCGCGACTCCCACAACGCCCCCGTCGTCGCCTTGATCAACACCGGCCAGATCGACGACCCCCTGGAGGACGTCCTGGAGCACACCCTCCTCTTCGGCGACGGCTACACGTGGAACTGACACCCTCATCGCGCTACCCGAACCACCCTCGCAGGGCGTACGCGTCCGGCCCGGCCACCCACCCGAACGTGCCGCGCGTGCGATGGCTCCGTGGCACGCGGTCCGCGTCGACGACGGGCAGAGCGGGTGGCAGACGCGGGGCTCACCCGCCGCCCCTCGACGCTGACACCGCGTCGCGCGCTGTCAGCGCGTACAGCCGGGCACGCAGGGCCGCCAGCTGGATGCGCACCCGTTGCGGCGGTGTGGGCGGCAGGACACTGGACGTGCCGCGCGCGTAATAGCGCTCCACGTAGTACTGGCCCGCGCTCAGCACCGTGGTGACCGTGACGTACCAGAGGGTGGCCACCATCAGCAGCGGGATGACCTGGTACGTCTGGTTGTAGATCAACTGGGTCGAGTAGAGCAGGTCGTGCACCGCCAGTACGCTCACGATGCTGGTGCCCTTGAGCGTGCCGATCAGCATGTTCCCGGCGGTCGGCACGATGGAGCGCATCGCCTGGGGGATGACGATCCGGCGCAGCGTGCGGCGCCTGGTCAGCCCGAGCGCCTGCGCGGCCTCGGTCTGACCGGACTCCACGGAGAGGATGCCGCCGCGCACCACCTCGGCGGCGTAGGCGGCCTCGTGCAGCGTCAGCCCGATGACGGCGGTGAGGGCAGGGCCGAGCAGATTCACCGTCTGGACGGTGACGAGTTGCGGTCCGTACGGGATGCCGAGCCCGAGCGTCGGATACAGGGCGCCGATGTTGAACCAGAAGAGCAACTGCACCAGCAGAGGTGTGGACCGGAAGATCCACACATAGCCCCAACTCAGCGTACGGAGAACCGGGTTGGCCGACAGCCGCATCACGGCCAGTGCGGTGCCGAGCACGAAGCCGAGCACCATCACCACGGCGGTCGGCCACAGTGTCAGCAGCAGGCCGTCGAGCACGGCGGACGTGGTGAAGTACCGCAGGACGACGTCCCATTGGAAGGCGTCGTTGCGGACGACGGAACTCACCACCGCGAGGAAGACCAGCAGCGCCACCGCGGCGGCCAGCAGGCGGCCCATGTGCCTGCGCGGCACGATCGGCAGGAGGTCCGGACCGGCATCCGTGCCCGGATCCGGCCCGGACGGGCCAGGCGCCTCCCGGCTCTTCTCGCCGGAGGCGGAACCGGCATCGGTTGCCGCGGTGGGGTGCGTGACATCGAAAGGCATGACCATCAGGAGACTCTCCTGGAGAGGGAACGCGGGCGTGGATGTGTCCACCCGGTCGCGCACGCAGGGCGGCACCGCAGGCGCCGTTCTGGTTCGGAGCGGCCGGGGGGCCGTGTCGTCACGCTCGCCGCGTCCCTCAACGCGGCCGGACGGGCTTCCGCGCACGGCGGGGCCGATCCGCTTCGATCGTATGTGTCTGTGGTGCGGCTGTGTCAACCACGTGTGAAACCAGCGGCCGAGAGCGTCCGGCATCCGGTCCGCTCCTTGACGAGGAGCATGCCGTACTGCTCAATTGGTCGCATGAACGCCCAGCAGCGCTTGGTCTCGCGCGTCCACATCGACTTCGGTCGGGTGTGGTCCGCGGCGTGTTGCGGCTGACTCGGCAGCGGGCTGTCTGACCGGCCCTTCCCTCCCTCGGTGACCCCCGTCGCGGGCCGAGTTGCTCTTCGCTCCACCGTTCCGCACGGACGTCGGTCCGTGTCCGGACACGGTGCCGCGAGCCCGGACACACGCTGCCTTCACCCCCTGCCCTTCCCGACGCCGGCGTCGTCACGCCCGTAGTTGTCGGTGGCAGTCCCCCTGACACGTTTCACCAGCTTCTCTGACGATCCCTCATGCGTGCTGCCGTCACGCGCCGTTCGGCTCCGGCCGCGTCCCCGCGCGATCGCCACCCCTTCGAAAGGCCACATCCATGCCCGTGGAATTCCTCGGCATAGCCGCCACCAATGACGGCTCCGAAACCACCGCGCGCTCCGGCGCCGCCTTCGACAACGAGTACACACTCCGGCTGGCCCGCGCTCACGAGGACCACGGCTGGGACCGGGTGCTGTTCGCCTACGGCTCCGGGTCCCCGGACCCCGCCCCCGCAGCCGCGTACATCGCCGGCAGACTGGACCGCCTCCAGATCCTGCTCGCCCACCGGCCCAACGTCTCGTATCCCACCTTCGCCGCCAAGACCTTCGCCACTCTCGACCGGATCAGCGAGGGCAGGCTGGCGGTCCACTTCATCACCGGCGGCAACGACCACGAACAGGGCCGCGAGGGCGACACACTCACCAAGGACGAGCGTTACGCCCGCACCCGCGAGTACATCCGCATCGTCAAGAAGATCTGGACCACCCACGAACCCTTCGACCACGAGGGCGAGCACTACCGCTTCCACGACTTCGTCAGCGACGTCTTCCCCGTCCAGCAGCCGCGCCCGAACGTCTCGTTCGGCGGATCCTCACCCGCCGCTCACGCGGCCGGAGGCGCCGAGGCCGACATCTACTGCCTCTGGGGCGAGCCGCTGGAGAAGACCGCCGAGCAGATCGAGGCGGTGAAGGCGGCCGCGAAGGCAGCGGGCCGCGCCGAAGTACCGCGCATCCAGGTCGCGTTCCGCCCGATCATCGCCCCGACCGAGGAGCTGGCCTGGGAGAAGGCCCATCGCACCGTCACAGCGATCAGGCAGCGACGCGAGAGCGGCCTCGTACGCCACCACCGCAGCCAAGCCCCTGAGAACACCGGCTCTCAGCGGCTGATCGCCATCGCCGAGGCGGGTGAACGCTACGACCGTGCGCTGTGGACCCCCACCGCTGCGGCGACCGGCGGCGCGGGCAACTCCAACGCTCTCGTCGGCACCCCGGAAACCGTCGCCGCGGCACTCCTCGACTACTACGACCTCGGCGTCGACATCCTCTCCGCACGCGGCTACGACCTGCTCGGCGATGCCATCGACTTCGGCCGACACGTGATCCCCATCGTCCGCGAGGAGGTCGCCAAACGCGACGCCGAGCGTGCGGCACGCGGTCCGCAGACCCTCGCGGCGGTGGGTGAATGACCTCCGCCGCCCCCACGCCCCTCCCCGGGCTCACGACCATCCGCGTCCCGCTCTCCGACCCGCGCGTCGAACCCCTGCTGCGCGAACTCGGCGACGAGTACAGCGCCCGCTACGGCCGTGACGCCCACACCGAACTCGCCCGGTACCCCGATGAGGAGTTCACCCCTGCGCACGGCGGCGTCTTTCTCCTGCTCCTGGAACACGGGGAGCCCGTCGCGGGCGGTGCCTTCCGCCGCTACGACCGGACGACGGCCGAGCTGAAGCGGATGTGGACACACTCGGCCCACCGCCGGCGGGGCCTGGCCCGCAGAGTCGTCGCCGAGTTGGAGCGCGAGGCGGGCGAACGCGGCTACCGGCGCATCCATCTGACCACCGGGCCACGCCAGCCCGAGGCCCGCGGCCTCTACCTGGCCGCCGGCTACACACCACTGTTCGACACGCAGGCCGACCCGGAGACCATCGGCCCGCTCCCCTTCGAAAAGCACCTCGGCGCCTCCCGGACGCGCCTCGGCGCGGGCGAACAGTCCGTCACAGCAGTCCGCAACTCCCCCACCGCCGACGGGAAGTCCCTCACCGCCGAGCGGCACACCGGAAAGGCCCCCGAGCTGTGAACCTCCCCCGGACCACCCGCCCCCGACGCCTTGCCGCCCTGGCGCTGGTGCCGCTCCTCGGGCTGACCGCCTGCGACTCCGGCGACGGCGCGCCCTCCCCTGCGGGCGCCCAGGCCTCGGCCGCGCCGACCGACGACCCGGTCGCCCGCGTACGCGCCGTGGACTCCGTCGCCGCCCTCCTCCCCGCCGGCGTGCGCAAGGGCGGCACCATCAGGATCGGCAGCTCCATCGGCAGCCCGCCCGGGGCGTACTACCCGAACGGGCAGGACAAGCCGCCCGCCGGCCAGGACATCGACATCGCCGACGCGGTCGCCAGAGTCCTCGGCGTGAAGGCCAAGCGCCAGGACGCCTCCTTCGAAACGATCCTGCCCGCACTCGGCAGCGGCAAGTACGACGTCGGCACCGGCAATTTCGGCGTCACCGCCGAACGCCTGAGGACCATCGACTTCGTCACCTACATCAACGACGGCCAGGGCTTCGCCGTGCGGACCGGCAGCACCGTGCTGAAGAAGCGCGTCGACGACCTCACCCAGCTGTGCGGACTGACCATCGGCACCGGCGCGGGCACGACGTTCGAGAGGACCCTCACCGCGCAGAAGGGCGTATGCGCGAAGGCCGGGAAGAAGCCCTACGACGTCAAGGTCTTCTCCGACAACGGAGCCGTCGTCACCGCCCTCCAGCAGGGCCGGATCGATGTCGTCATGTCGACCATCAACGGCCTGCGCCACCAGGCCGCCCAGCCCGAGGCGCGGACAACCTTCCTCGGCGAGTACCACCGCCTCGACGTCGGCTTCGCCTTCAAGAAGGGCTCCCCGCTCACCCCCGCCTTCCAGGCCGCGGTCAACCAGTTGATCAAGGACGGCACCTACGCCCGGATCCTGCAGAAGTGGGGCACCAAAGCCTCCGCGATCGATACGTCACGGATCAACCCGCCCGAGCACCGCTGAGAGTTGAGCAGGAAACCACGATGGGACTTACCACCGACCCCGCGCCCCCCGGCGCGGCCGTCACCGGCACAGGCGCCGGCCACCAAGCCCCGCCCACCTCCCACGATCCGGCCGAGCTGAAGGTCGTCTCCGCCCGCCACTACGCCCGCTGGGCCGCGGCCGCCGCCGTGACCGTACTGGTCGCCCAGTTCGTGCACGGACTGATCACCAACCCGGTCTGGGAGTGGGGCGTCTTCAGCGACTACGTCCTGTCCGAGACCATCGTGCAGGCAGTGCTGATGACCCTCCAGCTGACCGCCTACGCCACGGTCCTCGGCTTCGTCCTCGGCACCGTGCTGGCCTTCATGCGGCTGTCCCGCAGCCCGGTACTGCAGACCGTGGCCTGGACCTACGTCTGGATCTTCCGGTCCATCCCGATGATCGTCCAGCTGGTGTTCTGGTTCAACCTGGGCGCCCTGTACAAGGAGCTGGGCGTCGGCATCCCCTTCGGCCCGGTCTTCTGGTCCGTGGACAGCAACAGCCTGATCGGCACGATCGGCGCCGCCCTGATCGGACTGTCGCTGCATCAGGCGGCGTACGCCGCCGAGATCGTCCGCGGAGGCGTCATCTCGGTCGACCACGGACAGCTGGAAGCCGCCGCCTCGCTCGGCATCCCCCGGCTGCGTCAGATCCGGCGGATCGTCCTGCCGCAGGCGATGCGCGCCATCCTGCCCACCGCGGGCAACGAGATCATCGGCCTGCTCAAGGGCACGTCGGTGGTGTACGTCATGGCCATCGGCGAGCTCTTCTACCAGGTGCAGGTCGTCTACGGCCGCAACGGACGGGTGATTCCCCTGCTGATGGTCGCCACGGCCTGGTACGTGGTCCTCACCTCGGTGCTCTCCGTCGCCCAGTACTACGTGGAGCGCCGCTACGCCCGCGGTGCCAACCGCACCCCGCCGCCCACCCCGTTGCAGCGCGCCCGGCGCTTCGTACGGAACCTGCGCGCCGCTGCCGCACAGCGCGACGGACGCGTGCCCGTCGGCCGGGCGGGTCTCGCTGTGCTCCGTACCACGAAGGAGAACCCATGAGCGACGTGATGGTCGACGTCCGCGGCGTCCACAAGAGCTTCGGGCCGCTGGAAGTGCTGCGCGGCGTCGACCTGCTGGTCCGCACCGGCGAGGTCACCGTGATCCTCGGTCCCTCCGGCTCGGGGAAGTCCACCCTGCTGCGCACCATCAACCACCTGGAGAAGGTCAGCCGCGGCTGGATCAGCATCGACGGAGAGCTCATCGGCTACCGCCGCTCGGGCGGCAAGCTGCACGAGCTCAAGGAGAAGGACGTACTGAAGCAGCGCACCCACATCGGGTTCGTCTTCCAGAACTTCCATCTGTTCCCCCACCTCACCGTGCTGGACAACATCGTCGAGGCCCCGGTCTCCGCACTGCGCCGTCCGCGCAAGGAGGCGGAGAAGGCGGCCCGCCGGCTGTTGGAGCGGGTCGGGCTGTCCGACAAGGCCGAGACCTACCCGCGGCAGTTGTCCGGAGGGCAGCAACAGCGCGTGGCCATCGCCCGTGCGCTCGCCCTCGAACCCAAGGTGCTGCTCTTCGACGAGCCCACATCGGCGCTCGACCCCGAACTGGTCGGCGAAGTCCTCGACGTCATCAAGGATCTGGCCCGCACCGGCACCACCATGATCGTCGTGACCCATGAGATCGGCTTCGCCCGCGAGGTCGCCGACACCGTGGTGTTCATGGACGCCGGAGTCGTCGTGGAGCAGGGGCCGCCCGCGGCCGTCCTGGACGACCCGCAGCACGCGCGCACCCGCGCCTTCCTCTCCAAGGTCCTCTGACCCACCGCCATCCCGTCCCGCCCTCCCTAAGGAGAACAACCGTGCCCAACTACCGTTCCGCCGCAGCCGTCGTCGGACTCGCCGCCGCACTCGTCCTCAGCGCCTGCGCCAACCCCACCGACGGCGGTACGACCGACGTCGCGAACCCCGGCGACGCCTCGGGCCGCACCACCACGAAGATCAACAACAGCCCGGACCAGAAACGCGTCACCACGGACAAGGTCGGGGCCATAGCCGCACAGGTGCCCGGGGAGATCCGCAAGAGAGGCACGCTGAGGATCGTCGGATCCGCCGACAGTTCGCCACCACTGGGCTTCTACGCGACCGACGACAAGACCCGCATCGGCGCTGAGCTCGACATCGCCCACCTGGTCTCGAACGTCCTCGGTCTCGAGCCCGACTACACCCCGGTCTCCTGGGAGAACATCTTCGTCGGCCTGGACAGCGCCAAGTACGACGTGGCCTTCAGCAACGTCACCGTCACCGAGGAGCGCAAGGAGAAGTACGACTTCGCCACATACCGCAAGGACGATCTCGCCTTCCAGGCGAAGAAGGGCAGCGGACTCAAGATCGCCGGCTACAAGGATGTCGCGGGCAGGACGGTCGCCGTGGACAGCGGCACCAACCAGGAGAAGATTCTGGTGGATTGGAGCAAGCAGGCCGAGCGTGCGGGCCTCGAACCGGTGGACGTCAAGTACTACAAGGCGCCGTCCGACACCTACCTCGCCCTCGAGTCCGGGCGCATCGAGCTGTTCCTCGGGCCCAACCCGACCGCCGCCTACCATGTCGCGTCGGCAGGCAAGACCGAGATCGCCGGCACCCACTCCGGCGCCGGCGCCACGCTCCAGGGCCTGATCGCGGCCACCGCCAAGAAGGACAGGGGCCTGGCCGAGCCACTGGCCGCCGCGCTCAACGAGGTCATCGGCAACGGCACATACGCCGCGGTGCTGAAGCGCTGGGGCCTGTCGAGCGAAGCCGTGACGAAGTCGGAGATCAACCCGCCCGGCCTGCCCAGGACCGGTCAGTAGAGGACGGTGGGTGCGGAGGCCAACCCGGGCCTCCGCACCCTGGGCCGGGTAGGACGGCCCGGACGACGTCGAGGGGCGTGAGCCGCCGCTCAGACCGTCCCGGGCCGGCTCCTGATGTCGACAGCGGCCTCGTCGAGGCCCGTACGGCTCAACGGCGTTGCCACTCCTCCGCGAGGAGTTGGTAGGAACGCACCCGATCGGCGTGGTCGTGGGTGATGGTGGTGATGATCAGTTCGTCGGCGCCGGTGGCTTCCTGCAGTTGTTCGAGTTGGTCGGCGACGCGCCCCGGGGATCCGACGAACTGGGTGTCGACACGGTCGGCGACGAGTGCCCGGTCGGTTTCGGTCCAGGCATGAGCGCGGGCCTGCTCCGGGGTCGGATAGGGAATGGCACCCTCGGCCGTGCGGATGCTGCGAACCCACGGCCCATAGCCGGTGGCCAGTTCGCGAGCGGTGTGCTCGTCCTCGGCGACGACAACGTCCGCGGAGACGCTGACAAAGGGCTTGTCCAGATGGTCCGATGGCTGGAACGCGGCACGATAGCCCTCGGCCGCCTCCAGCACCGTGGCCGGGCTGACGTGGTAATTGGCCGCGAAACGCAGGCCGTTGCGCCCTGCGACGTCGGCGCTCTGGCCGCCGCTGCTGCCGAGGATCCACACCTGCACCTCGGCGCCCTCGCCGGGGATCGCGTGCGCTTCGATCCCGTCCGCGGACCGGTACTCACCGCGCAGGAGAGCGAGTATGTCGTCGACCTGCTCACCGTAGTCCTGGGGGCGGGCGCCGGGCTGGTGCAGGAGTTGCTGCTGAAGCAGGAAACGGGGTGAACCGATCAGGTGCTCGAACGAGAAGCGTGGCGGGATCTTCAGCCCGTTGGGAGCGCGGCCGTCGAGGACCGGGATCGTGGTCGGACGAGGGCCCGCCGTCTGCCCGGAGGGACGTCCGCCCGAGCGGCCGAGGCCCAGGTCCAGCCGCCCGGGGTGCAGGGCGTCGATCAGTCCGAACTCCTCGACGGTGGAAAGGGCGGTGCGGTGACCGAGCTGTACGGCCCCGGAGCCGATCCTGATCGTGGAGGTCGCCGAGGCGGTCAGGGCCAGGACGACGGCGGGCGAGGTGCCGGCAACGCCCGGGTTGAGGTGGTGCTCGGCAAACCAGTAGCGGGTGTAGCCGAACCGCTCGGCCTGCCGGGCCAGGTCGATGGTGTTGCGCAGTGCTTCCGCGGCGGTGGAGCCGGACGGGATCGGGACGAGGTCGAGAACTGCGAGGGGGATGCCGGCCATGGTGGGGTGTTGCTCCTCAGCGATCGGTGGGCGTGAGTGGTGATACGGACACGGATTCCGGCCCAGGGCCGGGCTCGGGTCCGGCGATGACCGGGGCCCAGGGGAACGGCGGGTCGGGGATGTCACGTCGAAGAACGGGGGCGATGTCGGACTGGAAGAGTTCGAGTGACGCACGGTGCTGGGCAGGGGTGAGACCGCCCGCGTCGGCGTGCAGGTGGAGGACGCTGTGCCCGAACTGCTCGTGGTAGCGGTGCACCTTGTCGATCACCTGCTGAGGACTGCCGATCAGCGCCGAGCTCCGTTCGACGAAGTCCTCCAGGGTGGCGAACACCGGCTCGACGCCGAGCCGCTTCTGGAGGGCGAGATGGCCGTCGAACACCGGGCGGTACGCGGCGACGGCCTCCTGCGAGGTGCGGGCCGCGTGGTAGCCGGCCGTCCCCGCACCCACGACGGCCCGCACCGGGTCGTGACCGTAGTGCTCCCAGCGCTGTCGGTAGTGGCGGATCAGTTCGGCATAGGGCTCGATCGGGTGCGTGACGTTGGCCGAGAAGAGCGGATCTCCGTATCGGGCCGCGAGATCGACCGACTCCCTGCTCGTCGCACTGCCGTGCCAGACGCGGATGGGCCGCTGGAGCGGTCTCGGCCACACCTCGGCGTCGGTCAGCTCGGGGCGGAAGCGTGGGGAGGCGTTGACCTTGTCCTGCCGCCAGATGCGGCGGAACAGCTCATAGCCCTCGGCGTTGCGGTCCCACTGGTCCACGGGAGTGACATGGAACAGCTCGCGTTGGGCCGCGCCGTTGCCCTTCCCGATGATCAGGTCGAGTCGGCCCGCGCTCAGGTGGTCCAGGGTCGCGTAGTCCTCGTACGCGCGTACTGGGTCGAGCAGGCTGAGCGTGGTGACGGCGGTGAACAGACGGATGCGGGAGGTGAGGGCGGCGATATGGCTCAGCACGACCGGTGGTGAGGAGGAGATGAAGGGCCGCTCGTGGCGCTCGCCGACACCGAAGCCGTCGAATCCGAGTTCCTCGGCCAGGAGCGCGTTGTCGATCACTTCGCGGAAGCGCTCGTTCGTGGACTTCTGGATGCCGGTCACCGGATCGGGCGCGTGCACGATGAGAGTGATGGCCAGGAACTTCATGACGCGGCCCGCCGGCTCCGCGCCTCCGCACGGGCGTCGGGGTGTGCCAGGCCGAGGTGGTCCCGCAGCGTGGTGCCCGTGTAGTCGTGACGGAACACACCGCGCTCCTGGAGCAGCGGGACGACGGTGTCGGCGAACTCGTCCAGGCCACCCGGGGTGATGTGCGGGACCAGAATGAAGCCGTCGGCGGCATCCGCCTGGACGAAGGCGTTGATCGTCTCGGCGACGGTGGCCGGAGAGCCGACGAACGACTGACGGCCGGTGGTCTCGATGACCAGTTCACGGATCGACAGATTCTCCGCCGCCGCGCGCTCACGCCATTGCTCGGCGACGGCGAACGGGTCGCGGAACATCCGTACACTGGCCCGGCCGAGGGCGACGGTGTTCTCGCCGGGCTCCGGGTCGATGTCGGGAAGCGGGCCGTCCGGGTCGTACCCGGACAGGTCCCGGTTCCAGACATGTTCGAGGTACGTGATCGCGGTCCGGCCGCTGACCTGCTGACGTCGCACCTCGTGGGCCAGTTCCCGCGCCTGGGCATCCGTGTCGCCGAGTACGAAGGTCGCCGCGGGCAGGATCAGCAGTTGATCGTGGGTTCGGCCGTGACGGGCGAGACGTCCCTTGACGTCGGCGTAGAACTCACGGCCGGCGTCCAGGGTGCTGTGCCGGCTGAAGATGGCGTCGGCGCTGGAGGCGGCGAACTCGCGGCCCTCGTCGGAGTCGCCGGCCTGGAAGATCACCGGGCGGCCCTGAGGGCTGCGCGGGACGTTGAACTGGCCGGCGATGTCGAAGTGGCTTCCTCGGTGGACGAAAGCTCCGGCCGCCGCGTCCTTCAGGAAGGTGCCGGCTTCCTGGTCGGCGACGATGTCGCCGCCGTGCCAGGAGTCGAACAGTTCAGTGGCGGTGGCCAGGAACTCCTCGGCCCTGGAGTAGCGCTGGTCCTGCGGGAGGAAGCCTCCGCGCCGGAAGTTCTCGCCGGTGAAGGCGTCCCAGGAGGTGACGACGTTCCAGGCGACGCGTCCGCCCGAGAGGTGGTCCAGGGCGGCGAACTGACGGGCCACCTCGTAGGGCTCGTTGAAGGTCGAGTTGATGGTGCCGGTCAGGCCGAGACGTTCGGTGACGGCCGCGAGTGCGGCAAGGACGGTGAACGTGTCGGGGCGCCCGACCACATCCAAGTCGTGTATGTGGCCGCCCTGTTCTCGCAGTCGTAGCCCTTCGGCGAGGAAGAGGAAGTCGAACTTGGCTCGTTCGGCGGTCCGTGCGAAGTGCGCGAACGAGCTGAACTCGATGTGGCTGCCTGCCCGCGGGTCGCTCCACACCGTGGTGTTGTTCACGCCGGGGAAGTGAGCCGCGAGGTGGATCTGCTTCACAGGCTTGCCCGTGGACGCCTTGCTCGTGGCCGGTGTGCCCGTGATGGGATGGTTCATGGTGGTACGACTCCTCCGGCTTCAGGCAGTGGCGTAGCGGTTGGCGGGGCGGGCGAGTCCGAGCAGCCCGCGCAGGGTGTCCGCCTCGTAGGTGTGCCGGAAGACGCCTCGTCGTTGGAGTTCGGGCACAAGGCGCCGGGTGACCTGCTGGAGGTCGTGGCCGATCACCCCGGGCCGCAGCCGGAAACCGCTCAGGCCGGCCCGGCGCCGCTCCAGCAGCAGGTCCGCCAGTTGCCCGGGCGTTCCCGTGAAGATCTCGGCGTCGCTCGTGTACGGGTAGCCGGCCAGGTCGTCCAGACGGGCCCTGCGGCCCCGCGCCGCCGCGGCGTCGTCGTCCAGGAACACAACCAGGTCACCGAATATGTGCAGCGGCTCGCCGGACCGCCCGGCCGCGGCCTGGGCGGCGCGGATCTCGGCGACCTGGGCGCGGGCCTGGCCGGTGTCGTGCGGGGTGACGTAGCCGATGTCCGCCGAGCGGCCCACCAGTTGACAGGGCACGCTCTGGTGCGCGAGCGCGCTGACGACGGGCTGTCCCTGCGGCGGCCGAGGAGTGATCGAAGGGCCTCTGACACTGAAGTGCCTGCCCTCGAAGTCGATGTAGTGCAGCTTGTCGCGGTCGATGAAGCGCCCTGTGGCGACGTCGCGGATCTCCGCGTCGTCCTCCCAGCTGTCCCAGAGGCGGCGCACCACCTCGACGTAGTCGGCGGCCTCCTCGAAGAGATCGGCGATCACCTCGCGGCCCTCGGGAGTGCCCGTGTCGTCGAAACGGAGACGTGGGACGGTGCGGCGGCCGAAGTGCGCGGCCTCGTTCTGCCGTGCCGTCACCTGGACGCGCAGGCCCGCGCGACCGGCGCTGACGTAGTCCAGGGTGGCGATGGCCTTGGAGATGTGGAACGGCTCGGTGTGGGTGGCGACCACGGTGGGCACCAGCCCGATGTGACGCGTCAGCGGTGCGACCCGGGCGGCGACGAGTACGGCGTCCAGCCGGCCCCGCACCTGGTCGGTGCGTCCGTCCGGCTCGGTGAGGTGCGAGGACTGCAGCCCGAGCGAGTCCTCCAACGTCACGAAGTCGAGCAGGCCGCGTTCGGCCTCGGTCACGAGGGCGGCCCAGTAGCCGGCGGTGAACAGATCTCGGGGCCGGGCGTCCGGCTCACGCCATGCAGCCGGATGCCAGCCGGTGCCGTCCAGCGCTACGGCGAGGTGAAGAGGTGCGGACACGAGAACGGTGCCTTCCTGGTCGGCCTTATGTGATCACCAGCCCTCCCGGGGAGGGCTCAAGGGCGGGAACAGGTCAGCGACAACAGAGGGCGCCGGCCACTCGTTGCAGGTCGATGTGGGGCCGGGAGTACAGGCGGACACAACCGCGCGCGACGAGGACCCCGACGGCGGGGACGAGGACGCGGGAGACGGGGGACACCATCGTCACCTCCGCTCTTTCGGCCGTCTGGCCCGGTCGTTCCCGGGACTGCCATGCGGGCGTGGGAGCCCATGTCATCGCAGGCTAGGCGGAGCCGGACGGACGAAGGTGGAGAGCGTATTGCGGTTCCATGAAACCGCTCCGCTCCCCGTGGGAGGCCTGAGCGGGCCCGTCGGCGATGTGTACCGCCCAGTCCAGGATCTGCACGGCCGCGCCTGCGGCCTCCAGTCCTCGGCAGCGGGCATGGTGCCTGCGGGCGATGCCGTCCAGGTCGAGATGCCGGCCGAAGGCGGGGTGGGCCGCCAGGCGTCGTGCGTAGGCCCACAGGTGCGGATGGTCGGCGATGCGCTGCACGGCGTCGGCATCCAGGTGATGTCGGTGCACGGTGTCCAACTGCACCAGAGTCACCCACAGATGCACATCGCCGGCGGTCAGGTGGTCGCCGAGGATGAAGTCCTGGTGGGCGAGCCGCCACTCCAGTGACCCCAGGAAGCGCAGCAGGGAACCCAGGGCGGTCCGACGCACGGTGGCGTCGGCTTCGACCTGCCCGGCACGCTGGGCGGCTTCATTGACGCGGTCCTCACAGAGGCTTTCGAGGGCCTCGATCTCCGCCTCGGTGCCGTGCGGGTACAGCGCGGGCCGGCCGGGCTCGTCACCGCCGAAGCGCCGAGCCAGGTCGCGCAGGATGTCCGGGGTGTGCGTGCTGACGATCCGTCCCGTCCAGGTGTCGCTCAACACCGGTGCGACGGCCGGTCCGGGATGCGCGTGCGAACTGGCTTCGTACAAAGGGCGCAGAGCGGAGTGTCCGCCGTGGGGGCGGTCGGGAACGGCCGGCAACAGCACCACGGGGACGGTCTCTTCCAGGCCGAGGAGGCTGTGTGCGACAGCGATCCGCAGACAGTGGGCGCAGGACAGCGAGAGGTGGAGGCGGTAGCGGCGTTCCGCGGCGTAGTAGCCGCTGCCGGCATCACAGCCGATCCGGCCTCGGAACGACGGCGAGGAGGCGAGGGAAGACACAGCGGTGCGGGGTGCGGCAGACATGATTCTCCCAGGGGCCAGGTCCGGCGGCTGATTCTCAGAGATGCGACGGGCGCATACGGGGGTCATGGGCGCGCGACGCCGGCGCGTACCCGTACACGGCAGCTCTGCGGTGCCAGGTGGGCACCGCCGGTTCAGCGCAGAGCGCTCGCCGCGCTGCAGACGCGCAGGAGATCGATGTGGCGGCGGGAGGTCAGGAGGAAAGCCGTCCGGCCGACGCGCATCGCGCGGTTGGCGGGCGACTCCGGACGCTCCATCTTTTCCCACCCATTCACTAGGGAACTCTGCTACGGAGTGTCAGGCAGCCTGCGGGCCACGTCAAGAGCGCGTTCCCGGGTCTCAGCCGGTGTCTCACATGGTGGGCGAGCAAGAGGGCGCCGGCTTGCCGCGCGCGGCAGGCCCCGTCAATCGGAGCGATCGGAATCCGTCTGCCGTTCGACGTACCATCGGGCGTGACCGCCAACGCCCCCGCCGCGTCGCCCCCGAACGCCTCTGACTGGCCGTGCTGCGAGCACCTGTCCGATCCGTCAGCCGACGCCATGGGCTGCCACGGCCGCCGGGTCGACCCGTATGCAGAGTGTCTGGCCCACCTGTGCGACATCGACCGCGCCGCCTATCTGGCAGGTCTCCTGCCGGGTGCCGACCTCGATCACCGTGGCACTCGGTTGAGTGAGGAAGTGCTCACTGCACTTCTCGCGCGGCTGCACGACCCGGCGACAGACCGGTCCCGCGTCGGCAAAGTCTCCTTCGGCGGTGCGGAGTTCGCCGGTGACGCGCGGTTCGACGGGGTGGAGTTCGGTGACGAAGCCGGGTTCAGCGGGGCGAAGTTCACCGGCGATGCCGGATTCGCCGGGGCACGGTTCGACGGCACCGTATCGTTCAGCGGGGCGGAGTTCGCCGGTGACGCGGGGTTCCCCAGGGCACGGTTCGGGCGCGACGCGTGGTTCAGCGGGGCGAGGTTCGATGAGCAGGCCCGGTTCCGTTGGGTGGAGTTCGGCGGCGACGCGGAGTTCAACCAGGCGGAGTTCGGCCTCGACGCCAGGTTCAGCGGCGCGAGGTTCGGCGGCGACGCACGGTTCCTTGGAGCGACGTTCCACCGCGACGCACGGTTCGACAAGGCGATCTTCGAACGCGCTTCAGCGATGGGACCGTTCGTGTGCGAGGGAGAAACGGTCCTGTCCGAAGCCGTGTTCGACGTCGCCGTCACCATCGAGGCGGCGACCGGAGGTCTGCTCTGCCGTCGGACGCGGTGGGCCTCCACCGCGGCGCTGCGCCTGCGGTACGCAGGCGTGGATCTGAGCGATGCGGTCCTGGAGTACCCGGTGAGTATCGCCGCCCGTTCCCTGCCCTTCGCCGTGATCGGCGAGGAGGTGGCCGGACACGGCCTGACGGACCCCCGCGTGCGCGTCCACTCGTTGCACGGCGTGGACGCCGCGCATCTGGTGCTCACCGATGTCGACCTCACCGACTGCCGCTTCTCCGGGGCCGTCCACCTCGACCAGTTGCAGATGGAAGGACGGTGCGTCCTGGCCACCGCCCCTTCCGGGATACGACGGCGCGGTCCCTGGCCGGTGCGCTGGACGCCGCGCAGGACACTGGCCGAAGAACATCACTGGCGTGCCGCTCGCGACACCGCCGCGGACGGCTGGACACCCGCGGATGGGGAGAGCGCGCTGGAGCCTGGTGCACTCGCTGCGGTGTACCGGCAACTGCGCAAGGCATTCGAGGATGGCAAGAACGAGCCAGGCGCCGCCGATTTCTACTACGGCGAGATGGAGATGCGCCGCCACGACCTGGCCACTCCCCGTGCCGAGCGGGGCCTGCTTGCTCTGTACTGGGCGATGTCGGGGTACGGTCTGCGGGCCTCGCGCGCCCTCGGATGGCTCCTGCTGGCCATGATCGTCACCGTGTCCGTGATGATGCTGTGGGGCCTGCCGAAGGACGACCCGAAGCCCGAGAGCACCGGCACCGTCACGGGCCGAAGCATCACGTTGCGGACCGACACGCCGGATCCGAAGAATCCCGATGGACCGTACCCGGAGCGGCTGACGACCGAGCGGTTCGACAAGTCACTGCGCGTGGTCGTCAACTCCGTCGTGTTCCGCAGCAGCGGCCAGGACCTGACCACCATCGGTACGTACACCGAGATGGCCTCCCGGCTCTCGGAGCCGGTCCTGCTCGGTCTCGCCGTCCTCGCCGTCCGCGGCCGCGTCAAGCGATAGCGGCTCTTCGGAATCGGTTTGAGTGCCGGACGGGGTACCACCGTGGACGCCTACGGCTTCCGCAACCTCGGCAACCAGCACTGACGCACCCACTGCGCGGCCACCCGTCGAGACCATGGACACCTCGATGCCCGGCTAATTTCGTTGAGCCCGCACCCTGCCATCGTGTTGGCTGGCGGCAGCGGACTGTCAGTACCGCAGGTGTCCATTTGGCTGGAGCAGGGAGTTGAACGTGCAGGACATTGTTGTCGACCCGGTCGCCCACAATCGGGCCGCCTGGGACAAGTGTGTCCAAGAGGGCAACGAGTGGTCGAGGCCGGTGAGTACTGAGGATGTCGAGCGCGCCCGCATGGGCGACTGGTCGATTGTTCTCATCGGGCATGAGCCGGTCGACCGCTCCTGGCTGCCGACGGACCTGACCGGCAAGGACGTGTTGTGCCTGGCCTCCGGTGGTGGCCAGCAGGGTCCGATCCTCGCCGCCGCGGGGGCGCGGGTCACCGTGTTCGACAACTCACCCCGCCAACTCGGCCAGGACCAGATGGTGGCGGCGCGCGACGGACTCGAGCTGCGCACCGTCCTCGGTGACATGCGCGACCTCAGCGCCTTCGGCGACGCGGCGTTCGACGTCGTGTTCCATCCGGTCTCCAACCTGTTCGTACCCGACGTGGCACCGGTGTGGCGTGAGTGCTTCCGCGTCCTGCGACCGGGCGGAACTCTGCTCGTGGGCTGCCTCAACCCTGATGCGTACTTGTTCGACCACGAGGCACTCGACGAGCGCGGCGAACTGATCGTCGTGCACAAGCTGCCCTACAGCGATGTCACGCAGTACTCCGCCGAGGAACGTGCCGCGAAGTTCGGCGCAGATTCCCCTCTTGAATACAGCCACACCCTCACCGACCAGATCGGCGGGCAACTCGCCGCGGGGTTCGTCCTCACCGGCTTCACGGAAGCGCCGCACCAATCCAACGCATCCGCTCCGTACATGTCGCACTACTTCGCGACGCGGGCGGTCAAGCCGGGCTGACCCAGCCGTGGGTCGAGGCCGACGGCCGCACCAGCCCGGGGAGCCCGGGATGACGATCAGTGCTCCTGGCGACCAGCATCGCTCCCCCGGTGGCGGTGAGGCGTCCGCGGCATGGATCCATGCACGAAACGGGCGGACGCTCCGGTGGCCGGCCCTGACGACTCGGGCACCAGGGCCCGCCTCCTCAGCCGGAGTGAAGGGTCCGGAAGCGATCGGATGCCGCCGGGTCGCGGTCAACGACCTGGATCGGCGCATCGGCCCATTGCCACACGCTGATGCCCGGCATGCGGGAGAACGTGATGTGCCCGCGGGTGCCTTCGACTGCGACACGCCGCCAGGATGTGGCAGTCCTCGCCCGGTCCGCCCCGTGACAACGCAGCATTTCGGCGAGGACGGTGATCGAGTCGTAGCCCTCGAAGGCCACGAAAGAGGGGCTTTCGGCAAGCCGCTCACGAAGCTCTGTCTCCACTCGTGAACCGAGGGGGCCGAGGCGCTCGGGCAGGTAGCGCAGGAACGGGATTGCGGTGCTGTCGTCGCCCAGCAACGTCGCGAACTCGCCGAACTCCGGCTGACCGGCCGGAGCACCCATCACGATTCCGGTGAGGCGTCGGTCGCGGCGAACGGACTTGACGATCGACACCGCGGGCTCGGGATACCCGACCAGAAGAAGGAGGGCGGTCGTGCGGTTGTCCACGAGTTCGTCGCACATGGCTGTTGGGGTGAGCGCACTCATATCGAGCTCGACGACGCTGCCGCCTCGTGCAGCGAGGTGATCCCGCAGAATGCGGGCCCCGGATGCCCAGTAGACACTCGGCTCGGCCGCGACGGCGATGCGGCTGTGGCCCGTGCCGAGAAGAAAGTCCGCGTAGATCTGCCAGCCCTGGGACTGCGCCGGAGCAAGGCGCGCGACCCATTCCGTCGGATGCTCGGTGAGCGCGTCGAGAACGGCCGACGAGCAGAGGAACGGCAACCCGAGCGCGTCGGCCCTGGCAGCTGCGGCGCGAGCGACGACGCTGTGATACTCCCCCGCCACCGCAGCTACGCCGACACGAGCCAACTCCTCCACGGCCGCCGCGGCCCGCTGCGGATCAGCCGCGGTATCCCGTACCACCAGCTCGAGCGGTCTTCCGGCGATACCGCCGGCGCCATTGACATCGCGGGCGGCCAACTCGAGCCCGGCGAGCAGGTGTCGGCCTGCTTCGACCCAGCCAGGCCGAGACAGCGGAACGAGTGCGCCGATCCGGACCGACGAACCCTCAGTCCGTCCCACCCCGGGCGGCGATGACGGCGAATCCATGCGTAGCGTCTCCTGTCCGACGAACAGTCTGCGGTCTGCCCGGATCCCGGAATGACAAGGGCCGGTGGTACGAGGTCGTTTCGCCGTGGCAGGCGCCCCGATCACGATGCCGGACATGGCAACACCACTGTGGCCGCGAGGCAACTCAATATTCGTCTCCGGTGGAACTGCGGACGGCACCGGGGCCCGGGCGGGCTCCGCGTCCGATCCGCAATGCGCCTTTTGACGCACCCGCGCGACTCATTCCCACGGACCCACGGACCCACGGACGTGAACGTCGTCGCCGCCACCGTCGCGGCAGGAGACACCCAGCCCGTCATGGTGACGGCCTGGTGCCGATCACGGTTCCTGACGGGTCGTTTCGGCACGCAGCGGACCCAGGCGGTGCAGCCCCTTGCGGTCGTAGTAGAGCGTCATGGCGAACCCGAAGACCAGGGCGAGAGCGACGCCGATCGCGATCATGCCCCACCCTCGCATCAGCCCGGCATCAGCCCGGGCGTCGAAGTAGAGGATGGCCCGCACGCCGTCGCTCAGCTGCCGCATCGGTTCGAACAGCGCCAGGAAGCGATAGAAGTCGGGAACGGCTTGGAGGGGAATCGTCGCCCCCGAGGACGGCAGGGCCAGGGCAATGAACACGAACATGGACACCACTTGGCCGATCCCGCCGAACGCCGCGTTGATGGCCTGGACCCCCAGGCCCACCGCAAGGCTCGCGCAGAAGGAGAAGATCCACAGCAGCGGCAGGTGCGATGCGTCCATGCCCAGGATGCCGATCGCGGCGATCATCAGCAGGCTGATGGTGATCGCGGTGACTCCCGCCGTCATGACCATCTTCAGCAGAAGCGTCTGCGTGCGGCTGATCGGCACCGTCGGGTGCCGGGAGTGCCAGGGCCCGATTTCGTTGTCGGTGTATCCGAGGCCCGCGTCGACGCCGCTGTTGATGATGTTGCCGCCTACGAAAGCGATGAGCACCAGGAGCAGGGTGTAGTAGAAGGCGGTCAGGCCGAGGCCGCTGTGCTTGCCGATGGGGTGGCCCACCTGAGTGGTGATGGTGACCGGGTCGCCCAGGAGCGCCCGGGTCGTGGCGTTGGTCCCCTGGGCGGGAGCCTGGGCCGTCAGCTGTCGGCCGATCTCCACGGATGCCTGGTGAGCCGCGTTCTGCGCGATTCGGGTGGCCAGGGCGGAACCGAGGCTGCCCAGCCCGGGGTTGGTCAGGACGGTGAGGGCGGGCCGTGTCGTGGCCCGGGGAGTTGTCAGCGCCGTCACCGAGGTGGTGAAGTCGGCGGGGATGACCAGGGCGCCGTAGATCTTTCCCGACGCCATCTGATCCTGCATCTGCGCTCGGCTGAGGTGCCGCCACCTCACGGTGTCTGCTGGAGTCTTGGCGACGATCGACCGGCTCACCTGGGTGCCCACGGTCTGGTGTTGTCCTGGCTGCGTCGGGCCCTGATCCGTGTTGACCAGCGCGATCGGCAGTTGGCGCAGGTTCCCGTTCGGATCGAGGATGCCGCCCATGTAGAGCAGCGTCAGGCATACGGCCACCAGCGCACACAAGACGGTCGGCACCAGCCAGAGTTTGCCGTGACGCGCTACAGCAGAGGCACGTGCGAGCGACGGCTGCTCCCCGGAACCGGCTGAGGTCATGACACTCCATCAGGGACGCGGTCCTGCGCTGTCCGGACCTGGCTGCGGCGGTGTTGGCTGTGACGCCGGGGGCCGTACGCGCAGTGTCCGGGCAGTCATCCTCGGGGAGTGCGCGAGCACCGGCCGACCCTCAAGCGACGATAAGCCCTGTCATCACGGCATCCCTCCACGACACGACCGCGGACCCGAGGGCGGTGCGTGACCGCCGCGGCAGGTCGGGCGGTGTCGCGCGAAGCGGCGGTTCGGTCCAGAAACGATCTTCACCACGTCTGCCCGGCGGCCACGGAACGCCCGGGCAAGGCCCGCGCGGTCGCTGTGGCCGGCAACGCTCGGGATGAGGGGAAGTGGCTCTTCCCCCGGCCGAGGCGGCCACTCCCCCGGCGCGCGAGGGGCGGTCCGCGCGCTCTCCGCACGTCCCGATGACCCTGGCTTGCAATTTTAAATTTAGGGTCTAATGTGGATGACACGACCGAATCGGACAGCACCGCAGATCCGGACACCGGTCGCAGGCCACCGAAACGATCAACCGGTCGCCGTCGACATCCCCACGCTGGCCTTCGCACGGCGACACCGAACAACTTGGGAGATTCACCATGTCCGAAATCCTTCCGCCGCACTCCCGGCGGACCTTCCTTTCCACCTCGGCCGCCGCGACGGCGGCAGCGGCCGTCGCGGGATCCTTCAGCCTGTTTCCCGCGCAGCCGGCCGCCGCGGCCGAGACGGGAGCCGGCAAGGGTGCGGCAGCGGGCGGGGGCATCCGTCCCTTCCGCGTCCATTTCCCTGAGAGGGACCTGGTCGACCTCCGCCGGCGCATCGTGTCCACGCGCTGGCCCGAGCACGAGAGCGTCGCGGATCACTCACAGGGTGTGCCGCGCGCGACGATGCAGGAGCTCGCTCGCTACTGGGCGTCGGAATACGACTGGCGCAAGGTCGAAAAAAGGCTCAATGCCCTGCCGCAGTTCGTCACCGAGATCGACGGGCTGGACATTCACTTCATCCACGTCCGCTCCCGGCACAAGAACGCTCTGCCGCTCATCGTCACCCACGGATGGCCCGGCTCGGTCATCGAGCAGCTGAAGATCATCGACCCGCTCACCAACCCCACCGCCCACGGCGGCAAGGCATCAGACGCCTTCGACGTGGTGATCCCGTCGCTGCCCGGCTACGGGTTCTCCGACAAGCCGGCCGCAACCGGCTGGGGCCCCGACCGCATCGCCCGTGCATGGACAGAGCTGATGAAGCGCCTGGGCTACACGAAGTACGCGGCGCAGGGCGGCGACTGGGGCGCGCTCATCGTCGATCGCATGGCTGTGTTGAAACCCGCGGGCCTGGTCGGCATCCACACCAACCTGCCCGGCGTGGTTCCGCCCGACATCTCCAAGGCGCTCGCGATCGGCAGCCCGGTGCCCCTCGATCTCTCGGCGGACGAGACGCACGCGTACGAGCAGCTGCAGTTCACCTACAAGCACCTCGCCTACGCCCGCATCATGGGGTCGCGCCCGCAGACGCTGACTGGGCTGACCGACTCGCCCATCGGTCTGGCGGCCTTCCTGCTCGACCACGACGGGCGCAGCCTGGAAATGATCTCCCGGGTCTTCGACGGACACCGCGAAGGCCTGACACGGGACGACGTCCTCGACAACATCACGCTCTACTGGCTGACGAACACGGCGGTCTCTGCCGCTCGCCTGTACTGGGAGAACAAGTACAGCCTCATCCCCAACGGCGTCACCATCCCGGCTGCCGTGAGCGCCTTCCCGGACGAGAACTTCCAGGCCCCCAAGAGCTGGGCACAGAAGGCCTATCCCAACCTCATCCACTACAACAAGCTCGACAAGGGCGGGCACTTCGCGGCCTGGGAGCAGCCGAAGGTCTTCACGGAAGAGCTTCGTACGGGATTCCGGCCCCTTCGCTAGCCATACGTGGGGGCGAGGGCGGACCCATGCCTTCGCCCGCACCATCTCCCACGCACATCCACAGCGGAGTGATCGCCGCTCCCCTCCACGAAAGGCACAACCCTCATGTTCGGCAAGATCGGTGCACCCGAGATCCTGATCATCCTCGTCGTCTTTCTCCTGATCTTCGGCGCCCGGCGCCTCCCCGACATGGCGCGCTCGCTCGGCCAGTCCATGCGCATCCTCAAGAGCGAGACCAAGGCCATGCGCACCAGCGACGTCGAGGACGAGACCACCGTCCCAGTCGCCTCTTCCTCACACGCCGACTCCGCATTCCGGGTCGACTCCGCAGGCCAGGAGGCACCCCCGCACGACCCCAACGCCATGCCCGGGCCGCAGGAGACCCCTGCAACGGCCCACGCCCAGGAAACCGTCGGCACACGCTGACTCCGGACGGCACCCGCAGGAGAGGAACGAGGTCTGCTCATGCTGTCAGCCACATCCCTGGCCCCCGAGGGGCACATGCCCCTTACCGCCCACCTCCGCGAACTGCGGAACCGTCTGGTGAAGGCGATCAGCGCGGTCACCGTCACCACCGTTGTCGCGGGGCTGTTCTACCAGCAGCTGATCGACGTCGTCATCGCGCCCCTGCCGGGCTGCAACCCCCTCGAACGGAGCAGCCCGGCGGGATCCGGACGCTGCGGCGTCATCGCCACCAACGGTCTTCTCTCGCCCGTCACCCTGGCCTTGAAGGTGTCGCTGACCGTCGGCCTCATCGGCTCGAGTCCCGTCTGGCTCTATCAGCTCTGGGCCTTTCTCGCCCCGGGCCTGCGCAGCGGTGAGAAGAAATACACCCTCGTCTTCCTCGCCACCGGCATCCCCCTCTTCCTGGCCGGAGCGGCATTCGCATACGCCGTACTGCCCACGACGGCACAGTTGCTGATCTCCCTCACCCCCGACCAGGCAACCAACATCCTGCCCATCGACGACTTCCTCGACCTCGCCACCCGCCTCGTCGTGGTCTTCGGAGTGTCCTTCGAACTCCCCCTGCTCCTCGTCATGCTCAACCTGGCCGGCGTTCTCAGCGCCCGCCGCATGGCCGGGTGGTGGCGGCACATGATCATCGGCGTCACCGCATTCGCCGCCGTCGCCACCCCCAGCGGCGACCCTCTGACCCTGCTCGCGCTAGCCGGCCCCATCACCGTCCTGTATCTGGCCGCCTGCGGCATCGCCTGGCTCAACGACCGCCGCCGCAACCGCAGGACCGCGGCAGGCACCGGCCTCGGACCCGACGAGCCCTCGCCCCTTCCCGCCCTCCACGAGTCGCACCACAGCAGCTGACAACCACTACTCGTGAACCGCACTGCCCAGGAAGCCACATGTTCTTCGACATAGGCCCGCTCGAGTTGCTCACCACCTTCGTGATCGCCGTCGTCGCCCTCGGCCCGGACAAACTCCCGAAGGCAATCTCCGACGCATCCGCCCTCATACGCAAGTTCAGAGCTCTTTCCAACAGCGCACGGAACGAGATCCGCCAGGAACTCGGTCCCGACTTCGCCGATCTCCAACTCCGCGACCTGCACCCGCGAGCACTGGCGCACAGTGCGCTCATCACGGCCGAGGACGAGACGGGCCCGCGCGAACTCACGGCATCACCCGCCCATGACGAGTCAGTCGGCGACGGGGACCGTCCCGAGCCCGCCCGCGCCCATGGCACACCGACACTCACCGAACAGTCGCGTGCCTGATCCCGGTTCTACCCCGATCCGGCAGGACTGAGGGCGTCCTGCTTCGCCGGCGGCCCCCGCAGAGGGCGCACGCGAAGTCGCCCCCGCCCCGGGCAGGTGGCACCACTTCCACCGGCCCTGCCCGAACCACAGAACGCTCACAGCAAAGGAAGAAGAACGATGGACATCAAGGGATCAGTCGCCCTGGTCACGGGGGCCAACCGTGGCATCGGCCGTGCATTCGCCCGAGCACTGATGGAACACGGCGCGACCAAGGTCTACGCGGGCGTCCGTGACCCGGCAACCGTCGTCGATCAGGACCTCACTCCCCTGCGCCTGGATGTGACCAAGCCCGAGGAGGTCGCCGAGGCCGCCGCCGCCGCGGGCGACGTCAGCATCGTGATCAACAACGCGGGAATCGGCGGCACAGGCACCACCCTCCTGGAGGGCAGCTTCAAGGACGCGCGCCGGGCGATGGACGTCAACTACTTCGGAACCTGGGCTGTTTCGCGGGCGTTCGCCCCCATCCTCGCCCGAAACGGCGGAGGCGCACTGGTCAACATGCTGTCACTGGCCTCCTGGGCCGGACGGCCACTGTTCACCGGCTATGCCGCCTCCAAGGCAGCTCAATGGTCCCTGACGGACGCATTGCGGCAGGGCCTGCGCGATCAGGGTACGGCAGTGATCGGGGTGCACTCCGGCTTCGTGGACACGGACCTCAGTGCCTGGACGGACGAACCGAAGATCAGCGCGGCCGACGTGGCCGAGCAGACCATCCACGCCCTGGCCAACGGCTGGATCGAAGTCCTCGCCGACGAAGAGACCAGGCGGGTCAAAGCCGCCCTCTCGCAGCCTCTCGATTCCGCACCTCGCACCTGAAGCGTCGCCCGGACGGCACAGGGCGGTCGGCACGTAGACGGCAGGGCTCTCTGTGGGTCCGTAGCACGGAAGGAAGAAGGACCGATGGACAGTTCTGCACACGCGATGGTGGCCGACGCCCCCGCGGCCGCCCGCATGGCCGGCGCGGCGGTCGCCTTGCTCGATGCGAAGGGCACGGTGGTCGGCTGGACACAAGCCGCCCAACGGCTGGTCGGACATGCGTCCGCGGACGTGGTGGGCCGCTCCGCCGCCTTCCTGCTGGCTGACGGCGAGGACCGGGCGAAGGCATCGGCGTTCTCCCAGCAGAGCGGTGCCTCCTCCGGCTGGTCCGGCTTCACCACGATCCGTCACCGCGACGGTGGCAGCATCGACGTACGCCTGTGGGTGCAGTCGTTGTCCGGGAAGGACGGCCGGGCGCGGTGGGTCGTGTCAGCGGCCGAGGCGGCCGCGCTGTCCTCATGGGCGACCGGCGGATCAGGGGTGGTGTCGCTCCCGGGAGCGACGCACCTGCCGAGCCACCCGCCGGTCGGTGTCGTGATCCGCGACACGGATCTGCTCTGCACATGGGCGAACGACGCCCAGGGCGCCCGGGACCGCATCACGCTCGAGCAGCGGCTCGGGCGCACGCCGACCCAGGCCGCGCCGGGCCGACAGGCCGAAACGCTCGAAGCACTGATGCGCCAGGTGCTGGACAGCGGTGTTCCGACGGTCAATGTGGAGTTCCGGACCTTCGCTCCGGCACATGTGCGCCAGGAGTCCACGCTCTTGGCCTCCTTCTTCCGTCTCGACGATGCGCAGGGCCGTGCGCTGGGCGTGTGCGTCGTGATCGCGGATGTCACCGACACCCGACGGGCGCGCGAGCGCCTGGCTCTTCTGGGCGAGGCCGGCAAGCGGATCGGCAACACCCTGGATGTCATGCGGACGGCGCAGGAACTGGCCGACCTCGCCGTGCCGTTGCTGGCCGACTACGCCACCGTCGACCTCCTGGAGTCCGTCTCGCTCGGCGAGGAGCCGCCGGTACGCCTGGGCTCGCAGGGCGGAGCGGTCCCCGCGTTCCACCGGGCGGGCCTGGCCTCGATTCATGCGGGTACTCCCGAGGCCCTGTTCGCGCGGGGCGAGCCGGTACTCGTCCCTCCGGCGTCGCCCGTGGCCGGTGTTCTGCGCTCCGGGAAGTCCTCCTTCGTTCTGGACTCCTCCCTGGACACCTGGCTGGGCCGGCACGACGCGGCACGGGCGGAAAGGGCCCGCGACCACGGAATGCACTCGTTGATGATCGTCCCCATCCGGGCGCGAGGCGCCGTGCTCGGGGTGGCCGTGTTCGTGCGCACGGACGCTCGTGTGCCGTTCGACCAGGACGACCTCCTGCTCGCCGAGGAACTCGTCGGCTGGGCCGCGCTGTCCATGGACAACGCCCGCCGGTATGCACGAGAGCGCTCCGCAGCCCTGGCCCTGCAGCGCCATCTGCTTCCCCACCACCCCACAGGGGGCTCCGCAGCCGACGTGGCCTGGCGTTACCTGCCGGCCGACAGTCACCATGGCGTCGGAGGCGACTGGTTCGACGTCATACCCCTGTCCGGCGCCCGCATCGGCCTGGTCGTCGGCGACGTAGCCGGACACGGCATCAAAGCGGCGGCCACCATGGGCCAACTCCGCGCCGCGGTACGCACTCTTGCCGACATGGACCTGCCTCCCGACGAACTGCTCTCCCGCCTCGACGACCAGGTCATACGTCTCGCCGAGGCCGATGCCGACCCCTTCGACCCGGCGGCCGCGACGATCGCCGCCACCTGTCTGTACGCCGTGTACGACCCGGTCACCCGGCGGTGCACCATCGCTCGGGCCGGCCACCCACCACCCGCAGTCATCGACCCGCACGGCGAGGTCACCTTCCCCGATCTGCCCACGGGGGCCCCGCTCGGTGTCGGCTTGGTCCCGTTCGAGTCCGTCACCCTGGAACTGTCCGAGGGCAGCGTGCTCGCCCTTTACACCGACGGCCTGATCGAGGCCCGCGACCACGACATCGACGCCGGCATGAATCACCTCGCAGATGCCCTGGCTGGGTCCTCCGGCCTGCCGCTGGACGAGCTCACCTCGTCCGCGGTGGAGCGTCTGTCGACCCACGGCGACGACATCACCCTGCTCCTCGCACGCACCCGCGCGCTCGGCCCGGACCAGGTCGCCTCCTGGGAGTTCCCTGCCGACCCCTCCCTGGTCAGCAGCGCCCGGGCCCTGGCCCGCGCCCGGTTGAAGGAGTGGGGGCTGGAGCACCTGATCGCGTCCACCGAACTGATCGTCAGCGAACTCGTCACCAATGCCGTCCGGCACGCCTCCGGTCCGATCCGGCTGCGCCTTATCCGACACCGGACCCTGACCTGCGAAGTGCATGACACCAGCGTCACCTCCCCGCGCCTGCGTCGCGCCCTGGCCACCGACGAGAGCGGCCGCGGCCTCCTCCTCGTCGATCAACTGGCCCGCAGGTGGGGCACCCGCCACACACCCGCCGGGAAACTCACATGGGCCGAACAGGACCTCGGCCTCTGAGACCGACCACGTTCGATCCCCCCGGGCAGGTGATGACAGCCGCCTTCGCACCTGCCCCGCCGGTGCCGCCCCTGCGGAACAGCTCGGGCTGCAGAGGCGCACCCGCGGTCGACCCATCGATCGACGAGGCCCCGTCCGGTGCACGCCCACCGAGTCCCCGGCATCGAAACGAAAGGAAGCAGCACATGCCGAACACCCAGAAGGCCAAGAGGCGAGTCAGGGCCGAAGACACCATCGCTTCGGCGCGGCATGCCCGGTTCGGGTCCCTGCCCGCACGCGTCCGGCCGGAGGACACGACGGAAGTGGTCCCCCTCCCGGCATGGTCCCCGTCGTAGGACCGCCAGGGCGCGCGGGCATGCGTCGGTGCGTCGGGCGCACAGGACCCGTCAGCGCGGTCAGGTCTTGTCGGCCATGTCCTCGAGCATGACGACGTCCGTGGCGGGCACTTCGTGGCCGTCGTCATCGAGGAACCCGACATGTGCGGGCCCGTTCGTGGAGCGCACCCGCCGGAGTGCGGAGGGGCCCGAGGGACGCGGTCGGTGACGGTCGCCCCACTGCTGGAGCGCGGCAAGCACCACCCGCAGGTCGTTTCCCGCCGCCGTCAGGTGGTAGCTCTGCCGCGGCCTGCTGCCGGGTTCCTGGTAGGTCCGGGTGTCCAGTACCCCGGCCTCGAGCAGCAGCTTGAGGCGAGCGCTGAGCAGGTTGGACGCGATGCCGAGGGACGACTGGATCTCGGCGAACTTGTGTTTGCCCGCGAAGACCTCTCGCAGTACGAGCAGGGACCAGCGCTCGCCGAGAATCTGCAAGCTCCGCTCGATGGAGCAGGCCGGCTCGTCAGCCGCGAGATCGGACAACTGCTTTCCGGACACTCCCCACCTCCATGTCATGTGGGGCTCCGCGTATCCCCAGCTGCTGGGCTGCCGTATCCGACAGTGTACCGGCTGAGTTTTCTCTTGCAAGTCAGAACCGAAGCGGATCGACCTCCCGCGGCGCCTCCGGCACGGGCACACAGTGGCGACACGCTCGATCGTCTGACTTGCATTTTTAAAGTCAGCATCTAGCATGGATGGCATGACCGAATCAGCAGCAACCGTGCGCATCATCGAGGAAACACCCGCGTACTGGCGGGTCCTGTTCGACAACCCGCCCCTCAACGTCGTCGACCACACGGTGTTCGAAGGGCTCCAGGACCTGCTCACGAGAATGGACAACAGCCCGAGCCTTCGCGTCGTCGTGTTCGAGAGCGCGAACCTCGACTTCTACCTCGCCCACTTCGACATGTCCGGCGCATCGGCGAGCATCGCCAAGGCCGCCGGGCCCTCCGGCACAGCCATCCCGACGGACACGTTCGTCCGCCTGACCAAGTCCCCCGTCGTGAGCATCGCGAAGATCCGCGGCCGTGTCCGCGGCGTGGGGAGCGAATTCATTCTCGCCTGCGACATGCGCTTCGCCTCCCGCGAGAACGCCGTCCTCGGTCAACCCGAGGTCGGCGCGGGGGTAATCCCCGGGGGCGGAGCCACGGAGCGCCTTCCCCTGCTCACCGGCCGCGGTCGCGCCCTGGAGATCATCCTCGGCGCCGACGACTTCGACGGCGACACCGCCGAACGCTACGGCTGGATCAACCGGTCCCTTCCGGACGGCGACCTGGACGAATTCGTCGATACGCTCGCACGCCGCCTCGCCTCCTTCGACCGTCGCCCGATCGAAAGCGCGAAGAACCTCGTCAATCAGGTCTCCCTGCCCCCGATCGACAGGCTTCTGGACGGCCGCGACGCCTTCGCGGATGCCCTCACCTGGCCCGAAACCCGGCAGCGCGTCGCCGCCCTGTTCGCAGGCGGGTTGCAGCAGGAAGGCGACCTGGAGAACCGTTTCGGCGCTCACCTCGCCGATCTGCTCGACGATCAGGCATGACTGTCAACCCGACTCGTCACCCGCACGCCGAGGCTCTGGTCTCGCGACTGTCGGATATCGCGCTCCCGGGTAGCCGGGGCCGGGCACCTTCCGCCGGCAACCCGGTGAAGTCCTGCACTCGGGCTGAGGCGCCCGAACCGCATCAGGTCCGTCAATGAGCCGTCTCCGCGAGGATTGCCTCGACCCTTGCGCGGATCTCGTCCGTCGCGAGGCCGCGGATGGTCAGCGTCGTACGACGGCGCAGCACGTCATCGGCTGTCTCCGCCCATTCGTGGTCGCGTGCGTAGACGACCTGCGCCCAGATCTCGGGGGCGTCGGGGTGGATACGTTCAGCGAGGGCAGGGTCCCGCTGCGCGAGGCAGGCGATCTCGTAGGCAAGCGTCCCGTAGTGGGTCGCCAGGTGCCGGGCAGTGTCGGCGGCCATCTGGGGGCCCTGTGCCGTGTTGTCGGTGAGCAGTCCGCGGGTCACGGCCCGCGGATTGGCGATACCCGGCAGCGGCAGTCCCTTCGGGAGCCGGGAGACCGGCTCATACCCCTCACCCAGCGGGTGGCCGGGCAGCGACTCCAGCTTCTGCAACACGGTGCGGCCGATGTGGCGGAAGGTGGTCCACTTGCCGCCGGCCACCGACAGCATGCCGCCGCTTCCCTCGGTGACCACCGTCTCGCGCTTGGCCTTGGAGGTGTCGCCGGGGCCGCCGGGCAGCACCCGCAGACCGGCGAAGGAGTAGGTGATCAGATCGCGGGACAGCTGCTGGTCACGGATGGAGAACGCGGCCTCCTCCAGGATCTGCCCGATGTCGTTGTCGTTGACCGCGACGTCCGCCGGGTCGCCCACGTACTCCTCGTCGGTCGTGCCGAGAAGCAGCATGTCCTCCCACGGGAGGGCGAAGGTGATGCGGTACTTGTCGATGGGGGTCGCCAGCGCCGCCCTCCACAGCGAGGTGCGCTTCAACACCAGGTGCGCGCCCTTGGAGAGCCGTATGGACGGAGTCGCGTTCGGGTTCTCCATCCTGCGCAGGTGGTCCACCCACGGTCCGGTGGCATTGAGGACCAGCCGTGCATCGACACCGAACTCGGCACCGCTGATTCGGTCCTTGAGCTCCGCGCCGGTGACCCGGCCTCCGGTGAAGCGCAGCCCTTGCAGTTCGGCGTGGTTGAGCACGGTGGCACCCGACTCGACAGCGGCGCGGACCGTCATCAGGGCCATGCGCGAGTCGTTCATCTGGTCGTCGCCGTACACCGCGACGGTCTGGAGGTTCTCCGTGCGCAGTTCCGGCACGGCGTGGACCGCCTTCTCCGGGCTCAGCAGGTGGCCGACGCCGTCACCGAAGGCGGAGAGCGCGGAGTACGCGAACACTCCCGCCCCCAGCTTCGCCGCGCCGTGCGGTCCGCCCTTGTAGACCGGCAGATAGAAGGTGAGCGGGTTGGCCAGGTGGGGGGCCACCTGGCGGGAGACCGCACGGCGCTCGAAGTGGTTCTCCGCCACCAGCTTCACCGCGCCGGTCTGCAGGTAGCGCAGACCGCCGTGGAGGAGCTTGGAGGAGGCGGAGGAGGTGGCGCCGGCGAAGTCGCCGGCGTCCACCAGAGCCACCCGCAGCCCGGATTGCGCGGCATGCCAGGCGGTCGAGATGCCCAGAATGCCGCCGCCGATCACCAGGAGGTCGTACATCGCCATGGACAGCCGCTCGCGCGTCTCGTCGCGGCTCAGCCGTGTGCTGGTCATGGGGGTCGTCATGAGGTCTGCACCTTGCCTTGATGGGTCGGCCTGATCAGGCAGCCGCAGGGAGAACGCACGAAGCGTGCGGTGTCACCCGCACGCCTGCGACCCCTCGTTCCTTGTCCGTCCCCATGCGGGTGAGGGCAAGGGGCCGCCTGCGTGTGCGTCGGTCACGGCGTGCTCCTGCGAGGTCGTACGACGCCTCAGGTGAACGCGAGCTGGTAGATACCCGCTGCGAGTGCGCCGCCTGCCAGTGGTCCGAGGACGGGGATCCAGGCGTAGCTCCAGTCCGATCCGCCCTTGTTGGGGAGCGGCAGCAGAGCGTGCACGATGCGGGGGCCCAGGTCACGGGCCGGGTTGATGGCATAGCCGGTCGGGCCACCGAGCGAGAGACCGATACTGACAACGACGAAGGCGACGATCAGCCCGCCGAGAATGCTCAGGCCTTTGCCGCTGTCGTTGAGGCCCTGGGTCAGGACGGCGAGCACCAGCACGGTCGTGCCGATGATCTCGGTCGCCAGGTTCTGCCACACCACACGGACCTCGGGACCGGTGGAGAACACACCCAGAACCGGGCCGGCCTTGGGCGCTGCCTTCTGGTCGACCAGCCCTTCCACCTCTGGTTGGGCCGCGAGAATCTCCCGATCGGTGAGGTGGGCGTGGAACTGGCCGTAGTAGGCGATCCAGACGAGTACGGCACCGATCATGGCGCCCGCTATCTGACCCGCGAAGTAGACCCAGATGTTGCTCCAGTCATCGTTCGCGATCGCGATACCGAGCGTGACCGCCGGATTGAGGTGCGCGCCGGAGAGCGAGCCGACCATGTAGACCGCGGTCATGACCGCGAACCCCCACCCGAAGGTGATAGCCACCCAGCCGGCGTTCTGTGCCTTCGAGCGCTTGAGTACGACAGCGGCGACCACGCCGCCACCGAGCAGGATGAGTACGGCGGTGCCTATGAGCTCGCCGACGAAGATATCGGAGCTGGACACACTGGCTCCCTCTCGCCCTCGCCCGGGCCGACCGGGAGTCAGGGCATCTGATCGACCGGACGTCACACAGATAACCGACCCGCAAGGCGATGTGTGTGCTCGGTCTGGGCTGCATCCGCCTGGTATGGCCGCGGTAGCACGTGCGGGCCCGCTGCCGCCGGGCTCGTTCCTACCTCTATGGGACGCCCGCCCGGCGGCAGCGGCAACCTGCGGATGCACATGACAGTGCCTCGGCGGTGACCTGCCGATACGGCCGGGGGCGCGCAGCACGCGTCATGCTTGCGTCATCGAGTCCCCTGCCTGCGGTTTTGTCCCAGAGGTGAATCCGGCAGGTCGCAGCGCCCTGGATCGGGCGGGCCACGAGCCGCTCCCCACGGGCATCACGACGGCGCTTCGTCCGGGCAGTCGGACTGCGCGGTCCGTCCGAGGGGAACGTTGCATGGCTCGGTCCCCGGCGCACGGCGCGGCGTGCGGGATCCCGAGGGCCGTGGTTCTACTCTCGCCGCATGGCTGACATGTTCGATCACGCGCCGCAGGTATGGACCGTCGGGCGCCTGCGTGAGGTCCTCGCTGACGTTCCTGACGAGACACCGATCCACATCGGCGTAGCCGACGCGCCGGGTGATTTCGAGGACTATGGCGACTACGTCTTGGTCAACGCGGAGCCCGTGGAGCTTGACGCCACGGACGCCGAGCCGCAGGTACAGTTCACGCTCTTCGCGGACGCCCAGGCCGGCGCCTACTACCCGGCGCCCGACTGACCGGCACTCGCGGGCCGCTGTGCCCCTGCCTCGGGCGGCCTGTGGGTTCTGCGCGGGCGCGGTCTGCGAGTCACCCCCCGCTGATCCCCCCTCGCGGGCAGGCGCCGGAAGCCTGTCATAGCGAGCAGTCGCGTTGCCTGAGGGAAGCGGTCGCCGCCCGGAGAACGGGGCGCTCGGCCGCTGCGCATGACCGTGGTCGTGGTCGTGGGCTGTCCGGGCGCATCAGGTGTTCGGCCCGTCCCGAACGCCGGTTGGGCCTCAGTCGTCGGCGATCTGGAGAGCCAGAGCAAAGTGCTCACCGTCGGTCCCGGCGAGCAGACTGTCGAACAGCGGGGTGAGTCCGTTCACCGCACCCCCCTCGACATCGTGGTTGGTCCACCAACTGGCCTCCGATCCGAGCGTGGACACCACCTGCTCTGCCGCGCGCTCGGCTGATTCGCGGGGCAGGTGCTGATGGCTCGGCCAGAGCAGGTCGACGGCCGCGACCCGAGCCAAGAACGAGGCGGCCCCGTGCGTCTCCATCGGTTCCAGAGAGGCACAGATCTCAGGAACGGACGGCGCGGTGTACCCGGGCAGGAGGCGCTGCCAGGCTTCATCCGCCGCGACCGCACACAGCAGCGTGCGGATCCGGGCCGCCAGCTCCGGCAGGTCGGGATCCGGCTCGGAGAACCGCCCCGCCGCTACGTACACCCGCGTCGGCGTGGACAGCTCTGCCATGCAGGCTTCCAACTCGGCCAGGACTCCGATGGACTTCACCACGTGATTCTGTCGTACGCCGCCATCGGCCACCGACGACGCTCAGTCACAGCAGCTGTGACCTGCCCTGTCCGGACGGGCCATGCCCGGACCGGCTGGGTGCCGCCTGCCTGAGGCGGGTCATTCGGCGCCGGCACACAGGGCGCGGTCCACGAGCCCGCGGACGGCCCGTTCGGCCGCGAGCCGCTGCTCGTCGCCGCCGGTGCCGTTGGCGACGACCACGATCGAGCGGCGCCGGCCCACGGTGAGGCTGGTAGCCACCGTGAAGCCCTCGAGGTCCCCTCCGTGGCCCCAGGTGTCGCCGCCGCAGGTCAGCGGCTGCTGCATCAGCCCCAGTCCCTACCGCAGGCCGGGGAACCCACTTCGAAGCCCTCGCCGAAAGACACGGTCCTGTGCATCTCCGCGAGTTGGGCGGGAGGCAGCAGGCGCCCGCCGAGCAGTGCCGTGAAGCACCGGTCCACGTCACCTCCGGCGCTGACGAGGGCAGCGCACGCACACGCACCCGCACCCGCACCCGCACCCGCGCCCGCGCCCGCGCCCGCGCCCGCAGAGGAGACGTCCCGGCCGTGGTGTCGGTCCAGCTGACCGAGCCCGCGAACCCCGGCTCGACCCTGGCGGGTGCCACACGGCCCGATCCTTCAGTCGCACGGTGTGACAGGCGTCACGACGATGAGAAAACCTGCCGTGCGTGCCGGGCGTCTAGCAGGTGTGAGATCAGTCAGGAAGGTATCGGGCGAGTTGGATGAGGAGCGTCTCGTCCGGTTGGTCGCCAAGGGCGACCGTGCCGCGTTCGAAGAGCTGTACCGGCGCACCGCGCCGTGGATGGCGGTGCGGCTGCGCCGCCGTTGCGCGGACGAGCAGATCGTCGCCGAGGTGATGCAGGAGACGTATCTCGCGGTGTGGCGGGCGGCGGGCACGTTCGCCGGGACGGTGGCCGGCGGGACGGCAGTCGGGTGGCTCTGGACGATCGCGGCACGCCGCCTCGTCGACGCCTTCCGGCGCAGGGCTCACCACGCGGACCCGCCGCCTGCGGCGGCGTCACAACCGCTGGCGCCCGCCGCGGAGGAGGAGGCGCTCGCGGCGACCGTCGGCGGTGACGTCGGAGACGCATTGCGGCGCCTCGCGCCGGAACTCAGACAAGTACTGCAGGCCATGGTGCTCGACGGGCTGTCCGTCCGGGAGACAGCGGTCCTGCTCGGACTGCCCGAGGGGACGGTCAAGACCCGTGCCCGCCGGGCCCGGATCGCGATGCGGGAGGCGCTGTCATGAGTGAGGAACACGCGTCGATGCGGATCATCGACCGTTATGCGCGCGGCGACACGGACATCGCCGCCGACGAATTGTGGGCCCTGGAGGCACATCTGGAGACGTGCGGGCCGTGCCGTGACCGCCTGTCGGCCGCTGTCATGGCCGAGGGCCCCGCTGTCGCGGCGCTCATCGACACGGTGTGGTCCGACCTCGAACCTCACCTCGCCGCCGCGGTTCCGCGCCAACGGCGCCTGCCGGCACGGCTGTCGAGGTGGGTGACACCCGCGATGGTGCCGTGGCTTGCCATGACCGTCAGCGTGACGCTCATCGCGCTCCTGCTCGACGTGGTCGGCACCGGCCCCGGCGACGTGTCGTTCGTGCTGCTGCTCGCCCCGGTCCTGCCGGTACTCGGCGTCGCGGCGTCGTGGTCGCACGGTCTCGACCCGGCGTACGAACTCACGGCCTCGGTCCCCAGGGCCGGGCTCCATCTGGTGCTGCGCCGAACCGCGTCCGTGCTCGCCGTCGTCGTCCCCGCCCTGCTGTTGAGTGGATGGGCGACAGGGGTGATGGCCGCGCAATGGCTGCTGCCCTGCCTGGCCTTCACCTCCGCGACCCTGGCACTCGGCGGCGTCATCGGCGTGACCCGGGCCGCCATGGGGCTCGTGGGTGTGTGGGCGGCCGTGATCCTTGCGCCGACCCTGGCCGCCAGCCGAACCTCCGTTGCCCTGCAGACAGCCGGTCTGCCCGTATGGGCACTGATCCTCGCGCTCGGCATCGGGGTCGTAGTCGCCCGCAGGGGCGCCTACTCCGCACTGGGAGCCCATCGTTGACCATCGGAAAGGAACACCACATGATGCGCGCGGTGAGCGCGGCCGACATCGCACCGACTGCCTACGCCTGGGAGATCCAGGCCACCGGGCTGAAGGTCGCGGTCGGCAGGAAGCGGATGGCCGTCGACGGGCTCGACCTGTCGCTGGGGACCGGCGTACACGGCCTCCTCGGACCCAACGGGGCGGGCAAGACCACGCTCATCCGGGCGCTGGCCACGGTCCTGCGCCCCACCGGGGGCACCCTGGAAATGCTCGGCGAGTCCGTGGGCGGTATCGGCGAGCACCGTGCACTGCGCCGCCGGATCGGCTACCTGCCGCAGGAGTTCGGCTACTACAAGCGTTTCACCGTGCGCGAGTTCGTCGAGTACATGGCATGGCTGAAGGAGGTACCGAAGGCGGACATCCCCGCAGCGGTGCAGCGTGCCGTGGAACGCGTCGGCATGGCGGACCGCGCCGACGACCGGATGAAGGCACTGTCGGGCGGCATGGTGCGACGGGTCGGCATCGCCCAGGCCATCGTCAACGACCCCACGATCCTGCTTCTGGACGAACCGACGGTCGGCCTGGACCCGGCGCAGCGGTTGCGCTTTCGCGAGCTGCTGCAGGAGTTGGGCAAGGACAGCTGCGTGGTGGTCTCCACCCACTTGGTGGAGGACGTCGCCGCCGCCTGCACGGACGTGGTGCTGTTCGCCGAGGGGCGGCTGGTCTTCCAGGGTCCCCCGGACGAACTGGCCTCGGTCGGCGGCCCCGAGCACGTGGGCGACAGTCCGCTGGAGCGCGGGTACTCGGCGATGCTGCTCAACCCCGCGCAGGGAAGGAACGGCTGGTGAACACCCGTGTCCTGCGTATCGAGTTGAGGCGCTCGGTCGCCCCCTGGTCCGGTGCGTTTCTCCTGGCCGCCGCGCTGGCGTTCCTCTACCTGCTTCCCGGACTGTGGTGGAACGGCAGCGTGCGGTGGACGGCTCAGTGGACGTCCATGGCCATGTGGACCCGTTCTCTGCTCGTCCTGCTGTGGCCGCTCGTGGTCGGGCTGGGCGCACTCCAGGGGCTGCGTGACCACCGCTCCGGAATGACCGAACTGCTGGCGAGTACGGCGCGGCCCGCCCGGCACCGCGCCGCCACGCTGGCAGGCGCGACCGCGCTCACCACCGCCTCGGCCTTCGCGTTGCTCGTCATCCTGGGCGCGGTTCAGGTACTGGCCGAAGCCGAGTACGCGCACCTCGGATGGCTGCCGATCTCGCTGGTGGGGGTGCTCTCCCTCGTCGCGGGGGCCCTGCTGGGCATGGGAGTCGGCCGCGCCCTGCCCTCCGCCCTCACCCCGCCGGTGATGGCTGTGGGTGCATTCGTCCTCACCAACGTCCTGCGCGCGGCGAATGAACCGGCGGTCCCTGAGGCCGCGGTGTCGAACCGCCTCTCACTGCTGTCACCTTCCGTGGCGCAGGTACGCGACGTGCTCCTCACGCTGGCCCCTTCCGTGCACGTCGGACAGACGGTGTGGCTGCTCGGCGTGTCCGCCACAGGCTTTGCGCTGCTGGTCGCCGCGTCCCCTCGCACCCGGCTGCTCGCCCTGTCCCCCGTCCTGGCGGGTGCGGCGATCGCTCTGCTCGTCCTCCCCTCCGATCCTCGCCGGACGTACGTCGTCGACGAAGCGGCGGCGGCGATGGTGTGCGAAGGCCCGGTGTGCGTGACGAGGACGCATCAGGCACGACTCGCCGACCTCGCGGGGCCCGGAGGGAAGGCGATGCGTCAGCTGCGCGACGCCCTGGGGACCCGGGCGCCGGTCTCCATCCGTGAGAGCACCGCCCTCAGAGCGCTCGGAGACAGGACCGAACGGGCCGGCAAGTCCGTGCTGGTCGACTTCGACGACGGGATGATCGCCACGGCGAAGGGCGAGGACCTGACCCGGGCCCTGATCGCCCAGGGCATGGCGCCGAACTGCTACCCGCGCAGCGACAGGGAGGGCGGCCCGGCACTGGAGCTGGCCACGCAGAGCATCGCGGCGGGCTGGGTCCTCGGGGACCTCCAGCCCTTGGGTGGCACCGCCCACTCGGCTCGCGACCAGCTCGCCCTGGCCGAGCCGGTGTGGAAGAAGCTCACGGCGCTGCCACGGGCCGAGCAGCTCGCGCGGATCAACGCGATGCACGCCGCTGCGCTCTCCTGCAAGGGCGATGCGTTCTCCGAACTGTCCGGGGGTGCGACCCAGTGAGGTGGCTGACGCTGTACGCACGCTCGCGGCAGGTGCCCGCGTCGCTCTCCGCGGTGGTGCTCAGTGCGCTGGCGGTGGTGGCCCTCGCTCCGGACGGTCACGGGGGCCCGGGTCACCCACAGCTGTCGGTGCTGGCCCTCACCGCGGGCGCGACGGCCGCCTCGACGGGACTCGGCGGACAGGACCTTGCGCTCGACCGGACGGCAGCCATCCGATGGGTGCCTCGCAGGGCGGCGCACGTACTGCTGATCGGCATGGTCGTCTGCGGCGTGCTGTTGGCGGTGCAGAGCATGGGCGACGATGTGGCCGCGACCGCGTTCGTCGTCCGCGACAGCGCGGGCCTGATGGGCCTTGTCGCCCTCGGAGCGGCAGTATGCGGGCCGCAGTTGGCGTGGACGCTGCCGATCGGCTGGCTGTCGCTGTCGCTCTTCGCGCCCTCCCCCACGAGTCTGCCGTTGGAGGTGGCGAGTTGGATGGTGTTGCCGCCGGGCACGACGGCGGGCACCTGGACGGCTGTGGTTCTCGCGGTCGGCGGCACCACGGTCTACGCGATCGTGGGACCGAGACGTTGACTGCCGCTCCTCGCCGGGTCTGCGCTGCGATCCACACCCGTTGCTCACTCTCGCGTGGGCGACGCCGGCCGGGTCGCAGTCGGGACGTGCTCAGTGGCCACCCGTGTGAGGGCTTGCACGGCGCGGAAGGGGCTGTCGCCAGTCCCCGAGAGTCGTGAGGAGAAACTCGCGGGCGAGGGGGCGTATGTCGTCCCACGCCGGATCAGTGCGCAGAGCGTTGCTCCAGAGGCCGAGGCGGCAAGCGGCATCGATCTCGCCGAGGCGATGTCCGATGGCTTGAAGGGGGCGCAGATTCTCGGCTTCGAGGGCTCCGCGCTCCGCGAGGCCATCGGAGATTCGGCAGAGGAGCTCCACCTCTTCGACGACGGACTCGGTCTCCAGCTCACGCTCGCCAAGCCAGGCGATCTGGGCCTGGATGTCGGCTGCGAGGAGGGCCATGAAGCGCAGGGTCCAAGAGCGCAGGTGCGCGTCGCCGAGAGCATTCATCCATGCAGGATCGCACCTGGTCCGAGCGGAGTCCGAGGGGGTTCACCCCCTGAGCAAGCGTCCCGTTGCGCTCAGCGCTTCGCCGAGAAGCCGCACTGCCTTCGGGCCGACTCCGTGCATCGCGAGCAATTCGGGCTCGGTTCGCTGTGCGACCTGGTCGAGCGTGGCGATGCCGGCGCCGAGGAGTGCCCTCGTGGCCGGCCCTCCGATGCTCCTGGGCAGGTCCCCGACGGCACCGGGCGTCGCGGCGTCCGCGGCGGCCGGCTGCGCCGCGAGCCGCTTCGGCGCGCGCGACAGCCAGGCACGACGCACCCAGTGATGGAGCTGCCGGCCGTTCATGCCCTCGAGTGGCACACGTACGCCGACGGAGAGGGCGCCGCGGGTCAGCCGCACAGCGGCCGGGTGCGCGGCGAGGAATTCGTCCGCCTCCGCTGAGGGGAGGTACAGCTGCACGTGTTCGTCCTGGTCCACCGAGGCGAAGGGTTTGTCGCGCACGGTGAAGGAGGCAGACCCCGAGCGCGTGGACTGCTCGGCAGCCTCGGGGAGGGACACCGCGGTCTTGCGAAGCCGGGCACGAGTGGTCACGACTCCACCTTGGCATGACGCGGGTCTGGTGGCCGGGGTCACGTCGCGTCCCGCGATGGGAGACGGCTCGACGCTCTCCGCCCGTTCGGACCGCGCTGTCCGGTCGCAGGGAGCCCGCCGATGTGTCTTCGGCGGGCTCCCTGCGACCATGGCGTGCGCGCACCTGGTCAGGTGCGGTGGCTGACGTAGTACCCCGCGAGCTGCTCGCGGTAGCGAGGGTCCGTGAGGTGTCTGTCCCTGTCGAACTCGGGGGCGTGCTTGATCTGGTCCCTGGTTCGGTCGATATGAACCGTCTCGGTGTCCGGGTCTATGCGCGAGATGGTGCCGGCCGGAAGCAGGACGTCCTTGCCGAAGATCCAGATGCCGGTGTCGACGACGAGGCAGGCGGAACCGACATCGTCGGAATGCTTGTCGACCTTGCCGATGCTGCCGTCGGTCGCTTCGACCTGGTAGCCGACCAGGCTGACACCTTCAGCATGACCGGCGGTTGTCGAATAGCCCCACATGTTGCTCATGGACATACGACTCCTTGATCGGGCCTGAACTCGGTGACAGCGCCCGGGATGGGCTGCCGTCCCGTGGTTCGCATGCCCGCATTCGCACGGCGGAACCAGGGTGACGCGGGTGGTCGCTGTCAGTCCAGGCGTGCGGCCAGCAGTGCGATGTCGTCGTCCTTGTCCTGGCCGAAGCTCTCCAGGAGTGCGTCACACAGGGCGTCCAGTTCGGCAGGTCCCGTGCCGGCCGCGATGCGGAACGACTCGAGGCTGTCGTCGAGGTCTTCGCTGCGTACCTCGACCAGACCGTCGGTGATGAGCAGGATGCGGGTGCCCTCTGGGGTGCTCACGGTGGTTGCCGGCGGGTGAGGCAGTCCCAGGCCCAGGAGCGGGCCGTGCTGCTGGACGTACCAGGTGTGTCCGTCGTCGCCGAGCAACAGGGGAGGCATGTGGCCCGCGTTGGCGACATGGGCGTGGCGGCGGTCGTTGTCGATGAGGACGAGACAGACCGTGACGGTCAGACCGGGACGGGTGTGCGCGAGAAGCGCTTCGAGCCGATCGAGGATGCGGTGCGGGGGGTGGGCTTCGAGTGCGTACGCGCGCAGGGCGTGTCGTATTTCTCCCATGACGGTCGCGGCGACCAGTGAGTGTCCGGCAACGTCGCCGATGGCGAGGAGCAGGCCTTGCGGGGTGCTCAGCGCCTCGTAGAAGTCACCGCCGATCTCCGCGTGGGCGGAGGCGGGAAGATAGCGGACGGCGAGTTCGGTTCCGTCGACCTGCGGCAACCGGTCGGGCAGGAACGTCTTCTGCAGGGCCAGGTTGAGACTGTGTTCTTCGTTGTAACTGCGCAGCGCTTCGAGGGAGAGGGCGCAGGCGCTCGTCAGCTGGCGGAGCAGTTCGCGGTCGCCGTCGCGGCTTGCGGTGTGCTCGGGTACGGCGACGACGACCGGGGGCCGGCCTCGTTTGGTGCGGGCGACTGCCAGGACGATGTCGCCCTTGATGTGGTCGTGCGGCAGCAATGCCTGCCACTGCGCCCGGGGTACCCGGGTGACCTCGACTCCCGTCCCGGTGCCCAGTGCGTGCGAGGCCAGCGTGTCCAGCAGTTCGGCGCGTACGGGCAGCGAGCGAGGGACACTGCTGGGGCCGGCCGTCACGGTGTGGACCGCTTGGCCTTCGGGGCTGAGGAACAGCGCGGTGGCGGGGGCCGCCATGAGGTCGGCCGCTCCAGTGGCAGCCGCCGCGGCGAACGAGTGGAAGCCGATGGCCCGGTAGACGTCCAGTGTTGCCCGGTTGAGCCTGGCCAGCTGATGCGCGAGGCGTTCGGCACGGCGGCGGGCCCGTGTGTAGCGCAGGGCCGCCGTGACGGTGGCCAGCAGTTCGTCGGGGTCGACAGGCTGGTCGAGGTAGGCGTCCGCGCCCCGCTGCAAGCCCTCGGTGTGGTGGTCCGCGGTGATGGCCGAGGCCGAGATGTGAATGACGGGCATCCCCGCGGTCCTCGGGTTGCTCTTGATCCGTTCGCAGACCTCGAAGCCGCTCATGTCCGGCAGGAGCACGTCGATGATGGCCGCTTCGGGCAGGAGGCCCCCGGCGGTTGCCAGCAGTGCCAGGCCCTCGGTTCCGTCGCTCGCCTCCAGGACGGTGTGGCCGGCGCGGGTGAGCCAGGAGGAGAGGATGTAGCGGTTGGTCGCGTCGTCGTCGATGACCAGGATCAGGGCGGGGACGCTGTCACGCAGCAGTGCCTCGGTCACGAGTCGGCCTCCTGTTTCTCGCCGGCCGTGGTAGAGGGTGGGGATGTCGGTCCGTGCGGCAGCGTCACCCGTATCCGGGTACCGGTGCCCGGGAGGCTGGTGAGGGTGAGGGAGCCGCCCAGGAGTTCGGTGAGCATGCGGGCGTAGGGCAGGCCGAGACCCGTTCCCCGGTGTTCTCGCTGGTGGGGTCCGGGGACTTGGTAGAACTCCTCGAATACGCGGCCGAGTTCGTGTTCGGGTATTCCTACGCCGGTGTCACTGACGGTGAACGTGGTCCGGGCGTCTTCACCGCTGCCGTCCTGGGTGATGGTCAGGCGCACTTCACCCTTGTCCGTGAACTTCATGGCGTTGGACAGAAGGTTGCGCAGGATCCGGGTGAGGAGGACCTCGTCGGTGATCACACGGGGCAGCGTGAGGGGGTCGGGCGTCACCAGGGCCACGTCCGGTGACATGTAGGTGCTGCGCAGCACGCCGGCGAGCTGGCCGACGAGCACCCGGAGATCGACTTCTGCACAACTGACGCCGAGCTGCCCCGACTCGGCCTGCGCGACGTCGAGGAGGTCGTTGACCAGGGCCAGCAGTGTGTGGCCGGAGGAAGCGATGAGAGCGATCTGCCGACGCTGTTCGTCGTCGAGTGGCGCGGACCCGGGGGCGGTCAGCAGCCGGGAGAGCGCGACGACGGCGTTGACGGGAGAGCGCAGTTCGTGGCTGATGGTGTTCCACAGACGGATCTTGGCCTCGCTGCTTTCGCGCAGCTGGCGGGACTTCTCGTCGAGTTCCGTGTGCAGGGCGACGACACCGCTGTTGGTCTGCTCGAGTTCCCTCGACAGCTCGGTGTAGAGCGCGAGGACGCCCTGGTTCGTCTCTTCCAGTTCCTCGTTGAGGCGGCGCAGCTCCTCGCGCTGGGCCCGGGTCTCTTCGAGCGTGGCGATCAGGTCGCGGGTCTGGGAGCGGAGGTCGTCGGTGAGGGTCGCGGATGTGTGCCGGCGCAGCGCGTCACGCACCATCCGGTACGCACCGGGGACGGCAGCGTCGTACGTGGGCACGGGCTGCTCGACGGTGATCCTGTGTCGCAGGCCGTCGGGCACGTAGCGGACGCGGTGCACAAGCCGGGAAGCGAGAGCCAGGGACTCGGCGCTGGGCGCGGTGGCACCGATCCACTCGAAAGTGACGACGAGCGCCTGGTGCGGCTCGGCGCGCAGCGCGAACGTCGCGGTGAGCCCGTCGCATCCGATACGGTCTCGGCCCAGTTCGCTGAGAGCCGTCGCCAGGCGCACCTGGTCCTGGCGCTCCAGGTTCAGTGCCTCCGCGGCACTCTGGGCGCTACGGCGCAGGGCGAAGACATCGTGCTCAGTGGCAAGATCCAGCACAGTCAGGGACTGGTCGGCGGGTCCCGGCGACATCACCAGGCACCCTTGACGACCACGATCCCGGCGTCGTCGCGCCGTACGGCCGCTTCGCGCAGCAACTGCCCCGCGATGACCGCGGGTGCGTGCTGGAGCAGGCCCGGCATGTCCTGCGGTTTCCAGCGTTCGCTGAGCCCGTCGGAATGCATGACCAGCGCGCTGTCCTCCGAGAGCGGGTATTCGAAGGTGCGCAGACTGCGCATCTGGTGGCCCACGATGCCCGGCGCGGACAGGAGGCCCGTGCGGAAGCCGGGTCCGACGAGGAAACCGCTCACGTTGCCGATGCCGCAGTACAGCAGCCGGCGCACCGCCGGTTCCACGCGGGCGATGGCCACAGCGCCGCCGCGGGTTCCGCGGAGCGCCTTGTGCACGTCGCCGAGCAGCTCTTCGGGTCTGGTGGCCCGGGACTGCCTGAATGCCTTGACGGCGGCTTCGCCGGCCAGAGCGGCGAGGGGCCCGTGGCCCAGTCCGTCGCACATCATGACGAGCAGCGCCGGGCTCGTCGACGCAGAGGTGATCCGGCCCCTGGCCGAACCATGACGTCCGTCGCCCGCCTCGGAGTGGTGGGTGCCCGGGTCGACACGGACCGTCCATGCGTCGCCACAGACCGTCTCGCCGCTGATCGGCCGCGTGATCCCCGAGGCCACGGTGGTTCCGTGGGCCGGGGGCGGCACGGGCGCCGGGGTGGCGCCTCTCCCGCGGGCCCAGAACTGCGCCGAGACGACCGTGCCTTTGCCGGGCAGGGAGTGGATGTCGAAGCGGTCGGCCAGCCGGGCAACGGCACCCAGCCCGATGCCGAGGGTTCCGGCGGTGGAGGCGCCGTCCATGAGCGCCGCGGCCACATCGGCCATGCCCGGCCCGTTGTCCACGGTCAGGAATTCCACACCGGCCTCGGATCCGGCGCGCAGGACGCGCAGGAGCAGGGCTCCGTCCGGGGTGTGCTGGTGCAGGTTCGTCGCTGCCTCGGTCACCGCGAGGGCGACTTCCGAGGCCCGCTGCGGGTCGAGTCCCACCCTGCGGGCCAGCGTTGCCGCCGCTCCCCGGGCCGCCGAGGGCAGGGTGGGGTCATGGCGGAACCACGCGATGTCCTCGCAGTCGACGACCGCGAGGTCGTTCATCGCGCCCACTTGATGATCGTGACGGTGGTACCGCGTCCGACCTCGGTGTCGAGGTAGAACTCGTCGACGAGCCGACGGGCACCGCTCAGGCCGAGGCCGAGGCCCCCGCCAGAGGTCCATCCGTCGGTGAGCGCGAGGTCGACATCCGCGATGCCGGGACCGGAGTCCTGGAAGACGGCCGCGACCCCCATGCGATCGTCCCGTCGAACCAACCCTGCCTGCAGCTCGCCGCCTCCCCCGTACACCATGGTGTTGCGTGCAAGTTCACTCGCGGCGGTGATGAGTTTCGTCTGATCGACGAGAGACAACTTGGACTGCTGGGCAAGAATGCGGACCAGTTGACGGGCCCGGACCACATCGCTGTTCCCGGATATCGGGTGACTCTGCTGCCCGCCGTTCGCTGCCCATGGCGGGGGGTTGGTCATCGCAGATCCGTGCGGCGGACGGACCGCTGCAACAGGGCAAGGCCCTTCTCGAGATCGAGCGCGGTGCGCACTCCACCCAGGGACAGGCCCAGCTCGACGAGAGTGATGGCCACGGCGGGGCGCATGCCCACGACAACGGTTTCCGCGTCGAGGAGGCGTGAGATCGAGGCGATCGTCGCCAGCATCCGGCCGACGAACGAGTCGACGATCTCGACGGCCGTGATGTCGATGACGACGCCGCGTGCGGACCGCGCGACGATCTGCTCGGCCAGGTCCTCCTGCAGATTCATGACCGTCTCGTCCTCCAGGTCCACCTGGATGGATACGAGAAGGATGTCGCCGATCCGGAGGATCGGTACCCGTTCAGTCATCGCTGGACGCCCTGGTGAGCAACCAGGTCGACCCCGGACTTCCGCAGCGCGAGCTGGAGAGCGTCCGCGAGCGTGGCCTTGGTGACGATGTCACCGAACTCGATGCCCAGCGCGACGATGGTCTGGGCGATCTGCGGCCGCACACCGGAGACGGTGCACTCGGCGCCCATGAGCCGGGCCGCCACGATCGTCTTGAGGAGATGCTGGGCGACCTGGGTGTCGACGGCCGGGACCCCGGTGATGTCGATGATCGCCTGCTCCGAGCCCGTGTCGACCAGCGCCTGCAGCAGCTTCTCCATCACCACCTGGGTACGGGCGGAGTCCAGTGTCCCGACGAGCGGGACGGCGATGACGCCGTCCCACAGTTTGACGACCGGCGTCGACAACTCCATCAGCTGATCCGCCTGAGCGCTGATGATGTCCTCGCGCGTGCGGGTGTAGGTCTCGATGGTGAACAGAGCAAGATCGTCCAGCAGTCGGCCGAGCTGGAGGTACGCCTGGATCCGCTCGGCGCCGCCTTCCGTCAGTCCGGGCTCCAGCACCCTCTTCAGCGCCAGCACGCTGATCGCCGTCTCGCTCGGCGTGGAACCCTGCCGCGCACGGTTGCGGGACAACTCGGTCAGCAGTGCGCGCACTTCCGACATACCATCGGCGGACGCGTTGTCGGCGCCCGACCGGATGGCCTCCAGCAGCGCCGAGTAGAGCTCGCTCAGCTCGCGCGCGATCTCGGCCCGGCTGATGCGACCGGCCAGTGAGGCGGCGACGAGGCCGATCCACTGCTCCGCGAGCGCCTCGCCATCAGCCTCCAGCAGGCCGACCAGTTCGTTTCTGCTCTCCTGCTGCACCATTCCGGCAACTCCTTGCATACTAAAAAATTGCTATCCAGCAAATCTTCTCGAAGAGTACGGCATGTACAGACCTGTCCGGACCCGAAGTCCAAGCCGTGACCGGACTTTGACCATGCCGGACTGTGACCATGCCGGGTCGGCCCCCAGCGCGACGGTCAGGGGTTGTGACCCGCCGACTGTGGGCGGTGAAGCCGGGGTCACCGGGCAGGCGTGTGCGGTGGAGAGCGGCCGGCCCGATCCGGAGTACTCCAGCCCCGCACGCTCCCCCGGCGGCGTGACAGGACCGCACCCCCGCGGAACAATCGGTCACGCTCGTGCTTCTATGAGCAGCATGACTACCGAAGACTTCACCGGACAGGCAGCCGACGGCCCCCTCGGCGCCCAATACGCGACCGGTGGCGCCTGGGTGGTCTGCGCGCGCGGCGAAGTCGATCTCAACAACCTGCCGCCACTGACCGACGCCCTTACGCGCGCAGCCGAGGCACATGCCGTGATCGTGCTGGACGCCTCGGACATCACCTTCGCCGACTCGACGTTTCTCAACGTCCTGCTGGGTGTCCGTCGCTCCGCCGATCTGCGGATCGCCGCACCCGGGCCACAGATCCGGCGACTGCTGGAACTGACCGGTGCCGACCAGGTTCTGAGCGTGTACACCGATGTAGAGGCCGCGCAACCGGCGTGAACGGGTGCCGCATCACACGCTCGGATCGCCGGTACCTCAACGGCGCGAGAGTATGACGAGGCGAGTTGCCGCCTGCACACGCAGGCGCTAAGACAGGTGACGCGGGCGGATTGCGCGTCTCCGGGCGGTGTGTTGAGAGGATCTCTGAGTCGGCGTGGTGGAGCAGACTGAGCACGACGACCTCGCAGGCTCGGCTTCGGGAGCGGCCCGCAGCGGCGCCGCGTACGCCGGTGACGCCGGATCGATCGCAGCGGCACGGCAGTTCGCCACCGAGTTCGTGACGCGGGTACGGAGCGGCCACGGCATCACCGTGCCGCGGGACGTGCTCGGGGCGGTCCAGCTGGTGGTGAGCGAGCTGATCACCAATGCCTGCAAATACGCGCCGGGACCCTGCGTCCTGAACCTGCTGCTGACCGGGCAGACGCTGGAGATCACGGTGACGGACTCGAGCCCTGAACTTCCCTCCGCGTGGACGGCCGACCCGGACCGGGTGGGCCGGCACGGACTGGAGATCGTGAAGGCGCTGTGCGGCGGCTTCGACGTCCACAGGGCGCCGACGGGCAAAACCATCAGAGTTCTTCTGTCGCTCGAGTCATAGGCCTGAACACGGCGCAGCGGGCGACCAGCGCGACTCCTGGCCCGCGGACGGCGTCAACCGACCGGGATGTCCATGGGGAGCCGACCCCGGTGACAGGCCGCAGCATGCACGAACGCCACCTACGCGTGGCCACCCTGCAGCCCGTCTGGCGCGCCGGACGGCCCCGATGTCCGCACCCGTCATGGGCGTGCCTGCAACACCAGCACGGAGAGGTCGTCCTCCACCGGGTTGGGGCCGAAACCGTGCACCGTCCTGCGGATGCGTTCGGCCACGGCCTTCGCGCCCATCCCGGTGCACCCGCGGAGCACCGCCGACAGCCCGTCCCGGTCATCCAGCAGCCGGTGGCCGCTTCGTCGCTCCGTGACACCGTCGGTCACGCACAACAGCGTCTCCCCCGGCGCGAGGCCGAAGGAGCGGGCCTCGAATTCCGCCGCGTTGTCGATGCCGAGCAGCATCTGAGGTTCCGCCGCTGCCACCACCGAGCCGTCGGTCAGCAGGCGCAGGGGCAACGGATGCCCTGCGCTGGCGATCGTGCAGCGGGGGCCGTCGGTGCCGTGGGCGAGTTGCAGCTCTCCGTACAACATGCTGAAGAAGCGCGGGCGGGCGCGTTCCCCGCCGTTCGCCACGGCTTCTTCGCTTTCCTCCGCCAGGGCGGCGTTCAGCCTGCGGAGCACCGACTCGACGCCGTGGCCCTCACGTGCCAGGAGTCTGACCAGGTAGCGGGCGAGACCGGTGACCGACATCGCCTCCGGATCCTTGCCCTGTACGTCGCCGAGCAGGAAGCCCCAACAGTGCTCCCTCAGCGGGAACAGATCGTAGAAGTCGCCGCCGACCGTCTGGCCCTCTCCGTGCGGCTCGTACACGATCGCCGTGTCCACACCCGGAATGGTGGCAAGGAACGCGGGCAGCTGATTGCGCTGGAGAGCCCGGCTGATCGTCGTCTGCCGGGTGTAGCGGCGAGCGGTGACCAACGACTGCGCGATCCGGCGCGCCACGTCCTGCACCACGTTCGCCAGGCTGTCGGTCATACGGAGCTGTCCGGACCTGCCCAGGATGAGCACGCCCCGGCAATCGCCGCCGGCAACCAGGGGGAACGCCAGGGCCGAGCCCCGCGTGCCGGCGTCCCCGGCGGCCTTGGGCCAGGGCCAGGGAACGCTCGCCGTGCTGAGCATGCCGGGCGGCACCTCTCTGGCGAGTTCCTGCCGCAGCTCGTCGATGCGCCATTCTTCGGCATGCCAGACCTGGGACAGCCGCATGCTGCCGCCGTCCACGGCCAGCCACACGCCGCACCAGTCGGCAAGCCGGGGCACCAGCAGTTGTCCTGCGAGTGCGGCCACGAGGTCCTCGTCGAGCTGGCCGGCGAGAAGCTCGCTGCCTTCGGCGAGGAAGGTGGGACCGGCCTGGCCGGGCCACTCCGCGACGAGACCGTCACCGGCGCCGACCGCGGTCGGTGCGCCTGCCCCGGAAGCCCGAAGGATGCCCCGCGGTGATTCCGTGGGCGCGGGGGGCCCGTGGCGCTTCCGGCCCGCGGCCTCCAGGCGGAACCACACCGCCTTCTGATCGTGGTCGTAGGTCACCCCCCACGACGCGGCCAGTGCGCCCACGATCCGCAGCCCGAGGCACTGGCGATCGCGCACGTCCTCGTGAAGCCGCAGCGCCCGGGTGGGGTGATGATCGGCCACCTCGATGATCACGGCGGCGGGTGCGTCCGTGTCCTCCTGAAGTGCTGCGGGACCGGGCTCCCCCGGCGGACGCGAAAGAGTCCCGCCCCATTCCAGCGAGCAGACGATGTGAATGTCCGTACCGGCGTGCATGACGGCATTGGTCGTCAGCTCGCTGACCAGGAGCTCGGCATCCCCCCTGACCTCCTCGAACTCATCGGACGCCGCCTTCGACCCGGCCGTCCGCGCAACCGTCTGCTCGGCGAGGGTCGCGCGCACGAAGGCACGCGCCTCGGAGGCCGCCCGCTGGTTCGCCTGGAGCGTCGTCCGCGCCACGTACCTGTCGGGGTGCGAGATCAGAACCGAGCCAGGGGGAACGGCCGACCGAGGAGACAGAGTGGCCATATGTCCTCATCGATCTTGCGTCAGGTCCCTCACCAAACACTTATAGTGTGACGTATCTACCCATATACGCGATAGGGGTGGACTGTCATGGCGCTCGACCCGGATTCTGCCGACCGCCCGCTCACGGACGCCGACCCCACCGGGTCGGCGGACTCCACGGGCCCGGCCGAGCCCACGAAACCCGCTCCGTTCTCCCCAGCGCCCTCGGACCCCGACTGTGTGCGCAGCCGCGACTTGCGCCCGCTGCTCATCGCGCTGCAATCACTGCGCGACGGAGACTTCACCGCCCGCGTGGACGCGGCGGAGGAGGGGATCCTGACGGAGATCGCCGGCCTGTGCAATCAGATCGCCGTGCGCAACGAGCACCTGGTCGGCGAACTTCAGCGGGTCCGCCGCGAGGTCGTACGGCACGGCAGGCTGGACGAGCGGCTCTCGGCGAGCCCGGGGCAGGGTTCGTGGGTGACGGGGGTGGACTCGGCGAACACGCTGCTCGAAGCCCTGGTGGCTCCGGTGTCGAACGCCACGCGCGTACTGGACGCGGTGGCGGACGGGGAGCTGACCCAGCGCATCGACCTGCACGACGGCAGCCGCCAGCTCCGGGGCGATCTACGGCGCCTTGCGCTCTGCGTGAACCGCACGGTCGACCAGCTCTCGCTCTTCACCGGCGAAGTGACCCGCGTGGCCCGCGAGGTCGGCACCGAAGGCCGGCTGGGTGGGCGAGCGCACGTCCGCGGCCTGTCCGGCGACTGGCGCCTGGTGATCGAGGCGGTCAACACCATGGCGTCCCGGCTGACGTCGCAGGTCCGGGACATCGCCGTCGTCACGACAGCGGTGGCGCGCGGTGACCTCACCCAGCACGTGACGGTGGAGGCCACCGGTGAGGTGCTGGAGCTCAAGCTCACGGTGAACACGATGGTCGACCAGCTGCGGGCGTTCGCCGACGAGGTGACCCGCGTGGCCCGGGAAGTCGGCACCGAAGGACAACTCGGCGGCCAGGCACACGTCCGGGACGTCTCCGGGGTCTGGAAGGACCTCACCGACAACGTCAACTTCATGGCGTCCAACCTCACCAGCCAGGTCCGCAACATCGCCCAGGTCACCACCGCCGTCGCCGACGGGGACCTCTCGAAGAAGATCACCGTGGACGCACGCGGCGAGATCCTCGAACTCAAGGACACCGTCAACACGATGGTGGACCAGCTGCGGGCGTTCGCCGACGAGGTGACCCGCGTGGCGCGCGAAGTCGGCACCGAAGGACAACTCGGCGGACGCGCCCAGGTCGGCGGCGTATCGGGAGTCTGGAAGGACCTCACCGACAACGTCAACTTCATGGCCGACAACCTCACCTCCCAGGTCCGCAACATCGCCCAGGTCGCCACCGCCGTCGCCCAGGGCGACCTGTCGAAGAAGATCGACGTCGACGCACGCGGCGAGATCCTCGAACTCAAGACGACGATCAACACCATGGTCGACACGCTGTCCTCGTTCTCCGCCGAGGTCACGCGCGTGGCCCGCGAGGTCGGCAGCGAGGGGCAACTGGGCGGCCAGGCACGGGTCGAGGGCGTCTACGGCACCTGGAAGCGGCTCACCACAAGCGTCAACGAACTCGCCCTCAACCTGACCACCCAGGTGCGGGCGATCGCCGAAGTCGCCAGCTCCGTGGCCCAGGGTGACCTGACCGGCTCCATCGCCGTCGAGGCCAGCGGCGAGGTCAACGAGTTGAAGAACAACGTCAACCTCATGGTCTCCACCCTCCGCGAGACCACCCGCGCAAAGGACTGGCTCGAGTCCAACCTCACCCGTATCGCCGGTCTGATGCAGGGCCACCGCGACCTGGTCGAGGTGGCGGACCTGATCCTGCGCGAGCTCACCCCGCTCGTCAACGCGCAGTTCGGAGCGTTCTTCATGGCGGAGACCGGTGCCGGACCCGGCCGGGACCTGCAATTCATCGCCGGCTACGGCTGCGCCGAGGGACCGGACCCCCACCACGACACCAGCAAACCGGTCCGGGGCCTGATCACCCAGGCGGCCCTGGAGAAGAAGCGCATCCTCGTCGACGCCGTTCCGGCGGGATACATCAGCATCGAGTCCGGCCTCGGCTCGGCACCGCCGACCAGCATCGTCATCCTCCCCATCCTGTTCGAGGGCAAGGTGCTCGGCGTCATCGAACTCGCCTCCTTCAGCAGGTTCAACGAGGTCCACCTGGCCTTCATCGACCAGTTCGTGAACACCATCGGGGTCTCGATCAACACGATTCTCTCCAACGCGCGCACCGAGGCCCTGCTCTCGGAGTCCCAGCGGCTCACCACGGAACTGCGGCGCTCCAACGCGGCACTGGAGGACAAGGCAGCCCTGCTGGCGAGCTCGTCGCAGTACAAGTCGGAGTTCCTGGCCAACATGTCGCACGAGCTGCGCACCCCGCTCAACTCGCTGCTGATCCTGGCCCGGCTGCTGGCCGACAACCCTGACGGGAACCTCGCTGAACAGGAAGTGGACTTCGCGGCCACCATTCACCGGTCGGGGTCGGACCTGCTCCAGTTGATCAACGACATCCTGGATCTCTCGAAGATCGAAGCGGGCCGGATGGACGTCCACCCGAGGAAGCTGCCACTGACCAAACTGCTCAACTACATGCATGCCATGTTCCGTCCCCTCGCGAGCGAGCGGGGGCTGTCCTTCGACGTCACGGTGGGCGAAGGCGTGCCCAGCGAGCTGTACTCCGACGAGCAACGGCTCCAGCAGATCCTTCGGAACCTGCTGTCGAACGCGGTCAAGTTCACCTCATCGGGCAGCGTGGTCCTGCGGGTCGAGCGCGCGACCCACCAGGAGATCGAGCGGAAGGGACTGCCGACGAGCGAGCCGATCCTCGCGTTCTGCGTCGAAGACACCGGCATCGGCATCCCGCGGGAGAAGCTGGGCGTCATCTTCGAGGCGTTCCAGCAGACCGACGGCACCACCAGCCGCAAGTACGGCGGCACCGGGCTGGGGCTCTCCATCAGCCGGGAGGTCGCCAGCATGCTGGGAGGCCGGATCGTCGCCGACAGCGAACCCGGCGTCGGCTCCCGGTTCACGCTGTACGTGCCCGCGCACCACACCGAGGCGTCCGCGCCCGTGACCGAAACCCCGTCGATGCCTGCGATCCCGGCGGCAGAGGCCACACCGGCGCCGGTCCCTCTGCTCCCGGCGGGGCCGCTTGCCGCTCCGACGGCGCCCCGGCCGGCAAGCGGCCCCGAGCTCCCCGCCGACGTGGCGGCAGCGGCCACCGGCAGGGACCCGTCGAGCTGGCCGGAGACGACGCGGCTCAAGGAATGGATCACCGGCCGCCCGCGCGAGGTACTGGCCGGTCGCACGATTCTCATGGTGGACGACGACATCCGTGCCGTCTTCGCGCTCATGCATGTGCTGGGCCGCGTGGGCATCACCGTCAAGTACGCCGAGAACGGACGCGAGGGTCTGGAGATGCTGGACCGTGTTCCTGCCATCTCCCTGGTCCTGATGGACATCATGATGCCCGAGATGGACGGGTACGAGACCATCGCGGCTGTACGGGATTCTCCCCGCTTCGCCGACCTGCCGATCATCGCGCTGACCGCCAAGGCCATGCCGGGCGACCGGGAGAAGGCGCTCGAAGCGGGCGCCTCCGAGTACATTCCGAAACCCGTGGACGTGGACCATCTGCTGTCCGTGGCCTGCGATCTGCTCGACCCGCAGGGCCGCCTCGCCGGGCCACGGCCCGTGCAGGCGCCGGGCGTCGCCGACGACGACACGTCGAGGCAGAGGCCATGAGCACTCACACGCCCGAGAAGTGCAGCATCCTCATCGTCGACGACATCGAGGCGAACCTGGTGGCGCTCGAAGCCCTGCTCGGACCGCTCCATCAGGACCTGGTGCGCGCCCACTCCGGCGAGGAGGCGCTGAAAGCCATGCTGCGGCAGGAGTTCGCCGTGGTGCTGCTCGACGTCCTGATGCCCGGAATGGACGGCTTCGAGACCGCCGCGAACATCAAGCGACTGGACCAGACCAAAGATGTGCCGATCATCCTCCTGACCGGGACCGAGGTCGAGACGGACTACGCCTACCGCGGCTATTCGGTCGGCGCTGCGGACTTCCTCACGAAGCCTTTCGATCCGTGGCTGCTGCGCACCAAGATCTGCGTCTTCCTCGACCTCTTCCGGAAGAACCGGCAACTGGCAGCCCAGGCCGAGCAGTTGCGGCATCTCTTCGCCGAAGCCAGGAGTGCCACTTCCCTCAAGGATCGTACGGAGCCGGCCGAAAGCACCGCTGCCGAACGCCACGAGGCGCGAACGCCGTCACCCCCTGGCGCGACTGCACGGACCGAGGAGAGGCTGGCCGAGATCGGCGAACAACTGGCCCAGATCGAGCTACTGCTCCGCGAGACCAGCGGCTTCGAAGCCGTCACTCTCGCCGATCGCGTCGCGGAACTCGAACGAGCCGTCGGCGGCCTGCGCCTGGGCCCGGAGTGACCTCGGCGCCGTCACCGGAAGAGGGCACGCGTGGCGGCCGAGCGCTCGGCCGGATTGGCCGTGGCCTGGTCAACCGGACTGCCGGCCTTGGTCGTTCCTCCGGCCCGGACCTCGCCCGGACCACCCACACCGTCCCTGCGGCCCACCGTTTCGGGAGGCAGCACCACCGCTGCTCGCACCAAGGAGAGCGGCAGGATGCCCTCCCACCCGAACAAGCGCGTCCCGACCATACCGGCCGCGTCCTCACGGACTTCCAGGCCACGGACGCCGGTGGCTTTCCAGGGAAGTGGATCGTTGTCCATGGCCCCATGGTGGGACCTGCACCGTGCAGGGCGGCCACACGACACGACTTCGATCCGCGACCGGGTCCCCGGATCGGGCCCGGTGGCGGTCGTCGTAGCCGGCGGCCGGCGGCCGGAACTCGGTGACCGTTCCCGATCCCACCCCGCCCCGCGCGATCCGCGAGGTTAGCTGTCGCGGGGGGTGTGCCAGAGTCTGCACATGCTCGAGATCATGGTGAAGACGGAGGACGGGAACCGGCACATTCGTGTGTCCGCCGAGGAGTTGGCCGGCCTGGTCGGGCGCATCGGCGGTGATCGTGACCGGTTTCTCGTGGTCCAGCGGATACCGGACCTGCCCGACGTCTTCGCCCAGGTCTGGCACAAGGCCGGCGGGGACTACACGCTGGAGCACCGCGACGGTGCCGCCGACCGGCATTTCCAGGTGATGGTCGAGGATTCCGGGGCCGTCACCGCGGCGTTGACCGGATGGGCCCGGCGGGAGTCCGGTTGGGACGCGGATCTGGGCTGGTCCCTGCTGGACATGGGCCCCGCTCGCGAGGCGCCACCGCTCGACCTGGACGACGACGAGCGCGCGGAGTTGGAGAAGCGCATCCGCGAGGTGCTGGCCGGTGGCTACGCCAATCGCGCCGACCTGGCCGAACTCGCCGAGGAATACCTGGTCACCGCGGAGCGCCGGCCAATATCGCGCGAGCAGGCGAACGCGCTGGCCGACCGGATGTGGCTGGAGCGTGTCGCCGAGCAGGCCGAGTGGGAGGGCGAGACCGACCCGGAACGGCTCACCCGCGCCTTCACCGCCCTCCAGGAAGCCGGTATCACCGCCCGCGAGAACTTCACCTGCTGCCGCAGCTGCGGCGAGTCCGAGATCGGCGGCGAAGGCGGCCCCGACGCCCGGGGATTCGTCTACTTCCACTCCCAGTGCACCGACGCCGCCGCGGCCGGCCACGGGCTGACGCTCCTCTACGGAGGCTTCGACGGCTCGACCGAGACCACCGCGGCGGTCGGCCACGAGGTCGTGGTCGCCCTGGAGGCGGCCGGTCTCCAGGCCGACTGGGACAGCGATCCGGGCCGGGCCATCACCGTCACACCGCTGGAGTGGCGCCGCCGCCTGGTCGGCTAGAGATGGGCCCGGGGTGAGGGATCAACCGGAGCACACCGGCCTCCACGCCCGGCCGGACTTCGACGTCCGTCACCCGCACGACTTCCGGCATCCGCCGGCAGCAGGCGTTCCCGCGGCGGGTCGAGTGACCCAGCAGGGCTGCCGCATGCGCCCCAGAGGGGCGAGCCTGCCCCGGCAGCGTCGGGACCTCCGACCGGTTGGGCCCGCCGGCCACCTGGACGTCACGCCCGGTCGCACGTGGTGACGGCGGACCGGAGGCGGGTCGAGGGCCCAGCGCCCCACACACAAGCGTCGGTGCAACCAGCCGTCGCGTCCCCTCGCTCAGCGGATGCATGAATGCGCCGACGGAGAGAGGCTGGAACACATGACCGATCCACTCGTTCCTCCGGAAGAGACGCCCCCGGCTGAGGGCTGTATCGCCGAGGCCCACGAGGAACGTCCCGACGGAGGCATGTGGGAACACCCCTACCTCTGGTTGTGGCTGATCATCATCGGCTCCGCCATCGTGGCCGCGTACTTCGTTGCCCGCGCCATCGCCTGGTAGGCAAGCGAGTCGATGCCGTCGCGTGCCCGCCGAGCCGGAGCAGCCCGTCACACCGCGGAGGACGTCATGACCGAGAAGGGCAATCCGAGCAAGGGCGACAAGGTCTCGTGGAAGAGCCATGGTCAGAACGTGTCCGGCACGGTGAAGAAGAAGATCACCAAGCGCACGGAGGCAGCGGGCCGCACCGTGGACGCCTCGGCCGAGGAGCCCCAGTACGAGGTGGAGAGCGACAAGACCGGCCGCTCTGCCGTGCACAAACCCGGCGCCCTGCGCAAGAAGGGCCGCCGCTCCTGAGGGCCACGCGGCAGCAGTACGGCGATGAAACCGTCTGAGCTTTCATCGCACCGAAGAGCTTCGAGCACCGGGCCCCCGGCCATGCCATCGGCGGTATGCGCATGGCGGGGCCGTCCCGGCGGCATGTCCGCCCCCGGCCCCCGCCCCGACGCCGGAAACACCTTCCGGTCATTACGCATGAATCGGACACGGCGGGTACTCGCCGCACCATGGTTCCCGTGAAGCCTTCGACCTTCGTGACCGGTGCCTCCAGCGGTATCGGCTTCGAGCCGGCCCGACAGCTCGCCGACCGCGGATTCGACCGGGTCACAACGCCGAGGGGGCCGGCCGACAAGGTGCTTCCCGACAAGGCGAAAGCCGAGGCCCACCGCAGGATGGCCGAACCGGGATCGAGCGAAGGCACCACCTGACGAAGGAGGATGCATGAAGGCGCTGGCGTGGCATGGCAAGCGGGACGTACGGGTCGACACGGTCCCCGACCCCGCCATCAAGGATCCGACCGACGTGATCATCAAGGTGACCACCACCGGCCTGTGCGGATCCGACCTCCACCTGTACGAAGTCCTCGGCCCGTTCCTCGACGCCGGTGACATCCTGGGCCACGAACCGATGGGGATCGTCGAGGAAGTCGGTCCCGAGGTCACCAACGTGCGCACGGGCGACCGTGTGGTGGTCCCGTTCAACGTCTCCTGCGGCACGTGCTTCATGTGCGAACAAGGCCTGCAATCACAGTGCGAGACGACTCAGGTCCACGAACACGGCAGCGGCGCCTCGCTGTTCGGCTACACCAAGCTCTACGGGCAGGTGCCCGGCGGGCAGGCCGAGTACCTGCGCGTACCGTTCGGGAACACCCTGCCCATCGCCGTCCCGCCGGGCCCGCCGGACGACCGGTTCGTCTATCTGTCGGACGTCCTGCCGACCGCCTGGCAGGCGGTCGACTACGCGGCCATTCCGCCCGACGGCACCGTGGTGGTGCTCGGGCTGGGCCCCATCGGGGACATGTCCACCCGCATCGCCGCTCATCGCGGCGCCGGCAAGGTCATGGGCATCGACCTGGTGCCGGAACGCCTGGAACGGGCCGAGGCCCACGGCGTACACACACTGGACCTCCAGGAATACGGCGACAAGATCGTGGAGGCCGTCCGCGATCTCACGGACGGCCGCGGCCCCGACTCCGTCATCGACGCCGTCGGCATGGAAGCCCATGGCGCCTCCGTGGCGAAGGCCGCCCAGCACATGACCACGCTGATGCCCGGTGCCCTGGCGGCCAAGCTGATGCAGCGCGCCGGTGTGGACCGCCTCTCCGCCCTCCATCTGGCCATCGAACTGGTGCGCCGGGGTGGCACGATCTCGCTGTCGGGGGTCTACGGCGGTATGGCCGACCCCATGCCCCTGCTGACCATGTTCGACAAGCAGATCCAACTGCGTATGGGCCAGGCCAACGTCTGGCGCTGGGTGGACGACATCCTGCCGCTCCTCACCGACACCGACCCGCTCGGTGTCGAGTCCTTCGCCACCCACCGCCTTCCGCTGGATCAGGCCCCTGACGCCTACGAGATGTTCCAGAAGAAGCAGGACGGCGCGGTAAAGGTCCTCTTCACTCCCTGACCAGGTGGGCCGTATCGGAGGTGTGCAGCGATGAATCAAAGTGTGCAGCGATGAAGCAACAGCGTCCCCTGGAAGGCCGCGTAGCCGTCGTGACGGGTGCCGCCCGCGGTCTGGGCGAGGGCATCGCCCGCCACTTGGCCCGGCGCGGTGCCCGTTTGGCGCTCGTGGGCCTCGAAGAAGAAGAACTGGCCGCGGTCGCGCAGTCCTTGCCCACGACGGCGAAGCACTGGGCGGTGGATGTCACCGACCACGAGGCGATGAGACGGGTGGCCGACGAGGTGCGTCATTCCCTCGGCACACCATCGGTGGTGGTCGCCAACGCCGGCATCGCCGAAGGCGGCCCGTTCGCCGAATCCGATCCGGCGCTGTGGCGCCGCGTCATCGAGGTGAATCTGATCGGCAGTGCGATCACCCTCCGCGCCTTCCTGCCGTCGCTGACCGCGACGCACGGCTACTACCTGCAGATCGCCTCACTGGCCTCCATGGGGGCCGCGCCCATGATGAGCGCGTACTGCGCGTCCAAAGCGGGCGTCGAGTCCTTCGTGCACGCGATGCGCGCCGAGCAGGCCCCTCGAGGCGTCGCCGTCGGCATCGCCTATCTGAACTGGATGGACACCGACATGATCCGCGACGCGGACGAGCATGCCGTGCTGCGCGAACTGCGGGCCCACATGCCCGCGCCCGCCAGGAAGATCTACCCGGTCGACACCGTCGCCGCCCGGCTGGCCACAGCCGTGGAGCAGCGCTCGTCCGCCGTCTACTTCCCCGCCTGGCTCCGCACCGTGCAGGTGGCACGCGCAGCTCTGCCGGCCCTGGTGACCCGCTTCGCACGCGGAACCCTCACCCGCTCCCCGTTCACCGCGACCGGCCCGCTCGGGGCCGGAGGACGCGCTGCGGCGGAACGCGGCTCCATCTGATCGCGCCACACTCGGCAGTCTCCTCAGCCTGCGGTGGTGAAGCACATGCGGAGGTGAAGCCGTCGACCAAACCGTTCACCGGCGTCAGCGTCGCTGAATGCGGAGCCGGCCGGCAAGGACCCGCTGCGCCGTGGTGAGAACGCGAGCCGTACCCGCGGTGCTGCGGATCGCCGCCCGTGCCGCGTTCGCGCCGCACGCGCCGTGGACCCCTCCGCCCGGATGGGCGGAAGCCGAAGCGAGGTAGAGACCCCTGACCGGTGTCTCGGGACGCCCGGTACCCGGCACCGGGCGGAAGATCAACTGTTGATGGAGGCTGGCTGTGCCTCCGTTGATCGCGCCACCGTGCAGGTTGGCGTCGAGGGACTGGAGAGTCGGCGGTGCGAGAATGCGGCGGGCCCGGATGAGTGCCCGGAAGCCAGGGGCATAGCGCTCCACGTGCCGTTCCACGCGGTCGGCCATGTCCTCTTGTTCGCGTACGTCCCATGCTCCGGTGATGCCGTCCTCACCCGCGTCGCCGGTGGTGGTCTGGGGAACGTGCGTGTAGGCCCAGGCGGACTCGGTGCCGTCCGGCGAACGCGAAGGGTCCGCGGTCGTCATCTGTCCCAGCAAGGTGAAGGGCCGGTCCGGTACCTGGCCGGCTGCGAGCTGGGCCGCGAAGCGGGTGAGCTCGTCGACACTGTCGGACAGATGCACGGTGCCCGCGCCGTCGGCAGCTTCGGCACTCCAGGGAATGCGGCCGCTCAGCGCCCAGTCGATCTTGAAGGTGGCGAAGTCCCACTGGAAGCGCCGCATGCTGTCCAGGAGTTCGCCTGGCAGGTGCCGCTCGTCCACCAGTCCCCCGTACAAGTCGGGTGCAGAGACGTCCGCCAGCACACCGCGGCGCACCGGGATCGCCTCCCCGCTCGCCGTGCGCACTCCCATGGCGCGGCCGCCCCGTACGACGATCTCCCGCACGCGTTGGCCGCAGCGCACAGAGCCGCCACGGCGTTCGAGGCGACGCACGAGCGCAGCCGACAGCTGTCCCGCACCGCCGGCTGGGACAGGGAAGCCGTAATGCTGCCCGAGCATGCAGAGCAACCATCCGAAGCCCCCACTGCCCGCGGCCTCCGGAGCGAGATCCGCGTGCAAGGCATTGCCCGCGAGCAGCAGCCGTCCGCCCTCACCACGGAACTCCTCCTCACCCAGCCGTCGCGCCGGCAGCGCGAGCGACCGGACCAGGGGCAGGCCGACCGGCCCGCGCAGCCGCAGTGCGAGACGGGCGCCCGCCTTGAGCGGCGGGAACGGAGTGAACAGCGCGTCCAGGAGATCGCGGCTGATCTCCTCCCAGGTGTCACACATCCGCGACCAGGCAGGACCGTCACCGGCGGCGAACGCCTCCAGCCCCTCCGCGGTCGCTTCCTCTGACCGCTCCAGGACGGCACAGCGCCCGTCGAGGAGGGGATGGGCGAGCACGGACGGTGCGTGGGCCCAGCGCAGCCCCTCGGCCTGCAGCTCCAGCCCTTGGATGACGGGCGACGCCGCGGCCAGCGGGTAGAAGGCGCTGAACATGTCGTTCACGTACTCGGGGTCGACTCCCCTGTCGCTGCGGACAGCACCTCCGGGCTCGCTCTGCGCTTCGAGGACTTCGACGCTCCACCCGGCGTCGACCAGCAGGTTCGCGGCCACCAGGCCGTTCGGCCCCGCTCCGACGACCACGGCGTCCAGCATGGTCAGCTCCTCACGCCCGGCGGGCGGCCGCCGAGTGGCGGGTGTGCGTCGGCGGAGGCTGTCCGGTGGGTCATGCGCTCCACGGTTTCCGCGAGACGGGGGAGCATGGTGCGGTGCCGCAGCTGGATGAGAAGGTCGAGCGGCGCCGTATGCAGCGCTCCCCCGAGACCACGCAGGGGGTGCTCATCCACGATCACCAGGGTGTGCCCGCCCCACGGCCGCACCTCGATCGCAATACGGGCCGTGCCCAGACGGCCACTGTGCGCTTCGAGTTCCAGCCAGCGTCCGGGCTCGAAGCGCCTCACCGTGGTGCGCCCTTCGTACGACCAGGGCCCCAGACTCACCGAGTACTCCAGAGCCGCGTCAACCCGCGGCCACTGGTCGTCGAGAGGCCGCGAAGCCGTGGTACCGACCACCCACTCGCCGTAGAGGTCGGGATTCTCCAGCACCGCCCAGACCGCTTCGGGCGACTGCTCGATCACTTGGTGCCGGATCGCCACGACAAACCCCTCACATCATCGCAAAAAGAACGTTGGCCGCCGAGTACCCCGCCCCGGCCGCAGCATGCGAAGAACGCGGCGCGTATGCGCCGAGGCGCGGTCGCGGGGCGTTCGAAGTCCGGGGCGGCCAGCCCCGACCCCAGCCGAGTGCCCGCGCCGCTGCGGTCCGACGCGATCATGCTTCATGCGCCGCGCTCGCCCCGGCGCCGATGTGAGCATGTTCGCTCGGTGACGTGTGCGGAGTCGGGATCCGATGATCGGTCCCCGGTCGAGATCGGGAAACCCACCCCGCCATGCGGCTCTGCGGTCAGGCTCTTCCGCTTGCGTGCGGATGATGAACCCTCCGTCCCCGCACGCGTCCGTGTCCGTGTCCGTGTCCGTGTCCGTGTCCGTGTCCGTGTCCGTGTCCGTGTCCGTGTCCGTCCGAGGAAGCACCGTCCATGCTCAACTCCGCATGCAGGAGAAACACATGAGCAAGAACGGTCCCGCAGCCTATGGTTGCGGTCATGGTCACCCACCCGTCGGCGGAGCCCGCCGTCCTCAACGCCGCGCTCCGCGATCAGTTCGAGGCCTTCCTCGATGAGCATCGATCCGCCCTGCACGACAGCCTGAACGGGCTGACCGAGGAAGAGGCACGACGGTCGCTGGTCGCGTCCAAGACCACGCTGCTCGGTCTGGTCAAGCACGCAACGTTCGTCGAGAAGGTCTGGTTCGACGAGGCGATCACCTGTCGGTCACGAACCGACATTGGCATCCCCGGCTCGCCGGACGAGTCGTTCGACCTTCACGACGACGACACGGTCGACTCGGTCCAGCGCACTTACCGACAGGTCTGCGTGGCGTCCCGTCATGCCACGGCTCCAATGGCGCTGGACGACCTGCTGCGGGGCAATCGCCGGGGACCGCTGCCGCTGCGCTGGGTCTATCTCCACGTGCTGCGTGAACTCGCCCAGCACTGCGGTCACGCCGACATCCTTCGCGAGCAGGTCCTCGACGGCACAGGGCATTCCGCGTAGCGGTTTCGACCGCGCCACGGAGTCCCGGCCGGTGTCTCGTGCACCACGGCCAGCCGCTCGCGGTTGTGACGCGACGGCTGTCAACTCCCGCTCGAAGCAGTGGGAGTGGCCGGCCCCTCACGGCGAGCGCCCGTCCGCTCGACCCCGTCGGAGACCTTCGTCATCGCGACGAGCCAGGCCCGGATGCCCGCCGGATCCCGTGTGAACTCGATCGTGGCCGGTACGAGACGGTCGATCCGCAGCACGTCCGCGAACGCGGCTGCGATGTCGTGCCGCGTCAGCCGGTGGGGACCGTGAACTCCGGGGCTCCCAGGCTCCATGTCGCTGAAGCACAACAGGAAATAGCGGCCTCCGGGGCGCAGCACGGCGTGAAGGCCCTGGACGAAGGCGGCACGGTCGTCCGGGTCGAGCATGTGGAAGAGGCCCGAGTCGAGAACGGTGTCGAACTGCTCTCCCAGTTCGTCCAGTCTCCGCGCGTCGTGGTGGAGGAAGCGCACGGTGGCGCCACGTCGACGCGCCTTGTCCTTCGCGACCCCCAGCGCGGTGACCGCCAGGTCCACGCCGGTGGCGTCGAGTCCGAGGTCATGGCACATGAGGACGTGCTCCCCGGTTCCGCAGCCGATGTCGAGCACTCGCCCCCGGATGGCACCTGATTGCGCAAGCTCGAGGAATGCCTGCTGCGGTCGTCCGATCTCCCACGGTGGCCGGACGGCGTACAGATCGTCCATCCACTGCCAGGGGTTCGTGGCACCCGCGTCGTCGTGCGATGACGATCCGGCCATACTCGCGGCCCTCCATGACTGCCGTCGCCCGGATCTGCCCGGGTCCCGTCACGGCGGCATTCTTGTCGATCGACCCTACGCTTCATCCCGCGGACGCCGAAGGCTGCCGGCCCAAGGGGCCTCCCAAGGCAAAGCGGCTCAGTGGGGCAGGAGTTGCTGGCCACCGTCGATGTCGTACGTCGCACCGGTGAGCGCTTCGTTCCACATGATGTGTACGGCCAGAGCGGCGACGTCCTCGGGGCCGACGACCCGGCGGATGGGGAGTGTCGCCCGCAGCTCCTCGCGTCGGGCTTCGAGCTGGTCGCCCAGCAGTGAGGCCGACAGCGGCGTATCGACGAATCCGGCGGCGATGAGGTTCACCCGAATCGGAGCGAGTTCGAGCGCAAGGTTGGCGGTGAGAGCGGGAAGGGCCGCGGTCATCGCGGACGTGATGGCCATGCCGACGGCGGGACGGCGGCCGCCCGTGCCACCGATGAACAGCAGGGTGCCTCCGGGCCGCATCTTGTCGCGACTGTGCAGGGCGATCCCGATCGTCATGGCGAGGCGATCGCCGAAGTGGCGGCGGACCTCCGCGAGGTCCATGTCGGCCAAGGGCATGTACGCGGGACCGCCGGCCGTGGAGAGCACATGGTCGACGGGGCCGGGCAGGTCCTGGAAGAACTGCTTGAGCTTGTCGGTGTCGGTGGCGTCGAATGCCGCGGTACTCACAGGCTCGATTTCGAGCGCGGCCTGCTCCAGCCGCTCGGGGTTGCGTCCGACCATGACGACCTGGCCGCCGGCAGCGCGCACGCGCCGGGCGGTTTCGAGTCCCATACCCGCACTGGCGCCGATCACCACGACGGTCTGGCCGGCGAGGTTCTCGGTGATCGGATTGCTGGGCGTCATCAGCCACCTCCAGTGGTCAGTCGGCGGCGACTCGACTACTGCTGCTCGGTATCGCGGAACCGTCCGCCGTGGTCGGTCCTGCCGACGACGGACCCCGTTCGACCGACCCCGTGCGTCCCCGGACCCGCTCGCTGTCCCTCGGCGAGCACCGTGCACCCAGCCCAGGAGAGGCGGTCGAGATGCCCCACGGCAGCCTGTAGCCGCCCTCTTCGAACGTATAGCGCCTGGGGTCGCGTCACCACCCGAGGCGCCGCCCTGCCCAGGGGGCTCCGGGGACGGCATGCCCGGCGTCAACGGGAGACGGTGGCAGCGGGCGGGGTCCATCCACGCACGGGGGGGGGTGCCAGGGACCCCGTGGTCCTTCCTGAACTGTTCGGGGATGGCGTAGTGCATCACGCGTCCGCGGGTCAGGGAGGGCAGGTCGAGGATCGTGGTGAGATGGCCGAGGCGGTCCAGCGCCCACGCTCCGAGGAGTGAGCGGTCCTCGATGGTCTCCAGTACGCCGAGAAGCTGCGGCACCGCCTTGACGACGGTGTCCCACCGTGTGCTGGGCACGTCCAGCCAGTCGGCGCCGGTGTCGCCGACGAGGGCGGAGACGATCGGGGCGAAGAACGCCGCCCGCAACCGCCCACCGTCCCTGACCGCGGTCTCCACCTGCTCGCCACCGGGCCGAGGACCTCGTCGATGGCCCACAGTTGCTCCGCCTCCTGGGCGACGAAGTCGTGGAGCACTTTGTCGACACGGGCCTTGAACGCGGCCGGCTCCCACTGGTCAGGCATCTTCGGCGGCCCGCCGGGCCAGGGCGTGCCGGGCGACAATCTCCAGATGGGCCGGCGGGACGGCCGCATACCGGTCCACGACCAGGCGCCCGCGCGCGACCAGATCGTGCTCGGCCTCCGCCGCGAGCTCTGCCGCGTCCGAACGGCGCAACAGCCCCCGCACCGTCCCCAGCGCCGTCCCCACGGTGCTCACCGCCAGGTCGGCCGGCCCGGCCGCCGGCAACAACGCCTTCTCCTCCGGTCCCCCACGCCGTCCCGCGCCATGCGTCTTCCCATCCCCCACCCGCAGCACGTCAGCGCGGCGCGGGTCGTGCGCCGTCGATCCCAGCGTCGCGTCACGCCGGACCCGAGTGTGGAACAACTCACGATCGAGTGATCACCTCGCCTGCCCGTGCGGTCCACGGCGACGCGGTCCGATGCGCACGGTAAACCGGCTCAGCGTGGGGCACACCCTCGAAAGTGGGGCACAAGGGTGTTGTCGATCACCGCAACTGGACGCGCGGCGGCCTCCGGGACCAGGGTGGGGTGATGGACAACGACGACAACGCACCGGAGACGCCGGACGACGGGCTCGACCTCGCCTCGCTCTACCTGGAATCGGTGAAGGCCCGGATGGATCCGGAACAGTTCGCCACACTGGAGGAGGCCGTGGACGAACTCGCGCACATGCTGTCCGACGGTCAACCGGGCACCTTCGAGGCCGGCGGCCGGGACAGCTTCACGCCTGATGTCCAGCGCGAGTTCCTCGCCGTCATGGCGATCCTGACGACCGGCCGCATGGACCACCACATCGTGGAACTGCCCGGCCCCGACGGCAGTACGGGCTACGCGGTCGTCACCGCCGAGGTCGCGAACGATCCCGAGAAGCTCGCGGAGTTCCGCGCCGATCTCCACCGTCAGATCACCGAGCAGCAGGCGGTCGACGAGGAACTGGACGGCATCGCCCGCGCCAGCGGCCTGGACACCGGCGACTGATCCACCCAGCGGTTGGGGCAGGCTTCCCCCATATCTCGACAGACCGCCGTCGTGGCCACGTGCGCGAGTGGCTGGAGTCGGTCGGCTTCACCGTCCGCCGTCCGATCGACATCCACGTCCTGCGCGTCCCAGACTGTCAGGAAGACGCTTCGTAGCAGGCGGCGATCGTGGCCGCGCGGTTGCGCAGCGACGTGCGCAACCACTGCGGGGCCAGGGCTTCCGCATGGGTGGCGAGTTGCCACAGCGCCCATTCTGCGTGCCTCGCGTCCTGGAAGCTCACCTCCAGCCGCAGCCGGCCGTCCGAGTCGGCTTCTTCGGCGCCGACGGCCAGCGCGGTGCTCACCAGGTCCTCCCGCCGCGCCGGGTCCACCCGTACCAGGACGGTGACTTGGTCGCCGCCCGTCCGGAACCGCGCGCCGCGCTCCTGCCAGGCCCGTTCGAGGTCGACCCGGTCCGCTCTCTGTGCGGGTTCGGGGAGTTCCTCGGCGGCCAACACCCGGGACAGCCGGTACGTGCGGTCCGCGCCGGACCTCGTGGCCAGCAAGTAGCCCTGGTCGCGCACGGTGACCAGGCCTATCGGGTCCACCGTGCGCCACTGCGGCGTCTGGCCGGTGGCTTCGTAGTGGATGCGTAGCCTGTGCCCCGCCAGCACTGCGCTCCGCACCTCGGCCACGATGGCGTCGGGCACCTCATCGGTGACCATGCGGCGCGAGAGGAGGTCGGTCTCCGGGTCGATGAGCAATCGCTCGGCCACGTCGGCCGCCGTGTCGCGATGGCTGTCGGGCAGGGCGTCCACCACCTTGAGCATGGCGGACGCGAGCGCCGAGCCGAGGCCGAAGACCTGCCCGCCGCGCCGCGATCCGGCGACCAGCAGGGCGAGTGCCTCGTCATGGTTCAGTCCGGTGAGCTGTGTCTGGAAGCCGGGCAACAACGCGAACCCGCCGTAGCGGCCGCGTTCGGCGTAGACCGGCACCCCGGCCGCGGACAGCGCCTCCATGTCGCGCAGCACGGTGCGGGTGGACACCTCCAGCTCGCGTGCCAGCGTGGCCGCGGACAGCCGACCGCGCTGGCGCAGCAGCAGCACCAGAGAGACCAACCGGTTGGCGCGCATACGAAAACTCTAACGGCATACATGACAGGTGATGTCGCGATTCGTTGGGAGGCTCCCTACACGACGTCAAGAGCGCGGCTGTCGGGCCGGATGACGTGCGTATCCCCATGAATCGAATGGAGCTGACGTGGCAGTGGAACGAACGGCAATCAACCCGGTGATGTGGTCGACGGAGTTGGGATTCAACCAGGGCGAGGTCGTCTCCGGGCACACACGGACCCTGTACATCTCGGGTCAGACCGCGATGAGCGACGACGGGAAGCCCCAGCACGACGGTGACATGGCGGCGCAGTTGGCGCTGAGTCTCGACAACCTGGAGGCCGTGCTCGACGAGGCCGGCATGTCTCTGGCGAACCTCGTACGGCTCAACGTCTACACGACCGATGTCGATCTGCTCTTCCAGCATTACGGCGAGCTGGCGGGGCGGTTGGGCGCCGCCGAGGTGGCGCCGGTCACCACGATGCTCGGGGTGACACGGCTGGCGATTCCCACCCTCATGGTCGAGCTCGAAGGCACCGCCGTCGCGTGATCCACCCTGATTCTGCTGCTCGCGCCGGTTCGACCGGCGCGAGCAGCGGAGGCATCGAGGTCGGCGCCTCGATCACCTGTCGGCGCGAGCGGTGGTCCTGAAGCGACCTGAAGCCGACCTGACGCCGACAGGCTTCAGTCCCCGGTGGTGAGTTCGAACGGCGCGTGCAGGATCTGCGAGTGGACGCGGTTCCCCGTGCGGTAGGTGAACCGGCAGCCCTCGGCCTTGCCCGAGACCGGAGAGGCGACAGCCTCGGCCCGCACCAGGTAGTAGATCGGGCTCTCCTCCCCGGGGGCGATAGGCACGGGTTCCTTCGAGTAGTCCCGGACCAGGTCGGGGTCTTCGACGAAGGACTTGTCGTACATCGCCAGCGCCATCCCGTGCGTGGCAGAGCGCTTGGCGGCTCTGACCTCGCCCGTCCTCCAGTGCGCCGGCGCACCCACCAGCTCCGCCTCGAGCACCTCGACCGGCAGGTCCGACGTGTTCTCGAGCGAGGGGCAGGCGAACCAGTAGCCCTTGCCGGGTGTGGCGTGATGGAAGCCGGCAACGCCTCCCCAGTCGTTCTCCAGCGCGTGCCCCCGTGCCGTGGCCGCGGACGCACTCACTCCCCAGCCCATCATCATCACCGCGGCCCCCGCCGCGATCAGCCGTGCTCTCATCCCGCCCCCTGCGACCGTGCGTACGAGCCGGTGCCCGTGACCGGAGTGGAGCACACGATGAACCCCCTGGTCGACCCCGCTTGAGCAGAACCAGAGGTTGCCGGCCGCGCCGGGGGGGGGACCGCCCTCACCTGCCATGCTCCGGCGGGGAGGGAGACCGGATTCCCGGCGAACCGGTGGAGTCCGGCCCGGCTCGGAACCGTTCCCCCCGATCCTGCGTGACCTCTTGTGGTGTTGCCGAGGCGATCTGAGGGGACCGGATGAAGGCGCGGGCGTGGGTGAGTGCGGCGGTATCGGCATGTGTGGTGCTGGTGGCGTGCGCGTGCGGTCCGGAGAGTTCGAAGGAGGACCCCGCCGCGAAGCCGTCGCAGCCGTCCACGTCGCCGTCGGTCAAGGCCCCGTCCTCCACGCCGTCCGCATCCGCGCCGACCGAGAAGCCTTCGGCCACCCCGACCGGCGACCAGCCCGGCCCCAGGACGAAGGCCGGCGCGATCCAGCGCTACGAGAAGTACCTCCACGCACTGGGCCGCGAGGACATCGACACGGTCTGCGAAGTGGCCGCGCCCGCCGCGAAGAAGGCAGAGGACCAAGGGCTCGGCCCGTGCACGTCGACGTACGCCACCGTGTTCCAGATGATCTCGCCCGCGCAGAAGAAGGCCCTGCAGACCGCGACAGTCGACCCGCAGCGGGTCGCGGTGCGCACGCCCGACAAGATCGAGATGCCGGTGGAATCGGTCAGGTCCTCGGCCACCTTCTCCGAGAGCGACCTCGGCAGCTACACATTCGAGTACCTCAAGAACGACTGGTACATCACCGACTGACTGAGCATCGAGCGATCCACTGCATGAGCCCGGTCGGCAGGGGCCCTCCGCGCCCCGTGCGCGAACCGGATCTCGCAGCATCCGAACGTCACAGACCGAGCCGGCGTTCTCGTAGACTTCCGGCCGCGTCCGCTCCCGGCACGGAAACGGTTGTCGTCACCCGACCAGAGCGTGGCGACCGCGCTTCTGCCAGAGGGCCGATCAGGTTCTTTCGGCCCCACCAGGTGGCGGGCTCCTCTCACTCGTGGCAGTCCTGGTGCGTAGGTCTCGGAGGCACGTCGGCACGTTCGCCGCGAGAGCCGCAAGGGGGTGCGTGCCTCCGCCACGAGCTGATGCGCGCGGCTCACGCAGAGAGGGATTCGGACATGTGCACGCGGATTCTGTGGAACACCAACGACCACGCCGTTCTTGCCGGCCGGACGATGGACTGGCCGGAGTCGACCGAACCGGTGCTGACCGTCTTCCCCCGAGGGATCAAGCGCAACGGCGGCATGCTGGGGAGCACCACTGTCGTCGATGACAACCCCCTCTTGTGGACCAGCAGGTTCGGCAGCCTCGTGACGACCCTCTACGGCGCCGGAACAGCCGACGGCCTCAACGAAGCCGGCCTCGCAGCTCACATGCTGTACTTGGACAGCACCGACCTCGGCCCCCGCGACCCCAGTGAGCCGGGTCTTCAGATCGCCCTGTGGATCCAGTACCTGCTGGACCGCGCTCCCTCCGTGACGGAGGCCCTGGACCTGCTCGACACCTGCCAGTTGGCGCCGGTCGAGATGCACGGCTTCTCGGCCACGGTGCATGTGGCTCTGGAGGACGCGTCGGGAGACTCCGCGATCATCGAGTACATCGCGGGACGACGGCAGGTGCACCACGACCGCAGCTACACGATCATGACGAACGCGCCCGCCTACGACGAACAACTCCGCCTGTTGCAGGAGCAGGTGGACACCGTGCGGGGACTCGGCCATGACAAGCCCAGCAGCGAAGTCCCCCTGCCCGGAAACGTCAACCCGGTCGACCGCTTCCAGCGTGCCGCCTACTTCAGCGCTCTGCTGCCCGAGCCGGCCGACGACCGGCAGGCCGTCGCCGGCATCCTGGCCGTCACTCGCAACGCCTCGGTGCCCTTCGGCGCGCCGTATCGCGAGGGCAGGTTCCGGACCTACAACACCGAGTACCGCACCGTCTGCGACCTGACCAGCAAGCGGTACTTCTTCGAACTGGCCACCAGTCCCAACCTCCTGTGGGCCGAGCTCGAACGCTTCGACCTCTCGCCCGGCGCTCCCGTCATGACGCTGCATCCCGACGGGATCGATCTCGTCGGGGATGTCTCGGACGGATTCGCGCAATCGCCCGCGCCGTTCTGAGGGCGGGGAGCGGGGCGCCGAGCCCATCGGCAGCCGAGTGCTCACGTCACCGCGAAACGAATCCCCGTGAGGTCGCGTCCGCCCGGGCCGGGTGGGTCAGTCGTACGGGACCACGGCCACAGGGCACGGGGCGTGATGCATGGCGGCGTGGGTGACCGGGCCGGTGTGGCCGAAGCGGCTGTCGCGGCGGTGCCGGCCGAGGACGAGGAGTTCCGCCTCCTTCGCCGCCCGCAGGAGGCGGGGGGCGGGTCGCCCCTGGGACGCGGTCGCTGTGACGGTGAGATCGGGGTACTTCTCGTGCAGCTGCCTGGCTGCGGCGACCAAGGTCTTCTCGCGTTCGGCCTGCAGTTCAGGCCCGCTGCGTCGCCCGGTGCCCACCGCGTAGGGACCGGGGGCGCTGTAAGCATGGATGAGGTGCAGGTCGGCGCCTCGCAATCGCGCCTCCTCGAAAGCGAACGCAACCACGTCGTCGCACGGGCGGTCGAAGTCGATACCGACGACGACCTCGCGGGGGGATGCGGCGGCACCGGCGCCCTTGGGGTCCTGGTGCCCGGCGCGCACGAGGACGACGGGTCCCTCCGCCCGGGCGATGACGTGCAAGGCGACCGAGCCCACGAGGTACCCGGCGAATCCACTGATCCCGCGGGTGCCGAGGACCAGGAGCGCCGACTGCCCCGATGCGTCGTGCAGGGCCTTGACGGGTGACTGGGAGACCTGCTGGTCGACGATGGAGAGATCCGGGTGGAGGGCACGGACGTGGTCCACGGCCTCACGGAGCATCTGGTCGGCCCAGTCGTGCTGACTGGTGCCGGCCGGCACCGCGACCGTCGGATGCGGTGACCACTCCCAGGCGTGGACGATGTGGAGCGGCGCGTTACGCAGCAAAGCCTCGTTCGCCGCCCAGGACGCGGCGGAGAGGCTCTCGGGGGATCCGTCCACTCCGACAGTGACCGGTCGGAGCATGGTGAGCACCTCCTGTGCTGAGACACAAGCCCCGTAGGTGGGCCCGCGAGACATGTTCGGGCGGGCCACGTCTCACCGCGGGTACCTGTGTCGGTGGCTCGCGGAAGGCGAACTCCCGTGCGCCAAAGGATGGTTCACGGATTTCCCACGGCTGGGCGCACAGCGCGGCCGCAGGACAGCGAACCGCGCAGGTTGCCATCACTGAGCGCAGCCCGCGCATCGTGTGGGTGCGACCTCCACAGCATGACGACCACGACAGTGGTCCCGCGCGGCCTCGCCACCTCTCCCGACCAGGTTCTCAAAGCTCGGGCCGGGCGGCATCCCGAGGTGGTGATCCCATGCCGCACACGTAAGGGTCAGCCGGCTGTCCCCTCGAAACGCCGCACCTCGCCTGCGCGCCGCGTCTCCAGCAGACGCAGCCACACTTCGCTGATGGTCGGGAAGGCCGGCACGGCATGCCACAGGCGCTCCACCGGAACCTCGCTGGTGATCGCGACGGTTGCCGAGAACAGCAGTTCCGTGACTCCGGCGCCGACGAAGGTCGCTCCCAGAATATTGCCGCGATCCAGGTCCACGAGGATGCGCGCTTTCCCTCGATAGTCATCAGCGTATTGGCGGGCTCCCGCCACATTCCCGATGTCGTAGTCCACCAATTCGAATCGGCGCCCAGCACGTTCCGCCTCGCGTGCGGTCAAGCCGACGCCGGCCACCTCCGGATCCGTGAAGACGACCTGTGGGACGGCAGCGCTGTCGGCGGTGGAGGCGTGAGCGCCCCACCTGGCATCGTCCAGCGTGCCGCCCGTGGCGCGGGCACCGATGATGGCGCCGGCGATTCGCGCCTGGTACTTGCTCTGGTGGGTCATCAGAGCGCGGTGGTTCACATCCCCGGCGGCGTAGAGCCACCCGCCGTCGACCGCGGGCACCTGGAAGGTGTCGTCCACCGCCAACCAGTCACCCGGCTCGAGTCCCACCGTCTCCATGCCGATGTCGCCCGTGCGGGGCACACGACCCACGGCGACCAGGACCTCGTCCGCCGTGAGATTCCCTCCGTCCGCCAGTTCGATGTGCACGTCACGGCCGGTGCGCGTGACGCGAGACGCCGAGGTGCCCAGCCGGATGTCGACGCCCGCCTCCCGCAGCCCGTCGGCGACCATGTCCCCGGCGAACGGTTCCATACGGGGCAGGAGCCCCGAGGTGCCTCGTACCAGCATGGTGACCTGTGAGCCCAGCGCTTGCCATGCGGCAGCCATTTCGACTGCCACCACTCCCCCGCCGATCACGACGAGGCGTTCCGGAACTTCCTTGGAGCTGGTCGCGTCGCGGCTGGTCCAGGGACGGATGTCGCTGAGCCCCGGCAGGTCGGGCATGGCCGCATCGGTGCCGGTGCATACGGCCACGGCATGTCGGGCGGCGAGCCGGACATTCTCCCCCTCGGGCGTTCGGACCGTCACCTGCCGCGGGCCGTCCAGCCGGCCGAATCCGCGCACCAGGTCGACGGACACGGAGTTCAGCCAGTCCACCTGGTCGTCGTCCTGCCAGTAGTTCGCCATCTTGTCGCGGTGGGCCAGGGCAACCGCGGCGTCCAGGGGCCCGCTCACGGCCTCGCTCAGAGCCGGGACACGGCGGGCTTCGGCGCGGGCCGTCATCGGCCGGAGTAGGGCCTTGCTGGGTTCGCACGCCCAGAACGAGCATTCGCCACCCAGAAGTTCACTCTCCACAATCACCGTGGTGAGCCCGGCATCACTGGTGCGTTCCGCCAGATTCTCGCCGCACGGACCGGCGCCGAGAACGATCACGTCATACGTGCGCGGAGCTTCGCTCATCATTACCCCCATGACTCATCTGGTTCCGCATACGGCCGTGTCGGGGGGCACGTGAGCCAGGGGAAGGCCGCTCTCGGGCCGGCCGCGGGTTCGGGAGGGCAGTCATCAGATCCACTGCGGATCCGGGTGGGGCAATTCGCGCGTCAGGCCACCAGGTCAGAAGCCTCACACCCGAAGCCCCACTCCCCCACTGTCCACCCTTTCGAACATGACCGCATTTTGCTCTGGCGATGATCACCAGCTGTGGTGGCTGCGGCAGGGATGGAGTCGGATCCTGCTTGCCTGCCGGAAATGGGTACCGCGCCCGATGGTGCCGGTGCAAGGCCGCGTGTGACGGTGGCATGGACCCCGACCCCCGGTCCCCCGGAAGGAGGAGTCATGACGCAATCCGGCACCGATTCACTGAACGATCCTGAGGCGCAGCGGCGACGAAGCGCCCCTCGGTTCGCCCGTCCTCTTCCAGCATCCGGCCCACGCCGATCCCGTCGACGCCGAGGTCCGGCCTGGGCCCTTCTCGCCCTCTCTTCGGCGATGGTGATCGCGGGCATGCTGCTGCCGCAAGGGCTGCTCCTCGCATCGGGACTGGTGACCGCGGGGGTGGCGACGCATCTGCTCGCGGTGCCGGACACCGCCGGACGCCCCCTGCACGCGCCGGCGCGTCGATCCCTTGCCGACCCTGATGACCGGGAGGCCTGACGGGCCCCCGAACAAGGAGGACGTATCCGCTCCCCTCCGTCTCGACAGGCCACGTCCACCACAGAGCGGAAGGTGGTGACCCGTGGGACACGCTGACACCCTGCTCGCCATGGGTGGTGCCTTCCTGGCCGCCGCCGTTTTCGCCCGCCTCGGCAGACGCATCGGCCTGCCGACCATCCCGCTGTTCATACTCGCCGGCATTCTGCTCGGCCCGCACACCCCGGGCATCGTCCTGGTCGAGGACGCGCACGACTTCGAGATGCTGTCCGCGCTCGGGTTGGTACTCCTGCTGTTCTACCTGGGTCTGGAATTCCAGCTCGACGACCTCAGGAGCGGCGGCAGAAGGCTGCTCGCCGCCGGCGGAATCTATCTCGCGCTGAACGTCGGCGCGGGCCTGGGCTTCGGGTTCGCCCTGGGCTGGGGTGCGAGGGAGGCCCTGGTCCTGTCCGGAGTGCTGGGCATCTCGTCGTCCGCGATCGTCACCAAGATCCTCGTTGATCTCGGTCGCATCGCTCGACCCGAGACCCGTTTGATTCTGGGCGTCACCGTCGTCGAGGACATCTTCCTCGCCCTGTACCTCGCCGCTCTCCAGCCCGTCATCAGCGGCGCCGAGGGCGTCACGGAAACGGTTGTTCAGGCGGCCAAGGCGTTCGGCTTCCTCATGGTTCTGGCCATCGCGGCCCGCTACGGCACCCGCCTGATCGGGCGTCTGATCGACGTACGGGACAACGAACTGCTGGTCGTCAGTTTCCTCGGTGCCGCGATTCTCGTCGCCGGAGTCTCCGAGGTCCTCGGGGTGGTCGACGCGATCGGTGCCTTCATGGTGGGCCTGATCCTCGCCGGAACCCCGTCCGGCCCCCGAATCCGCGCGTTGGTGCATCCGCTGCGCGACGCCTTCGCCGCGATCTTCTTCTTCGCCTTCGGGCTGGCCATCAATCCGGCGGACATCGTCTCCGTCGCCGTCCCTGTCGCCGCCGCGGTAACCCTGACCATCGTCATGAATGTGGCCGCGGGGCTGCTGGCGGCGCGCCTGTACCGCTACGGTCCTCACCCCGCGGCGAACATCGCCACCACTCTGCTGGGACGCGGCGAGTTCGCCCTGATTCTGGCCGCCATGGCCGCGAGCGCGGGGCTCGACGGCCGCCTCGCCCCGTTCATCGCCGGCTACGTCCTCGTCCTCGCCGTCCTCAGCCCCATTGCCGCCGGGCGGGCCCAGCTGCTCGCCCGTGCCCTGCGCGCCGCGCACGGCCTCCTGCCCGGCGGCCGAGCGGGCGACCTCACTGCCGCCACCCCGCAGAGGAACGCTGCACCGGACCCGCCCGGCGCCCCCGCTTCCCCTCCCCCGGGCGACACCACACCCTCAGCAGCGTCCGGCCGGCCCGCGGAGACCCAGCGCTAGCGACAGGCGGGCGGAGCACCTGGCGCCGGCCGTCGGCAACGTGCGGCCACGTGCGGGGTGATGTCGGTCAACGGCGCAGGCGCGCCAGTTCGCTGTTCATCTCGGTGAGGAAGCCGGCGACGACCGCGAGTTCTTCGGGACTGAAGCGCGCGCGTGCGGCATCCGTGGCGCGGGCAAGGGGCTGGAAGTAGTCCCGCGCCACCTTCCGGGCCGCATCCTCGTAGTGCAGGTGCACCACCCTGCGGTCGTCGACCGCCCGCACTCTCGTCACATGCCCGGTCTTCTCCAGTCGGTCCAGGCACGCGGTCATGGCTCCCGAGGTGAGGTTCAGGTGCCGGCGCAGCCTGCCCGGCGTCATCGGCCCGTCTTCTTCACCGTCCGCGTCGAGGATGGCGATCAGCGCCTGCACATCGGTGAGATGCAGCCCTTGCGACTGGGCGAACTCCTGGGCGATGCGGTTGAACTCCCCGTTCATGCCCCGAAGATGCACGGCGAACTCCTGCAGCCCGGTCTGGTCGTCTGAGCGAGGGGAAGGCGAGGGGGTGTCTGCGCGGCGCATTCACTCAGGAGAGTCTCTCGATGATTGAGATAGTCGATAACTGACACAATGGAGTGACTGCATGAGGAGCGCGCCGCGCTGGGCACGTTGGCTGGTACCGCTGGCGCTGGTGGTGGTCTGGCTGGGCATCGGCGCCACACTCGGGCCGTACGCGGGACGGCTCGGGGAGGTCGCCACCAACGACCAGGCGGCGTTCCTGCCCCGCAGCGCCGAGTCCACCCGGGTACTCGGGGCCCGCGAGGGTGTTCTGCGGGGGCTCACCACCACGGGCGGCGTGATCACCTCGGCAGGCGTCGTCCTCGCCGCGACCTTCGCCGCCCTCAGCGTGATCCCTCTGGCATTCCTCGTCCAGATCGCCTTCATCGTCGCGTTCGGCGTCCTGCTCGACACCCCCGTGGTCCGCTCGCTGCTCGTACCGGCACTGGTACTCGACATCGGCCCGAAGGCATGGTGGCCGAGCCCACTTGCCCGAAAGTCCCAGCCCGTTGAGGACTCTGAGACCCTTTCACCCCGGTAGGCCCCCTCCAACGGCGCTTCGCCCGGGCACGCGCCGCCTTCCCACGCGCGGAGGGTCAGGACCGCGCGTCGCCGAGAAGGAGTGGCGTACGGCGTCGGAGAGGATCCGGCGTACGTGCCGGGTCGTGTCACAGGCGCGGCGGCTGCTGGCAGGGGACGCAGAACGGCGTGTAGGGCAGGATCTCCAGGCGTTCGGCCGGGATGGGCTCGGCGCAGTACCGGCAGATGCCGTAGGTGCCGTCGTCCACGCGGGCGAGGGCGGCGTCGATCTCCTGGAGAGCTCGCTCGATAGCGCCCTTCTGCCCCGGGATCAGCTCGGCAGTGTCCTGCCCGGCCTTCTCGACGGCCTGGAGCTGCGTCAGCCGGGCGCTGCGTTCGTGTGTCAGGCGCTCGCGGGCCTCGTGCGCCGTCACACGTTCGAGCCGGGGTGCAATGCGGGGATCGTCGAGCGACATGGTGTGTCCTGTCTCGTGATGGAGACCTGAAACGGTCGTCCGTCAGGTCGGTGTGGTGAGGGAGTCCTGCTCGTGGCTGTCCTGATTGCTCTGCTGGAACACCGGCGGCCCTGGCCGGTTGCGACTCGACTGCGGTGCGCGCACGGCAGGAAGGCAGGGCCGGTGGAGCAGTGTCCGGGGAATCACGGCGGGTGTGTCATGCCCTCACCGTGGCCGATGCGTCGGGCACATCCCATCGGGCGCGGTACCCATCTGCGGTCGAGCCGGGGCCTGCGGTGGTGTGGGCAGGCCGGGGTGCGGAAATGGGCATTGGAGCCCATCGACGGATGGGCCGGGTCGAGGTCAGGCTGGCAGCAGGTCGGAGCAGTGGCTGCTTTTCGTGCTCGGGGTGCGCGGTGACCGACAGTGGAGGCAAAGCCGTGTCACGAGAAGAAGGGCGGCATCGAGGTGTCCCTGTTCTGGCGGATCTTCACGCTCAACGCGGTGGTGCTGGGGGTCGCGACCGCGCTGCTGCTGTGGGCTCCGGTGACCGTGTCCGTGCCTGTCCTGCTGACGGAAGCGGTCATTCTGGTGGTCGGCCTGGTCGTCATGCTGATCGCCAACGCAGCGCTGCTGCGGATCGGGCTGGCACCTCTGGGCCGGCTCACGAAGCTCATGACCACGGTCGACCTGCTGCATCCCGGCCGGCGGCTGCCGGCCCACGGCCGGGGCGAGATCGCGGAACTGGTCCGTACGTTCAACGCCATGCTGGAGAGGCTGGAGCACGAGAGGGCGACCAGCAGCGCCCGCGCCCTGCTCGCGCAGGAGGCTGAGCGGCGCCGAATCGCACAGGAGCTCCACGACGAGGTCGGCCAGAGCATGACCGCGATCCTGCTCGGCCTGAAGCGTGCGGCCGACGAGGCGGACGAGCCCCTGCGCGATGAACTGCGCCAGGCCCAGGAGATCACCCGGGAGAGCCTGAACGAGGTACGCCGCCTGGTGCGCCGGCTACGGCCGGGCGTCCTGGAGGATCTCGGCCTGATCAGTGCGCTGACCTCGCTGACCACCGAGTTCGCCACCCACACCGGACTACGTGTCGTACGCGACTTCGAGGCCGGGCTGCCGGCACTCGATCAGCAGACCGAACTCGTGCTGTACCGGGTGGCCCAGGAGGCACTGACCAACGCGGCCCGCCACGCCGAGGCCGGCCGGGTGGAGGTGAAGCTGCACCGCACGGATGGCACGGTGGTGCTTGCTGTGGTGGACGACGGGCGAGGGACGGGGGTCGCGCATGAAGGCGCGGGGATCCGCGGTATGCGCGAACGGGCTCTGCTCATCGGAGCCACCTTGGACATCACGTCCCAGCCGCAGGCCGGCACGGAAGTCCGGCTGACCGTGTCCCTTTCCAGGAAGCAGCGATGACCCCGATCGACCCACCCACCATTCGCATCATCCTCGCCGACGACCATGCGTTGGTACGTCGCGGTGTGCGGCTCATCCTCGACCGGGAGCCGGACCTCGAGGTCGTCGCCGAGGCCGGCGACGGCGCCGAAGCCATCGCCATGGCCCGCAGCCACGAGGCCGACCTGGCCGTGCTGGACATCTCCATGCCCCGGATGACCGGCTTGCAGGCGGCGCGCGAACTGAGCGCCCTCAAGCCCGGCATGCGCGTGCTGATGCTGACCATGCACGACAACGAGCAGTACTTCTTCCAGGCGCTGAAGGCCGGGGCCAGCGGCTACGTGCTCAAGTCCGTGGCGGACCGCGACCTGGTCGCCGCCTGCCGGGCAGCCATGCGCGACGAGCCCTTCCTCTACCCGGGTGCGGTCACCGCCCTGATCCGCAACTACCTGGACCGTGTGCGCCACGGCGAGGAACCGCCCGACCAGGTCCTGACGCCTCGGGAAGAGGAGGTTCTCAAACTCGTCGCCGAGGGCCACTCCTCCAAGGAGATCGCCGAGATGCTCTTCATCAGCATCAAGACGGTCCACCGGCACCGGGCGAATCTCCTCAACAAACTCGGCCTGCGCGACCGGCTGGAGCTCACCCGCTACGCCATCCGCGCCGGCCTCATCGAGCCCTGACGCTGCTCGTCGCCTCCGACTGCCTCGGGGTCCCGGCTGCCCAACTCCCCGGCCGGGGCCTCGAGGCCCCGACAGCCCTCCCGCAGACACCACCACCGCCACCACCGACACGAAGAAGGGGACGGCGCATGACGCGCTGCACGCTCACCGTCCCCCGCCGCGCGGGCGGCCATCGCCCAACTGCGGTGGTCTCCGTGCTGCTTGCCGTGCTGGCCGTCCTCCTGCTCGGTCTGCCGGGACACGCGGACACGTACACCACGCACACGACGCACAGCGCGGTCACGGTCTCCGGAGCCGCACTGGCGGGCAGTGAACCGTGCGCGGATGCAGGGCACGTGAGGGAGTCCTGCGCCGACGCAGGGCACGTGAGGGAGTCTTCCGCCGATCCGGGGCGCGTGAGTGAAGCTTGCGCGGACGCAGGGCACTCGACCGTCTGCGACACCCTGGCCCGCAGCCATCGCGACTCCCCCGGCGAGCGTCCCGCACCTCCGGCCACCACCGCCCTCGCCGCGTCCGACAGCGCCCATGCCCCGTCGGCTCCGCGCCCTCCGCTGTCGGCGGCGAAGCCACGCGCGGATAAGCATGCGGCGGACAACCGCCAGGGGCGAGCACCGCCTCCACCGGCAGCCGTCTGAACGTTCCCCTGTCTGCCGTTGACCGCACCCACATTCCCGGCTGCGGTGTGCCTGCCGGAGGCTCACTTGACCCGCGCCCTGCGCATGCGAGGGCTGCTCGCTCTCGCTGTTGTCGCCCTGTCCCTGTACGCCGCCCTGACGGTGCCCGTCCACCTCGGGCTCGATCTGCGCGGCGGCACCCAGATCGTGCTGGAAACCCGCCCCACCGCCACGGCTGACGCCGACGGCGAAGCCACCGAACGCACCATGGAGGTGCTGCGCGGGCGCATCGACGCGCTTGGCGTCGCCGAACCCACCCTCGCCCGCTCCGGCGACAACCGGATCGTCGTCGAGCTGCCCGGCGTGCAGGACCCCACCGAAGCCGCGAATGTACTCGGCCGCACCGCTCAGCTCACGTTCCATCACGTTCTCGGCGCGGCCACCGGTGCCGGTGACACGGCCCAGCCGTTGCCGAAACGACCCGCCCAACAGGTGCTGCCCGACGAGTCCGGGCAGCTCCTGCGCCTGGCGGCAGACCCGCTGACGGGCAAGGACGTCAAGGAGGCCGCCGCGCGGTTCGACCAACAGGGCGGCGCGGGATGGCATGTGACCGTCGACTTCAAAGGGCACGGTCGCGACGGCTGGGCCCGCCTGACCGGTCAGGCCGCCTGCCACCCTGCGGGGGACGTCTCGCGCAGGGTGGCCATCGTCCTGGACAACAAGATCATCTCCTCGCCCCAGGTCGATCCCTCGGTGTCCTGCGGCTCGGGCATCAGCGGCGGCTCCACGCAGATCAGCGGTTCCTTCACCCCTCGCGAAGCCAAGGAACTCGCCCTGCTCATCAACGGCGGCGCCCTGCCGGTACCGGTGGAAACGGTCGAGCAGCGCACCGTGGGCCCGACCCTCGGCACCCAGGCCATCTCCGCCAGCGCGTGGGCCGCCATCGCAGGCACCACGCTGACCGCGCTGTTCATCATGGCCGTCTACCGCTTCATGGGCGCCCTGGCCGCCGTGGCGCTGGCCTGCTATGGCCTGATCTCCTACGCGGCCCTGGCCACCATCGGCGCCACGCTCACGCTGCCCGGCCTCGCCGGGTTCGTCCTGGCCATCGGCATGGCCGTCGACGCCAACGTCCTCGTCTTCGAACGGGCCCGAGAAGAGTACGCAGCCCGCCAACGGCCCAGCCCGCGTTCGTCTCTGACCGCCGGATTCCGCGGCGCCTTCAGCGCGATCGCCGACTCCAACATCACCACCCTCATCGCGGCCGGCCTGCTGTTCTTCCTCGCCTCCGGACCCGTCCGCGGCTTCGGCGTGACCCTCGGCATCGGTGTGCTCGCCTCCATGTTCAGCGCCCTGGTCGTCACTCGCGCACTCGCCGAACACGCCGCCTCCCGCCCCTGGCTCCGCCGCCGCCCCCGCCTCACGGGCATCGCTCACACCGGCATCGTCCGCGACCGCCTCACCCGCATGAACCCTCACCTGATGCGCCGCCCCCGGTGGTGGCTGGCCGCCTCCGCCGCCGTCCTTGCCCTGGCGGCGTCCGGGATCGCCGTGCGCGGCCTCGAGTTCGGTGTCGAATTCACCGGGGGCCGCCTCATCGAATACACCACCGCCACGGCCGTCGACCCCGACCGCGCCCGCACCGCCCTCGCCGACGCCGGATTCCCCCGCGCCGTCGTCCAGACCTCTGGCGACAATCAACTCACCGTCCGGACCGATCAGTTGAGCAACAAGCAAGCGGCCGCCGTCACCGAAGCCGTCAACACCCTGAGCAAGGCCGACAAGCTCCGCGACGAAACCATCGGCCCCAGCCTGGGCAAGGAACTGCGCCACGGCGCCCTCATCGCGCTCGCCGTCGCCCTCGGCGCCCAACTGCTCTACCTCGCAGCACGCTTCCGGTGGCTGTTCGGAACCACTGCGGTCGCCGCCCTGGCCCACGACGTGGTGATTCTCATCGGCATCTTCGCCTGGCTGGGCAAGCCCGTCGACGGCGTGTTCCTCGCCGCGCTGCTGACCGTCATCGGCTACTCGGTCAACGACTCCGTCGTGGTCTTCGACCGTATGAGAGATCTGAGCCGGCGCGACCGCACGTCGCCCTTCGCGGCCATTGCCAACCGAGCGCTCCTGCAGACCCTGCCCCGTACCGTCAACACAGGCATGGGCGCCGCCTTCATCCTCACCGCCCTGGTCGTCCTCGGCGGCGACTCTCTCACCGACTTCGCCCTTGCCCTGCTCATCGGCCTCGCCGTGGGCACGTACTCATCCATGTTCACGGCCACGCCGCTCGCCATCGAACTGCACAAGCGGGTCTAGGACTTGGCCGGAGCCGCCGAAGGGGCGGGGGACGAGGCAGCCGCTCCCCCGCCCCGGGACGTCGGCGGGGCCGAGACCGGCTGGGCGTTTTCTGCTGATCAGCTCACGGGAAGGTGGTCCACCGACAGGCTGCCTGCTGCCATGCGGCTTCCCATGACCGCATACGGCGCTGGTCGAGGACGCGTACGGTGAGGCGGTAGGCGAGGGCGCCGGCAACGATCACCGTGAGGGTGGCGACGATGCCGGAGCCGACCGCGCGGTTGCGGATCTCCTCCGGCTGCATGGGTGGTTCGGTGAGTGTTCCTTCGGCACTGCTCCACACCCGCACGCGGTTCCCGGCGAGAAGTCCTGGGGTGACGTCGGTGGTGGCGGTGCGCGGACGGCCGTCCGGTGCTGTGTAGCGGACCTCGGCCGGGTACTGCGCTTCTCTGGCCTCCGCCGAGCCGGGCTCCGGGTGGCGGGCCACGTCCGCGACGAGCACCGCTGTGATGTGGTGCCGAGTGCGAGCCTGCTCACGAGCGACGGCGGTGAACCTGTCGTGGACGATCGTTCCGACTGCCCACGCGGCGACGGGGGCGGTGATCCCCACGGTGACGGCGAGGACGAGGCCGATCCACGCCTGGAGCAGATCGCTGGCCCGCCGCAGCGGGTTACGTCGCCACCGCCACCAGCGGTCGGTGTCTACGGGCGGCGGCTGAGCTCGCGGGATGGGGTCGTACACGATGCCTCCAACCAATCGGTGTGCGGCCGGCCACCGGCTGTCGCGGGGCGTGGAGCCACGTGGACGGCCGGTGGGCAGCTCAGGACGCCCAGCCCCCGGTGAGCGCGGGCAGCGAGGCTGTTCGGGGGTGGTGGCCCGGGGGTGCGTCAGGGTGCCGTCGGCCCTCCGGACACGGATGGGGCACTGCCCCGGTCGACGAGGGCCGCGGGGCAGTGCCGGGAAGGCGGTTACGGCCGGCGGCGATCAGGGCCGGTCATGAGCGGACCTCCCTGGCCTGATGGCAACGCCCGCAGTAGCGCGCCTGCGGCACGACATGCAGCCGCGCCGGCTCCGTGGGGCGCCGACAGTGCTCACAGATTCCGTACGTGCCCTGTTCCATTCGCTCGATGGCGGCCTCGATGTCGGCGAGGACCATGCGCGCCGAGGCGCACAGCTTGGTGTGCACCTCCAGCTGAGCCACCGCGGCCTGTTCGCGGGCACGCCGGGCCCGGGCAGGAACACCGTGCCAGAGCCGCACGAGTTGATCCAGTCGAAAGGCACGCTGCTCGTCGAGGTTCTCGCGCAGTGCGGCCAGTTCGGCGGTGCCCAAGCCTGCGTTGGCGTCGGCAACACGCCCGCGGGCGGCTTCATCCCGCCGGCATGCCTCGGGCACGCCGACAGGACCGACAGCGGAGACGGCACGGGCAGCGGAGTCCAGCGACATCACGGAAACACTCCCTTCCCCACAACACCGACGAGGGAGGCGCCGCGTCCACAGGCGCTCTCCCTTTCGCCCTCCACCCTCGCGGAACGGACCGCGGAAGCCCATCGGGCGCAGACCCCATTTCGTCGGGGACGCACGGTGCAGGGCCGACATTCCCGGGCGACGCCGGCTACTGGATGCTCCAGTGGTGGATGTTTCGCTCCGTCACGCAACCCCGACCGAGGTCCCCGTGGGCCGATCCGGCGAGCTGAACGTCTTCCTGTGCCCTGCCGTTCCCGGCCATCCGCCGCCAGGAGCCGTCGGCCGCCACGCTGCCGTGAGCGTCAGCGGAGCCGCCGCGGGGCACCTGCCTGGCGCACTCGGCGAGGGCGCCCCGGCATTGTCCGTCCGGGCAGCAGTCAGGAAGCGGCAGAGGCTGCGGGGGCGGTCGACGTGGACGCCTCCCAGGCGAATCCGTCAGGGTCGGTGAAAGGGCCGATGGTGCTGCCGAGGACGATGCGGTGCGAACCGGTGCCGTCGGCGGGCACGCCGAGGTCTTTGGCCAGGCCGCGGCGCTTGTAGAGCGCCAGCTTGACGGGGCTGGAGGCGTCCGAGGCGAACTCGACGTACTTGCCGCCGAAGCTCTTTGCGACGGTCAGGCCCCGACCGACGTAGAACTGCTTGCTGGCCTTCACGTCCTCGACGCCGAGCAGCAGGACGAATTCGTCGATCTCGCGGGTGGCCGGGCCGGTGTCCTTCTTCGCCGAGGTCGCGACCTTCCAGGTCGTACCGTCCGGTGCCTGCACAACGCCGCCGTAGCCCCACAGCGACTTCGCGGCGGGCTTGAGCACCGTGGCACCGGCGTCCAGGGCGGCGCCCAGGAAGCTGTCGACCGTGGCCGGCCCGGACACCGTGAGCGCCAGGGTGAAGCCGCGGAATCCGGTGGACTGCGCCTCGGACGCCCGCAGGCGTACGTACGAATCCACTCCGAAGGCGGTGTGGAAGCGGTGGGCGGCCTCGGCGTCGGCCACCTCGAGGGTGACGGACGCGATGGACGTGGTCGATGCGTTGTTTGCCATGGCCATCACGCTATGGGCTGCTCGGCGGCAGGGCTTCTCGATTCCTGACCGGACTGGTTTGGCTGCGGCCGAACCCCTCGCGGATCCGCCGTATCGAACTCCCCGCACCGGTCTCGTCACCTGGGTCGCCACCTGCGCAGGCACACCCCTCCACCGTGCCCGCCGGCTCCGTATCACCGGCTGCGCCCCGCCCATGGGGCACAACCGCGGGGTGGCGGGTGGCCACGTACTACGTAGGACGACCTCGTTCGCCAGGTGCCGAGTGCCGGACTGCTTGTGAGCTCGCCGGTTGTCAGAGGCATCCGGTTGGATGAGCCCGTGACTGTCCATGACGTAGCCTGCCGACTTCCCGCCATCGCCGACCTGCGCGACCTGTGTCGCTCACTCGCGATGCTCGACGCGATCCTGAGCCCGGACTGGGACAGCCGGTACTACTCGTTCAACTCCGCGTGGGCCGCGGGCGAGGAGATGGCTTCGATGCGCAACGGGTCGGGAGACGAGTGGTCCATCGTGTTCTCGGCGGCCGGGGTCTACGTCCGCGGCTTCGCGCACGAGTCACCGATGAGCCCCTATGGCCACGATGGCCGGCCCTGGCCGGGAGTGGTCGACGATGTGCCCGCCGTCTTCGAACCCTTCGTCGCGGAGGCTGCCTTCACCGACGAGGACGGTGTGCCGGTCGTGACGGCCTGCTTGTGGCGAGGAGCGACGGATGATCAGTGGCATCACGGCACGATCGACTTCCCGTCGGACCATGCCGACCCCGACGGGACGACCGCGCTGTTCGAGCTCTTGGTCGACCGGTCTCCCGAAGCGTTCCAGCGCTTCGCCGAGGACTACTACGAAGTCTCCGTGGACCTGGGAGCCGTGCGCGACGTCTATGACTTGCGACCGCTGGGTCAGGAACTCGTCTCGTCGTTGAACAGAGAGGTCAGCCTTGCGGCCCTGGCCCAGGACATCTCGGAGATCGGCTATCCGCAGCCCCCGGAGAAGTCGGCCTGACTGCCCCCCCCCACCAGCTCATTCGCGAGAGTCGTGGGGCCTTCGCCGAAGCGGCCGCTTCGGCCGTCACCGTCGGCCGAGCGCGGCGACAGGCGGCGCTCCATCCAGATCCCCTACCGTGACCGCATGGACCAGCGCATCACCCTCGTCACCCTCGGCGTCCGCGACCTCGCCCGTGCCCGGCGCTTCTACGAGGCACTGGGCTGGCGCGGGCAGGAGGTGAGTCAGACCGTCTTCTTCCAGGCCGGCGGCCTCGCCGTGGTCCTGTGGGACCGCGACCTCCTGGCTGCGGACTGCGGGCTGCCCTCCGGACCGTCCACGCCAAAGGGGCCGAACAGCGGCGGGTTCGGCGGCATCGCCCTTGCCCACAACGTTCGTTCGCGTGCCGAGGTGGACGAGGTGCTCGTCGCCGTGGAAGCAGCCGGGGGAACCGTCACCAAGCCCGCCGCCGTCAACGCCATCGGGTTCTACTCCAGTGCCTTCACCGACCCGGACGGGCACGCCTGGGAGGTCGCTCACAACCCGGGCTTCCCCCTCGCCGCGGACGGATCGCTGACTCTGCCCGACTTCGGCGCGGGCCCGAGCGAAACCCGGGAACAGACCGGTCCATGAGGTTCGAGGACGCGCTACTGCGTGCCGGCGCCGCGAGCGCGACGGCCTGTTGCTGCTTCGCCCGGCCGGAACCGGGCACGCCCGTCTGACGCGGCACGGGGTGCGTGAGTCCATAGGGCCCATGCGCAAGCGCGCCGGACAGCTCCGCGTCAGGACGGGGCGAGGACACAGAACTCGTGGCCCTCCGGGTCGGTCAGGCACGTCCACGGGACGTCGCCCTGGCCGAGGTCGAGGTCGGTGGCGCCGAGAGCCCTCAACCGGGCCACCTCCCCTGGCTTGTCGTCACCGGGATACGGCAGAAGGTCGAGATGGATACGGTCCGGCACGGTCTTCACGTCGGGCGTGCGCAGGAAGTCGAGATACGGACCGACGCCCTTGGCCGAACGCAACACCGCACGTTCGTCGGTCACTTCGTGCAGGGTCCACTCCATCGCCGCGCCCCAGAACCGAGCCATGGCCCGCGGTTCCGCGCAGTCGACCACCACACGGGCGATCGGCCCGGTGTCCGCGTAGATCTCCCGGGGCTCCAGGACGCAGAACTCGTTGCCCTCGGGGTCGGCGAGAACCGTCCACGGCACATTGCGCTGACCCACGTCGGCGGGGGTCGCACCGAGTGCCTTCAGGCGGGCGACCAACTCTGCGTGATGGCCGACGGATTTGGTGGCGAGATCGAGGTGCACACGATTCTTTGCCGCTGCCTTGGATTCCGGGACGGGAACGACGTCGAGCCCGAGGACGACCGGGTCCGGCCAGACGAATGCGCCTTCGGGTCCGACGTATGTGGTCACGCCGGGCCGAAACACACTCCAGCCCAGCGCCTCCGCCCAGAACCGGCCGACCGCCGAGCCGTCAAGAGCCTTCATGTTCACGTGAACAGGTCGAAGTGCCATGCCGGCGATCTAAGCACCGGCCGCGCAACGGCATCCACACTGTCGCCATCCAGGTGCAGTCCACCGTGCGCATGGCGGCGGCCGTCGGGGGACCGTCACTCACGAGCTGTGCGCGGGGTCCCCCTGTGGATGTCACGACAGAATTTCGATGTACCCGTCCGTTCCGTGCACGCGAATCCGCTGCCCGTCCTTGATCAGCCGGGTGGCCCGCTCCACGCCCACGACCGCCGGCAAGCCGTACTCCCGGGCGATCACCGCACCATGGGTCATCAGGCCGCCGACCTCCGTCACCAGGCCGGCGACTGCGACGAACAGCGGCGACCAGCTGGGGTCCGTGAAGGCCGTGACCAGGATGTCGCCTGCTTCGAGATCGGCCTCCCCCATGTCGACGATCACACGCGCCCTCCCCTCGATGGTCCCGGCGGAGACGGGCAGGCCGACCAGGGCACCGGCCGGGACGTCGTCGCGCCGGTACGCCCCGGTGAGGGCCTCGCCGTCCGAGGTGAGCACTCGGGGCGGTGTGAGCGCGTGATACGAACGGAACGCCTCCTTGCGCCGCTCGACAAGCAGGGCATCCACCTGGTTCGAGCGCGCGACGTCGTGGAGTTCCTGGAACGTGAGGTAGAAGACGTCCTCCTTCTCAGGAAGAACGCCGGCCTCGACGAGGCGCTCGGCCTCCGCCAACAGGGCCCGCTTGTAGACGAAGTAGCGGCTGATGATGCCGTACTTCGGGTACTCCCGGTACCCGATGAAGGTGCGGACCCGGTCGATCATCCGCTTGGTCTCATCGGCCTTCCCGTCCCCGTCCGGCAGAGCCCTCAGCCGCGACAGCACCTCCCGTTCCTTCTCCACCGCCTTGCGCCGTCCTTGCTCGAAGCGCCGTTCGGCGGCGCCCGGTTCGAAGTTCCTGACGTTGTCGAGAATCACCGGCACGAGCGTGGTCGGGCGCTCGCGCCAGCGTGGCCTCGTGATGTCGATCTCGCCGACGCAGCGCATGCCGTACCGGTCGAGGTAGGCCTCGATGGCGTCGCGCGCTTCGGTCCCGCCGGGGAGCTTCGCCAGCTCGTCCAGGAAGCTCTCGTCCTGGACTCCCTGGAGGAACGCCACCACCTCCGGATGCGGGCGGATCACGTCCGCGACGTCGAGCAGCGCGAGTCCCATCTCCGACGTGACGTTGTCGGGGGCGGAGAGCGTCAGCGTGTCGGCCACGTTCTTCTCGCCCAGCCACTCCTGCAGCTTGTCGTTGAGCCACCATGTGGCCTCCATGCCCGCCATGATCACCTGGAGGCTCAGCGGATCGCCGAGGACCCGCTTGTGTTCCTCGAAGGCTTCCAGCAGGAAGTCGAACATCGCCGGTCCCGACTTCGTCCCGATGTCGCGCTCGAGGGCGGCGATCGACTCCTGACTGCGTTCGATCAGCTCGGCGACGATGGCCGGATCGGTCTCGATCGGCGCGGGCGCACCGCCGGCCGGTGGCCCGCCGGGGACCGCCTCCGGGAGCGACGGGACGAAATCGTCTCGGTCGAGGATCGTCTCCAGAGCGTCCCTGACCAGTGGATCGCCCTTCCCCAGGACGTCCAGGAGGCCGGCGCGGCTCGCGGGCGAGGCCAGACGCGGGGTGACGTCGACGAAGAGCCTCCCGCCTGCCTCGTGCATCGGCACCATGGCCGTCAGCTGCCACATGGAGTACCCCAGGGGCTTCATGGGGTCGGTCATCATCTGCCCGTGGCCGACGGAGACGTAGACATGATTGTCCTGGTCGCCGGTCTCCGGGATGGGGAACAGCGTCGTGATCGGCCGGCTCTGAACGATCTGGAAGCCGTCGTCGACCAGGCACCATTCGATGTCCTGCGGGGAGCCGAAGTGGGCTTCGATCCGTCGCCCGAGCCGCACGAGCCGTACGACCTGCGCATCCGTCAGCGCCGGCTGATCCTCTCGCTGCGCGTCGATGGACACTTCCCGCGTTCCGCCGGCGGGCAGTGCCTGAATGGCACGCTGTTTGGCGGCGATCGTCTTGGCGACGACTTCGCCGTCCCGCACCGTGAAGACGTCGGGGTTCACCAGTCCGGAGACCAGTGCCTCGCCGAGGCCGAAGCCGGCGTCCACGGTGGCGGCCTTCCGGTTGCCCGTGACGGGGTCGGCCGTGAACAGGATGCCGGACGCCTGCGGGAGGACCATCCGCTGCACGACCACGGCCATGTGGACCGTGCGGTGGTCGATGCCGTTTCGTCGGCGGTAGGTCACGGCCCGCTCGGTGAACAGCGACGCCCAGCACCGGCTGACGTGCTGAAGGATCGCTGCCGGTCCCAGGACGTTCAGGTAGGTGTCCTGCTGGCCGGCGAAGGAAGCCGTCGGCAGGTCCTCTGCCGTCGCGCTGGACCGGACGGCGTACGCGACCTGCTCGCCGACCTCGGCGAGCGCGCGGGTGATCGCCTCCGCCACTTCACCCGGGATGGCAATCTCTTCGATCGTCCGGCGGATGTCCGCGCTGAGCGTGCGGATCGCCTCCCGGTCGTCCGGGTTGACGCGGGACAACTGATCCAGCAGACCGCCGATCGACGGCGCATCCGCCATGACCCGCCGGAAGGCGTCCGTCGTCACGCAGAAGCCGCCGGGCACGCGGATGTCGTCGATACGGGAGAGCTCGCCCAGGTGCGCGCCCTTGCCGCCGACGAGCGCGACATGTGTCTCGTCAACCTCGCGAAGGTCCACGACGTACTGCTCCATCACTGCGATACCTCCGAGGCGGGCGTGCTCCGTTGTGCTGCGGTGGCCGGTCGAATCACCGGCGCCTCCCACTCTGTCGAACCTCTTGTCGTGCATGTCCTCATCCCTGCTTGCCTTTTCCCAGACGCGTCGGCCGACCGCTCCACCCATTCGGGGGACGCGCACCCCCACACCTGCGCGTCGAGCGCCCGCAACTGCGTTGCCGGTCCCACCACTGGTTCGACGTCACTCCGTCCCCGCTCAAGCACATCGACAACAACCCCCACGTCGTGACCCCGTTTCCGCACGTTGTGGCATCGGCCGATGATTCTGCGCCGTGACCCGGGCCTTGTGGCAAGCCCCCCAGTGCGCTATAAGTTGAGAGTGGCAAGGAGAGGGCTTTCCTTGCCTTTCTTCTTTTGCCGTCCCATGGAACCGGCAAGCGCCTCGCTGAGGCGACGGCGCGTCCCGCGCAGATACCTAACGTCGGGCCGCAGGCGGATGTCGCACGCGTCTACGGACGCGACCGAGAACGAGGAACGTCAGCTGGACGGCGCTCCGCGACGACGCCTACGCGAGGGCCGACGGAGCGTCGAAGCCGGAAGAGGTATGCGCGGCGCTTCATGTGACGGTCGGTGCTCTGGGTGAGGACATATGTGGCCGGCTGACGCGGGCCTGGCTAGTTGGGAGGGGTGGGGAGCAGTGGGCGCATGAAGCTTCGGTCGTAGCGCAGTACGCATCCACTCTCATCCCTGATGCGGTCCGCGTCGATGAACTCGGGATCCTCACCGAACAGCGCTCGATACTCCTCGTACGCCGCGAGGCTGGGGAAGCTGAACAAGGCGATCGCCTTGTCACTGGCACCCTCTGCGGGCAGGAAGTAGCCGTGGTGCGTGCCACCGTGCTGGTCAACCAGCTCCATCCAGCGGCGCCCGAAAGTCTCGAACGACTCAATTTTCGCCGGATCGATCACATACTCCACCACGCAAGTAATCATCCCGCGAGGTTAGCCCGGCTGGATGCAACGGGTGCCGGCACGGCGCGCGCATCATCTTGAGTTGAGCTTGCCGCAGGTGAGGCACCGGGGCGCTTCGGCATCGGCTGCCCGTGAGACAGCGATGCGCAAACACAGGCGGAGGCCCGATCTTGTCTCACCGCTTCTTCGCGTACCCGCTCAGGTCGGTCAACGGCGCACCCGATAGCGCAGGTGAAGCACCCGGTTGCCCTGAATCACCACGTCGGGATCCTCCAACAGGTGCTGCGCGTCGACCGACCCGAAGTAGCGCTTGCCGGACCCGAACACCACGGGTACGACGTCCATGCGCACCTCGTCGACCAGACCCGCGGCAAGCACCTGGCCACCGACGTCGCCGGCTGCGACCTCGACCATGCGGTCACCCGCAAGGTCTTGCGCCTTGGCCACGGCTGCCTCGACGCCGTCGACGAAGTGGAACGGCGCCTCGGGGTCCCACCCCTCGGGCTGCGGCCGGTGCGTCACGACGACCACGTGGTCGATCCCGCCCGGAGGCTTCCCGTCCCAGCCGTCCGTCAGGTCGAAGACGTGGCGGCCGACGACTGTCACCCCGATCTGGTCCCAGTACGGCCGGGTGTAATCGTAGGAGGTCTGCGACACCCTCAGCTCGCCGCTCTCGTCCAACGGGACGTCACCGCTGGACAACCAGTCGAACAGCGGTCCGGGCTGGTCGTTCTCGTCCGCGACGAAGCCGTCCACCGACACCGAGCTGTACATGACCACCTTGCCCACGGGGCTCTCCTCTGCTCTGGGGTGCCCCAAATTAGCGGGCCGCGCCGACACTGCCCGTCTGGCGGACCAGGCGCACGCGCCGGCGGTCAGCATTAACGAGCAGGCCGGCTTTCCCTTGCTGTACGGAGCCCGTACGTCGTACGGATCGGCCGCGCCGGCCGTACCACCGCCAGCTGGCAGATCTGCTCCAGCGGTCACGTCAGGGAGCGCGTACGGGGGATGTCCCAAAGGATCTGCGGCTGAACAATGCCTGATCAAGCTCGGGGTCACGTTCTCGCTGATACGGGAGCGGGCCGTTGCCAGGTGCTGGAACTCGGGGGCGGGCACCGGCTTCAGCACCGGACTGTTGTCCGCGCTGGTCGGCGACGACGCGGTCACGACCATCGAGCTCGATGCGGCACTCGCGACCCAGGCGGAACGGAACCTGAAAGCCTGCGGATACCCGCCCACAATCCTGCACGGGCCGCTGCCGGCTGCGCCGGTGCGGGGGGCTGCCCATTTCGCCGTCGTGACCGCAATTGCCTACGGCTTCGTGCGGGGCGTCTTGGGCGGACTCACAGGTGCATCTACCGCAGTCTTGCCACTTGCCCATAGGACCCGCAGTCTGCCGCACCACGGAAGGAGTTACTGACTGCTTTGGGATTATGTCACATGCCCCAGAGCCAGTAGGCGATGACATGGGGCGGCACGGTGCCGCGGCTAGCCCCGAAAGGCCAGGTCGCGGCACCGAGGGACAGGCAGGTCGACATTCAGGTGTGGAAGCCGATGCCGAACGGCAGGCTGATGCCCCACCTAATCGTGGCATCCCTTTCGGTCTCAGGGACATCCGCCGCGGGCGTGAAGTCCTTCACGAACGACCGAGACCGCTCAGGCACTGCGGAGGAATTCAGCCACTTCAGGTCTCCCTGGAGGCCGGTGCAATGGTTCCAGAACGAAGCGAACATTCGGTCCGTGTCGTCCACGGCCTCTCGCGGCACGCCTTGACGGTCCGCCAGGTACCGAACTTCTTCCCTGAACGTGCTCGGGTCCTTGAGCTTGTCCAGGATTTGAACCAGCAGGTCCTTGACTCCGTTGTTCACGATGTCGCAGACCTTCTGATACTCATCGGCTTCTGTTGCTGCTCGTGGGGGTGCAGTAACCATTTTGCGTTCCTTTCTCTCTGACTCCCAATCAGGATCACTCCGCTTTTGGGGACTTCGCAGAGCCGGGAGGCTGGGGTGTCCAGTGAAGCTCATTTGCGACCGATCGGCATCCGGAGATGCACGGGTTCGCGGTTGGGTTCAATTGTGCGAAGCAGTGGATGCATAGGGGACCTTGCCCGTGTCGCAATACTGCGACGCGAGGAGATCACCAAGATTGGGAAGGTGCACCCGTCTGTCGTGCGCGGAAATTCAATCTTTGGGTCGGTGAAGATCTCGTTGGGTCGCAAAAGGTCCTACAGCTCCGAGTGGATCTGCATCTGCGGCCCCTCACCAATCACTCGGTCGCTCTGATACTCCTCCGCGCACATCGCATCCGTGTGCCCCGCATCGTTCAGGGTGCGTCCCGCTCACATCTCTCATCCGTCCCTGCGACGTTGATGCAGGCCAGAAGGGTGTATCCGGGACCCCGGCAGATGCGAACAGCAGGTGCGTGGAGCACGTGCCGGTTGCACAGTGGTGATGTGTCGAGGAATGACGCGTGTCTCGAACTGCTGAGGCCCTTCGAAGTCACGAACGCCGGCTGTCGCATCTCCCTCCCCTTGGGAGCTCAGCGCCTGCTGGCGTTTCTTGCGTTGCAAAACGGCGATGCTCACCGAGCCGCTGCCGCAGAACGACTCTGGCCCGACTGCACCCCCTTCCGGGCGGCAGCCAATCTCCGATCCGCCCTATGCCAAGGCCGGCGCCTGGGCTGCGTGACCGCGATCGAATCGGTGGGACCGAGCCTGCTGCTCTCGCCCGCGGTTCACGTCGATTTGCATCGTGTCCGGGCGTCAGCCAGTCAGGTGGTTGAAGCGGGACAACCGTTGCCCACCGACGGGGCAGGCCTCGTCAGGGACTTGAGCCGGGAGTTGTTACCTGGTTGGGCAGACGAATGGTTGATCTGGGAACGAGATCGCTGGGACCAGATGCGTGTCTACGCCCTCGAAGGCCTGGCCCAGCAGTTTCAGGCGACGGAGCAGTTCCTGCCCGCGCTCCAGGCAGCCCTCGCAGCCATGACCGTGGATCCCATACGGGAGACCGCGCATCGCATCGTGATAGAGGTGCATCTCGCGGAGGGCAATGTCGCCAGCGCGCTGAAGCGCTACCGCGACTATCGGGCCTTCCTGCGCCGTGAGCTCAACGTTGGGCCATCGCAGCAAATGACTCAGCTCGTGCAGGACCTGATGCCCAAATAGGTGTTGCGTCACAGCATCTGCGGAAAGGCAATCTTGCGTGTCGGCGGCTGATCCGGGGACGGACACCGGCGACAGTTGATTCGCGGCAGCCTGATGGGCAGATGTTGGCAGCCGAACCCGCCTGCCCTTCGTTAGGACATCGTGCTCGTGCTGCTCGATGAGTAAAGTCATCAACGCTCCTCCCTCCGGGGCCGCGCCGGAGGCGCAGACTGGCCCTTGTCTCGTCCACGCCTGGTCTTCGACCAACGGAAGATCTCCCCGAACGAGGCGGTCGAGCTTCGAGTTCAGCCTCCTCCAGGATCTTCGAAGGCGAGCAACACGCGGGCCGAGGTTGCTGCGCGGATTTCCGGCATGCCGCACACCGGCCAGAAGCGGAGCGCCCGAAGACACCCGCATCGCCGTGAGTTGAACTGGCCCGCAGACCCGCCGACAGGAACTTGGTCACCGCGGGTGGCGCTCCAAAGACGCTTCACTCACACATCGGCGACAAAGCCTCAACGTCCCGGAGACGGCCTCAGAACGTCCTTGGGTAAGACTCCACGCTATTGACGTTCCGCCGCCTCTCTGACGGGCGATTGAATCCTTCTACATCCGCCGTGGATCGCATCAATTGAGGAGAAGCGCGAAATCCACTCAGGCCTGACATCATTCCTCAGGAGCACGGAGAGACTCATGTACTCGAAAATATTTGAAGACATGGAAGCCGGCGAGGCGGTAAGCATCCTCGCGATTGCTCATGTGTTCTACACGGACAGAATGCGAACTGGGGGAAGCATCTCCTGGACCAACAAGAACCCGGGCAACATCGTGCGATCCAGTGAAGCGGAAAGCTACGGCGCATATCCGGGGAAATACAACTACCTGTTCGCCATCTTCCCTAGCGAAGAGGCAGGGTTCCAGGCCATCCGCAAATTCCTGCGACATCCCAACCGTCGCACTAAGACGATCCTGGAGATGATGAAAATTTATGCGCCTAGCGGGCATGGAGCGAACACCCCAGAGAAATACGCTCAGGCAATAGTCGACGCCCTCGGGGGAGGGGTGACTACGAGCACGCGAATCGAGGATTTGAGCGATGGACAAATCACGAAATTCGCTGAGAAGATCAGGCAAGTAGAGGGGTGGACAACGGGGCTGGACTTCGACATGGATGACCTGCCGGGGTATATGCGCGAGTGGCTGGAAAAGCATCCCACTCCGGCAGAGCGTGCTGCGGCCGACCAGCCTTTTGCTAAGGTAGGCGCACCCAAGGCGGAGGGGATCAAGAACATCCAGAGGCACCTCAATGATTTCGGGTGGACACCCGCCCTGGTCGTGGATGGAATATTCGGTGCAAAAACCGATGCTGCTGTGAGGCATTTCCAACAAAGGAACGGCCTTGCGGCAGACGGAATCGTGGGCAACAAGACCTGGAGAAAGCTGACCGGCGTCTGAGCTCCGCAAGGCCCTCGGCGGCAGATGCATGGCTCCAGGGCCTCAGTACAGGGCTATCGTGTCGACGACGATGGCGGGGCCTTCCATGTGGGCATCGACGTCCTCATTCGGCAGTGTTATGCCGTGTTGTTCGGTTCAACACCTGTCGCACTTCTGCCAGGCGGGCGTTTGCTAGCGCCGTCACGGCGCGTCTCAGCGTCCACTCCCAGCCTGGCAGTGGCCACTCTTCGGCCGGCCCGGGCGGTGTGGGACTCCGGAACCTGCGAGAGCAACGAAACGGAGATGGGCGGGAGTTCGTTGCGCAGACACCTCGCGAGATCGGCGGTGCCACATCGCGAGACCGGCCGAACTGGTACGGGTGCGCTGTTCGGCGCCGACGACGAGGTCACCGTCATGCGACCGCCCCGTCCCCCCGATCTTCGCAAGTTCTTCCGACGGCGCGGGCGCGGGCTCCCGCTGGGACTACCGGGCGTCGCGCCGCCGACGCGCGCGCTCGAACTCGGCGACATCCGACATCCAGGGACCGTGCTGTTCGAGTGCGGCGCAGCCGCCGCGGACGAAGGCGCTCACCAGGTTCCGGTACCCGCCGATCCCGTCGACCAGGCTGTACTCGACCCGGTACTCCGGATCCGACCCGCCTTCACCCTCGCGCAGCGTCGTGATCCGGGCGATGGAGTCCGCGTAGAAGTGGAGCTGGATCCCTTCGCCCATCTCCTCGTCCTCGATGGTGAACACTTCGTTGTCCCCGGCAGAACGATCGCCGACGAACTCCCAGAACTCCGCGGCGGCGGTGCGGGAACTCTCCCGTAGCCACTTCTTCTCGGCGCCCTTGTCGTCGGTGAACGACAGGACCGTCTTCCTCGCACCCCCGCCGAAGTCGACGCGGTGGCCGGCAGCCTCCTCGTCATCCTCCATAGGTGTGCTCCTGGAGCGGTCCGCGGCCTCCGAGCACATCAGGAAGCTCACGGTACGCACCGCGTCATCGACGAGCTCAGGGTGTGCACGGCGCACGGCCGCTTCGACCGTCGTCTCCATCCGACCCCAGTCGCGCCTGTCCGTGGCGCGGTTTCCCCGTCGTGGATCGCGGCTGATCCGCATCCCGGCGCACGCCTGCTCCGCAGTGGCGATCACCCGCACGACCTCGGGGAGCAGAGCGGGGTCGACGGCATCCGGCAGCCGCCTCGGAACCGTCGCGCCGTGCACATACTGGCCCGTGTACCTCAGGATCGCGGCGTCGAGCGGACCGAGTACTGCTCCGCGCTCGGCGCGACGGCGGTCCGCTCGGTACTCCTGAGCTCGTCTCCCGTTCGACGTCTCTGTCGCCGCGCGCATCGCCGCGCATACCCGACCGCGCTCAAGGAGACCTGTGTCGGCCCCATGGGCGATGAGCCGGCTCCTGTCCCACCGAATGCGCTGGAAGAGCGCGTCGACGTCTGCGGGCGCGGCAAGCAGGATCGGGTCCAGGAGCGCGACGGCAGCGTTCTCGTCGAGCCGGCCCCGGGTTCCGGCGTCGTCGCACAACGGAAGGACCGCACTCCACAGCAGCAGGTGTCTGGCCAGGTCCTCCCGGATCACCGCAAGGTGGGCTTCGCCGATCGAGAACGTGAACGTGCGAGGCTCGTGATTGGCGTCGGCCCCGGCAGCGAGCATCAGTTTCAGCTCGCCGCCTTCGCGGATCACGTTCGGGATCCAGCCGCTCATGCGCGTGAAGACGGTGTCTCTCATGGACTCAGTGTTTCCCGGAACGGCGCCGGTCTGGCATCACGGTGATGCGGCAGCCCCACCCCGCACCCTGTGTTCACGACCACCGTGCACATTCGGCGTCGAGGCGTGGGTCGGTGCGCACCCAGACTTCGCCCCCGGCGGCCTCGGCCGGGGCGTCGACTCGTTCGATACCGAGGAACTCGATCAACTTGAGCAGTTCGGCTCGTTCGGCTCTGTCGTCGTCGACATCATGCGAGTCGAAGAAGATGTAGTACTGGTCGCTCGGGTCCACGTAGCCCGAATCTGCCCAGATCCGAGCGATCTCTTCGATCGCCGCTGCTTCCGTCGTGATCGTGGCGGCGCGGGCGGCGCCGCGAGTCTCCGGTGACGCGTCGAGGTCGGCGAGGTCGGGAAACCACTGGCCGAAGCGGTCGAGGCCGGCATATCCGTTCTCGAAGAACAGCATCGCGCTCGGAAGGTAGCGATTGGCCCGGTCGACCTGGAGGTATTCCGACCGGGGCTGGTCCGCGTCCTTGATCCGGGAGATCACCCCTTGCCCGGGCATGAGTACCAAACTCTGCCCCGACGGTTCATCGTTGATGGTGTAGGTGTCAGCATCTCGATCACGGAAGAACGCAGAGAACGCTACGTAGGCTTCCTGAGGGTCGCCCACGGAGACCTGTTGGTCGTTGCCATCACCGACAGCGAAGACGAACTGTTTCGGTCCGGGGTTGTAGGCGCGAGCCATATGCGTCCTTCGTTCACGTTGGCAGCTCCACCAGCGTAGTCCAGCCAGATCGGACGGACCTGCCGTTCATCGCCGACGAACAGCCAGGAAAGCCGGCAGCTGGCAGGTGGTGCACCTCGGAGCATGCGCGTTGCCGGTAGCGTGATCGCCTGCCGCATGGAATATCCATGCGTCCGGCCTGCCCGTGCGAGGGATTCCGGTAGCGAGCGATGGGACCGTGATGAGCGAACCGACGAAGCCCAGAATCGTGGTTCCGGAGGGTGACGCGCCCACCGAGCTGACGATCCGGGACCTCGTGGTCGGGGACGGACCAGAGGCGCTGCCGGGCACTGTCGTCCAGGTTCACTATGTAGGGGTCACGTTCGCATCCGGAAGGGAATTCGACTCCTCCTGGGAGCGGGATCGACCGTTCAAGTTCGCCGTGGGCGGTGGCAGGGTCATCAAGGGCTGGGACCGGGGAGTGAGGGGAATGAAGGTCGGCGGCCGGCGCCAGATCATCGTTCCCCCACGTCTGGGTTACGGCAGGCAGTCACCCTCCGCATTGATCCCGGCGGGCTCGACGCTGATCTTCGTGGTGGACCTGCTCACCGTCGTGGGCGGGCCCCCGAAGCGAGCCTCGGCTTGACCAGCTCGGCCTGATGACCGACCTCTCCATCGGAACCCGCATCGGGCAAATGCGAGCAGGGCCAGACAATGTCCGACCAGCGGCCGGCGCACGGGACGACCCGATGCAGCTCGCGTACGCAACTCCTTCGCGTCGAACGCCGACGACTGGAAGGCCAAGCCACCGCGGCGGGAACATCCGGTCCGGCCGCCACGGTTGTATCGATCGAGGAACCGGCGCCGCACGGGCGGGGGACACGGAGACCACACGGCCGTCCGCCCCACCAGGATCCGGGCCCCAGATCGCGGTACGCCCGCCGCGCACTCGGACCAAGACGTATTTCCGCAGGAGGACAGTTTCATGGCTGACCGGCCCTTGACGCTCATGGCAGTGCACGCCCACCCCGACGACGAGGCCACCGGAACCGGAGGGGTTCTCGCGCGGTACGCGGCGGAAGGAATCCGCACGGTTCTCGTGACGTGTACCGACGGCGGTTGCGGTGACGGACCGGGCGGGGTCAAGCCGGGCGCTCCCGGGCACGATCCGGCGGCGGTCGCCTCGATGCGTCGTCAAGAACTTGAGGAGAGCTGCAACGTCCTGAAGGTCAGCGATCTGGAGATGCTGGACTATGCCGACTCCGGGATGACGGGCTGGCCGAGCAACGACGCCCCCGGATCCTTCTGGCAGACCTCCGTGCAGGAAGGCGCGGCCCGACTCGCGGAACTCATGCGGCACTACCGACCTGATGTGGTCGTCACCTACGACGAGAACGGCTTCTACGGCCACCCCGACCACATCCAGGCCCACCGCATCACCATGGCGGCGCTGGAGATGACCGCGCTGACACCGAAGGTGTACTGGACCACGATGCCTCGCTCGATGATGCGGCGGTTCGGCGAGATCATGCGCGAGTTCGGTGAAGAGATGCCGGAGCCGGATCCTGCCGAGGCCGCCGCGATGGCCGAGATCGGCCTCCCCGACGATGAGATCACCACGTGGGTGGACACCACCGCGTTCAGCGGTCAGAAGTTCGACTCGTTGGCCGCGCACGCCAGTCAGGGCGAGAACATCTTCTTCCTCAAGATGGGCAAAGAGAGGTTCAGCGAGTTGATGGGTATGGAGACCTTCGTACGTGTCCAGGACGCCACCGGCGCGGCCGTACCCGAGAACGATCTCTTCGCCGGACTGCGCTGATCCGCCCATCCCGGCGGCCGGGAACCATCGACCGCAGGGCGCGATCGAGCCGGTCGCCCACCCCGGAGGTTCGCAGGCCGGCCCATTAGGGTCGGGGCATGACGCCACCCTTTGCCAGCAGCGCCTTCGACTCGCTCCGCCTCGACGCCGTGCCCGACCAGGAGACGCTGCGTCGGGCCTACGAACTCCCCAAGGCCGCGGCATTGCGTAAGCAGATGGATGAACTCACCGATCAGACCCGACGGTTGATCGGCTGCTCATCGCTGGTCCTGGTCGCCAGTACGGACGCCGAGGGCAACTGTGACGTCTCCCCGCGCGGCGGTCCCGCCGGGTTCGTCGCCGTCCTGGACTCACGGACGGTGGCGATACCGGACGCGACCGGCAACAAGCGTCTGGACTCCCTGCAGAACGTCGTCGCCACCGGACGGGCCGGGCTGCTGTTCGTCATCCCGGGGCGCACCACGACGCTCAGGGTGAACGGCCGGGCCTGCGTCTCCACCCGCCCGGACCTGCTGTCGCAACTGACCGCCGTGGGAAAGCCGCCGGCCAGCGCGCTGGTGGTGGGGATCGAGGAAGTCTACCCGCACTGCCCCAAGTCGCTTCTGCGCAGCGGGGCCTGGAAGCCGGAGCAGTGGCTGCCGGCAGACGCCCAGCCGACTTCGGCCGAGGTGACGCTGGCCCAGCTCCGGATGCCGGAGCTGACGATCGCCGGCATCGAGCAGGCGGAGGCGGATTCGCTGAAGTATCGGTACGAGTAGCGGGCGACCTGCGCTTGCTGAACCACCAGCTCGCCCCGAGATCGATCGACAACACCCGCGGTGCCACGATCGCCTCGGCGGCAGCGCCGGCAAAGAGGGCACCGAGTTCTCGCCGGTCGAGCTGCTGCCGGCTGCGCTCGACGGCTGCACGGCCGTGGACGTCGCCACCGATGCCTCTCCCGGAGCCCAGGCGCAACCGGCAACATCTTCCGACCGGTTGCGCACCCCCGCCGTCGAGACATTCACCGACACCTTCGGCAGGGCACTTCCTCCAGAGCCCACGCAATCCCACAGGGGCTCACCCCGCGCCGTCCTCACCTTCCGGGTTCCCACCCCGCTCCACCATCCGCCCATTTACGGCTTCCCTGGCGTGGGCATGATTGACGCTGAGGACATTGGCGACACATGGGGGCGGCTCATGTTCGACGGCATCAGGATCCACAACAGACTGAGAACGATCACCCAGGCATGGTTCTGGGAGGACATGTTCGACGCGGTGTCCGACTACATACGGTCCCGCTCATCGTGGGTGGTGGTGGGCAATGCGGGCACATTCCTCAGCGCCCTCGCCGGGTTGGTGTACTACTGGTCGCGCCCGTTCTCCTTCGCGGGCTATGCCGTCGTCCAACTCGCCTGCCTGGTCTGCCAGGCGGTCGCTCTGATCCCGGTTGCGTGGCCGGGACATGCGGCGACGCTACGAAGGATCGCTGATTTCTCCGATCTCCACCAATCCGTGACGGTGGCTACCGTCTGCGGTTCGTGGATCTTTGGCGTGTTCCCGGGTGCGAGCCTGCTCGTCTTCTTCGATGTGGACGTGAACAGCCCGCTGTGGGCCGCGGTGTTCTTCTCAGGGATGGCCCTCATGATGGCCTGTTTGGCAGGCCTGATCACCGCGACGGTCGTCTCCGACAAGGTGAGGACGCAGCTCCGCGAAGCGTCCAGGCCGCCGAGCGTGTCCGACTCGGGGGACAGTGGAGACAGCGCCGACGTGGACTCGGGCGGCTTCGACAGCGACTGAGCGGCGGCACTGAGCAGCAACGCCTTTCGACCGCCGAGAAGCTCAAGGAACTCGGTGAGCTGAAGACCCAAGGGGTGCTGACCGAAGAGGAACTCAACGAACAGAAGCGCAAGATCCTCGGCTGACGGACGGGGCGGCCGGCATCCTCCACGCCCATGCCGGACCCTGAGTGCGAACCAGCCAAGATCACACCCGAACGCCGCGCGATCGGCTCCGAGTGCTACAACCTCAAGGGCGAGAAGAAGTTCTCGTCGTCGCGGTATGTGCCTACGGATCAGCCTCGACGCAAACCTTCAAGCCATGACTCTGAAAGCGGCGTTCACTTGACCACGGTTCTCATCACTGGTGCCAGCTCAGGCATCGGCGCGGCGTTCGCTCGCCGCTTCGCGGCCCAAGGCTGCGATCTCGTCCTGGTCGCCCGCGACAAGGCGCGTCTCGAAAGCGCCGCCGACGCCTTGCGGGTGGAGTTCGAAGTCTCTGTCGAAGTCCTGGTTGCAGACCTCCTCGATCCCGCGGAGTGCCGAAGGGTGTCGGACCGTGTGGCTTCGGAGGACGTGCCCGTCGACGTTCTGGTGAACAACGCCGGTTTCGGACTGGCAACCCCCTTCCCGTACAGCTCCCTGGAGGACGAGGAGCGGATGCTGGAACTCCTGGTCCACGTACCCCTGCGGCTCAGTCACGCCGCCGCCCTGGGGATGCGGACGCGAAGGAGGGGGGCCATCCTGAACATTTCCTCTGTGGCCGGTCTGCTGCCCACCGGGACGTACGGGGCCGCAAAAGCGTGGGTCACGGCGTTCAGTGAGTCTCTACGCATTGACATGGAGCCATTCGGGGTCCGTGTGCTCGCTGTCTGCCCGGGCTTCACACGCACGGAGTTCCAGGAACGGGCACGGATGGATGTGAGCGCCCTGCCGTCGTCAGCATGGCTGGAAGCAGACGCGGTGGTGAAGCAGGCGTTGAAGGACCTGGACCACAAACGGCCTGTCAGCATCACTGGTTGGCGGTACAAGGCGTTTGCCGTCGCTGCACGTCACCTGCCACGCGCTGTCGTGGCCAAGAGGATGGCCCGCACCCGAAGGCCCCCGGCGTCGACCACCTGAGGGACCGAACCGCCGGTTCGGTCCAGGATGTTGCCGCTTCGATCTGGCAGGCCGAAGCTCTCCTCCCCCACTCGATGCCGACTGACCGGTTTCACGTAGCCTCGCGCATGATGAAGCTCAGAAGAAGCGTGTCGGGCCGCTCGTGGCCCGGGTGGTCGAGCAGTAGCGTGTCCCGTTCGCAGCAGGTGGTTCTCGACCGCGTCCAGGACCTGTTGCAGGCGGGCCAGTACGAGGATGCCGAGGCCGAGGCTCGTGCCGCCGCGGCGCGACGCGGCCGCAAGAGCCTCATGTGGGTGTGTCTCACCAAGGCCACGGCCCTGGCAGCCGGCATCGCTCACGGCCGCGGGGCGGAGTTGGAGGCCGAACTCGACGCCTTGATCGCGGAGTTGGACCAGGCAGAGGGCGCCGACAGAAGTCTGCTGCTGGCTGTCCGGGCAATCCGCGCGGTATTGCACGTCGACCAGGGGCAGTATGCGCAGGCAGAGGCCGAGGCGCGGCACATCCTGCGCGGAGCGAACCGTCTCGCGCACCTCACCGAGGTGTGGGACGTCGAGCTGTCGGCTTTGGACAGCCTGGCAGCTGCGCTGTGCGGGCAGGGCCGCTACGAGGAAGCCGAGGCCATAGCCCGCGGCAACATATCCCGGGCGGAGGGACACCGCGCGGCCGGGTTTCAGTGTGCCTTGGTGCGCAGCTTGAACGGGCAGGGCCGTTTTGAAGAGGCCCTGGCCGAGACCCTTCAGATCAAGCAGGATCGGCCCCGCTCCTGCAGCGGAAGTCAGGACATGGTCACCGCCACAACCCTTCACGGTCTGGGTCGACGCACCGAGGCGGAAGCCACAGCCCGTCACGCGCTGAGCGCCTGCGAGCAGTTCCTGCACCCCCATCACCCCCGCGTCCAACAGGCCCGCACGCTGCTGGCCCGCATGACCGCCGAAGACCCACTCCTGTGACGAGGGGCCCACACGATCTTGCCCCGCGAAGGACCGCGCCCGTACGACGTTGGAACTCGCCCCGCTCAACCGCGGGATCGACACTCGGCGCGGGAGGCAAGTCCGCAGGGAGAAGAAGACTGCGTCGGTCGCCGGGAGCCGCAGATTCACGGAGGCTGCTCGCACGACTCTCCAACACGAGGCGACGGACGAGCCCCGCGCTCTGACCTGGAAGTCTGTGGACGGTCCGGACCGGGAATCCTGGGAGAGGAACTCCCCCGGACTCCGTGGATCAGTGCGCCTCCGACGAGCTACGGCCGAACCAGTCGAGACACACGACCAAGGCATCATCGTCCGCGTCGGCGTCGCGGTACGCCGTCAGTTCTTGCAGCACCGCTCGAGGGACTGCGGCAGCAGGCAGGAAGCTGACCGCCTGAATGGCTCGGGCAAGCGCACGCTCGCCGTAGCTCTCCCCCGCTTTCGAGACGGCGCCGTAGACGCCGTCGCTGACGAAGACCAAGCGGTCGCCGGGCAGGGCCTGGAACTCCTGCGCCTCGTAGGAGGACTCGTCGAACATCCCCAGCGGGAGCTGTGCGTTGAAATCCACGCGCTCCACGACCTTGTCGCGGTAGCGCCAGAGCTGTGGGGATCCGGCGTCGACCACCTGCACCCGTCCCGTGGCCAGTTCACAGGACAGCAGCAGGGTCGAGACGTATTGCTCACCGCGATACTGGGCGTAGATCGCCTGATCGGCGAGCGCAGCCTGATCGGCGATGGCGATGCCGGCCCTGCGGGCGTTGCGGAGGGCGTTGACCGCCAGATTCGTCAGCAGTGAGGCCTGGATTCCCTCGCCCATTCCATTGGTGATGGTGAGAGTGAGGGTGTCGGCCGTGGTGGCCCAGTCGAAATTGTCGCCGTGGATGTCGTACGCGGGCTCCAACTGAGCCCCGATGGCGTATTCCCGGCGCGCGCAGGCACGGGCGGGTAGAAGTTGCCATTGCATCTCCGCCGCCAGGGTGAGCCGCTGGCTTCGGCGGGCCTGCAGGTAGAGATCGGTGTCGCGTTCCGCCACGATGATTTCATGCCCCAAGAACTCGGCGAGACCTGTCATTTCGTCCACCGCTTGAGGGGTGCATCTGTGTTCGGGAAGGCGGACGGTCAGGATGCCGAGTCTGTCGCCGCGTACGGTCACCGGCAGATGCAGGTCGACCGCGCCGCCCTGAGCGATGTACTGGCCGTACGGCTCCTGGCTGCCGAAGGCACGGCCCTCTGGACTGGTCTGTACGGACAGGGGCTGGGCCGTGTGCGGAAGGGCGGTCACCGGCTGAAGAACGGTGAGGCTGTAGTCAGCCATCAGCAGGTTGACCTCGGTGGCATCGAAGCGCTCGATCAACGCGGCGCGCACCGTGTCAAGGAGTTCGTTGGGCGCTCCTGTGCGGACAGCGCGCTCAACGGCCTGAAAGTCTGTCACGCTGGGCGCCTTTTCTTCGGAAGCGGTCAGAAGGCGGGGTGGCACGCGGCCGTGGAGCGTGGCTCCTGCAATCCGGCTCAAAGGAATGCGGAGAGTTCACACCTGCATGAAACACCATGACCCACCAAGAACGTTGTCATACGACAACTATCAACTCTATCCTGCACGGAGCACCGCGCGGCGCAATCGGCCGGTCACCGTAGCGGCCGATCCACATGTGGGTGATCGCCGAGGCGGGCGCGAGACCGCAAGTGAAGGCCCGCCCCAAGCCAACGACCCCACCCCTGCAACGACGCGAGTCCCGGCTCCCGCCGCGGTCGGCTCAGCTGCCCGCACCGAAGCCGACCGCGCCTCCAGGGTGACTCGGCCTACGGAACTTCGTTATCCCTCACGTCGGCGCCCCGACCGGGGCGCGGATTCAGGCGTCGACTGCCTTCCTGGAGACCACTGGGCGGGTAGCGGACGACGACACCGCACTGCTCCCCTACCAATCCGCGAACCCGCCCGGCTACGAATTGTCGAGATGAGCAAGCTGAAGATCGCCGCGCGCGACGCGGCCACCGGTCCCGTAGTCGAGATCACCGGCGACCTCGACTACGACACCGCGCACGAACTGCGCGCCTTCATCACCACCCTGGTCCTGCACCCGGGGCAACGGCTGGTCCTGGACCTCGCCCACCTGGAGCTCTGCGACTCCAGCGGCATAGGCGCCCTGATCGTCGCGCGCAACCACGCACAAGCGGCGCAGGCCGGCGTCGCCCTGGCCGCCGTCCCCGGCAACACGCTGCGCGTCCTGCGGATCCTCGGGCTCGAACAGGTCTTTGCCATTCACCCCGACACTCGTACCGCCACCCGCGGGGACGTGCCTCCCCTCATGCGCCGTAGCGGGTGAACCCTGCTGGGGACGACCGGGAGCCCGGCAACAGTGACCGGGTGAGGCGGCCTCGATGAGGAAAGCCCGCGGAATCATCAGCGTCGGGCACCGCAAAGGCGGCGAAGACCATGTCGCCGAGCGCCGACGGGCCCGTCAGCCCTACGAGCCTGGCTTCTCGCACACTCCACTGCGCCGAATCCGGACGTCGCACGGCCCGGGCCGGCCGGACTCCTGCACGGATTCAGGCCGCGCTGTGGGCACCGGATCTCTCGTGCTCCTCGCCGGCGGCGGTGGTGAGCTGATGCCGAAGTTCTGCCAGTCCTATGGCCAGGGCACGGCGTTCGACGGAGGGCATGTTGTGGATGGCCCGGTGAAGCATGCTCTTGCGCTGCTCACGGATGCGTTCCAGGTGCCTCTTGCCCGCGGTGGTCAGTCGCAGGGTGATCTCGCGTCCACTGTCGGGGCACGGCAGCCGTTCGAGGAAGCCAGTGGCCTGTAGACGGTCGCACATGCGGGAGACGTTCGGAGGCGAGGCGGCAAGCAGTTTGCACACCGCCCGCATCCGGATGCCGTCCTGTCGCTCGACGACGTACATCAGGCGCAGCTGTGAGGCCGAGGCCGGGGTGGTGGCATCGGCAGTGGAGTCCTGGACGCGCCCCCACATCACGTCGAGGAGTTCGGCGATGCCACTGGCGCTCTGGGCCGCCTCGTCGCAGATCCTGCTGGGGATGGCGTCTGGTGCGGGCATGGCTCCCCGTCGGTGGGTGCTTCTGCCCGGTGATCGGCCGGGCAGTGGCTCTCAGGTGGTGCTGTCGGGTCCGGTGGGGCGGGCCGCTCGCGCTTCCCTCTCGACCACGGGAAGCGCAGACTCCTCGTGCGACATCGCGGCTCCGGTGGGGGACATCACAGTGAAGTACTCAAGCGTACCGGTGACGTCGAGGAGCCGGTTCAGCTTCTCGGGCCGGTCCTCCAAGTGGAGGCGCACCCCTGCTGCGGCGGTGCGTCTGCCGATCATCAGCAGGACGGACAGCCCCATGGAGTCGACCGTGCCGATACCCGCGCAGTGCAGATGCAAGTCCGTCAGCTGCGGGCGGGCGGAGAGCTGCGCGGTGGCCTCGTCCAGCAGCAGGTCGGCGTTGTCGTAGTCGAGATTCCCGCTGATCTCTATGCGGACTCTGTCCTCGGCATCGACAGTGGTCAGGTGCAGGGCGGGGGGCAGCGTGGTCATGCGGGCTTTCCAGTGGTGGTCTGAGGTGCGGTGGTGAGTGCTTCAACGCCGCGCTGCAGGATGCGGGCCGCCCGCGGGAAGTCCTTGAGCTCACGGGCGAAGAGGTTCAGAGCAGGCGGCAGGGACTGCGCGGGCACGCCCCGTGCGACAAGAATCTGCGCGGTCCAGGTGATGAACCAGGTGAAGAGCTTTTCGTCACCGAGGTAGAGGGCGGTCGCGAGGAACTCCACGATGTGCGCGAGGTCTTCGGCCGTACGCTCGCGCTGGATGTCGTCGTAGACGCGCATGGCGGGGAACGCGTCCTCCAGCGCGTGGAAGACGGTTCGCACCAGATTGTCGCTGTTGCGGGTGACCATCGTGTATTCCTGGTCGGCCAGGTGCGGCAGGTCGTCCATCTGCTGGTGGTCGACCTGCGGGCGGGGCAGCGGCCCCTCGGCGAGCCGGTCGGCCGCGGTACGGGCGTCCGGCGCCCATGCCTCGGCCCCCAGCAACCGCCCGTACCGGCCGTCCGGTCCGAACGCGGCGCCGCCGACCAGGACGGGCACGCCCACGGCCTGGCAGGCCGTGATCGCCGCGTGCGCGGTGGGCAGCCTCGTTGCGATCGAGCTGGACAGCGCGACCGCATCGGCTTTGGTGGTGTGCAGGTGAGAGATCAGGTGCGGGGCGGGGACCTGCGCGCCGAGGTAGTCGACCTGCCATCCACGCAGCTTCAGCACTTCCGCCACCAGCCGGGCCGGCAGTGCATGCCACTCGCCGTCCACGCACGCAACGGTGATCCGGCCCAGGGTGGGGGTCCTTCGGGCGGCCGGGTGGAGGGCGAGCGCGGCAACGGCCCGTTCGTTGATGGACGTCGCCGCATGCTCCTGCGCAACGCTGATCCGGTTCGCGGCCCACTCCTCGCCGACCTTGCCCTGCACCGCCGCGATCACGTCCAGGAGCACGCTCTCCGGTTCCAGGCCGTCGTCGAGGGCGCGCAGGACGACCTCGGTGGCGGCGTACTCGTCTCCGGCCGCCACGCCGTTCCACAACTGATCGGCCAACTGTGCGAACTCGGCGCTGCATCGGAGGCGAGGTGGTGTGCTCGTGCTCATGCGGTGTACCTGCCCCGAGTACGGCCATCCACCGCACTCAAATGGTGGGTACGTGGTGCAGAGATCGCGACGACGGCCATGTCGTCATGCCGACGGTTGCCGAGCCACTGGGACGCGAGCATCTGAATGTGCTCCACGATGCCCTCGGAAGGCATTCCGGCGCACCCGGCGAGGGCGCGCTTGAGACGTTCCTCTCCGAACTGGGTGTCGCCCAGCGGACCGCCATGGGCCTCGGTGATGCCGTCGGTGTACAGAATGCAGGACTCCCCCGGCGCGAGGGTGATCGTCGCGGTGTTGGCGGGAACGGTCGGCATGACCCCCACCAGCCGCCCGCAGGTGTCAGCCTCCTCCACGGTCCCGTCCACGCGGATGACCAGCGGTTTCGCATGTCCGGCGCTGGTCAGCCCGAGCTCGACGTTGCTGCCCCGGCGGACGGCGGAAGCCAGAACCAGCGTCGCGAACCGTGTGTTGTGGGAGTTCAGCAGCGCGGTGTTCAGCAGCGTCAGCATGCGCTGGTGGTCGTCGGCCATGGGCAGCAGAGCGTGCAAGGTGTTGCGGATCTTGCCGGTGAGGACGGCGGCCTCCAGGCCCTTGCCGCATACGTCTCCGAGCGTGACGAGCGAGGCTTCCCCTTCGACGGTGGCGGGGTACACGTCGTAGAAGTCCCCGCCGATCCGTTCATGGTCGGCCGATGGGCGATAGCTGCCGGCGAAGTCCACCCCGGCGATCTGGTGCAGGGTCGGGGGCAGCAGCTCCCGCATCAGCACCTCGGTGATCGCCGTCTGCTCCGCGTACAAGCGGGCAGCTGACATGGCAGCCCCCGAACGCGCCGCGAAGAGTCGGGCGAAGACCTCTTCCTCGTCGGTGAACGAGGCACTGTCCGCCTTGCGAAGCAGCACCAAGGCACCGGCAGGGACGCCGTGCCCGGGTAGCGGGGTGATCACTATCGAGCCGATGGGCCCGAAACCGTCCGGGATCATCCACGCCGGGGCAGAAGACGGGTCGATCCACCGTGAGGGCACCGGCGGGAATCCCCGCAGCGCCTCGCCGAGACCGGGGACGTCGTCCGGGTCCACCGTTTCCTGTGACGTGGTGGGGGTGCCACCGCGCAGGCAGGTCACCACCGGCAGCCGGTAGCCCCGAGCGGGCGCGATGGCCAGGGCGGCATCCGCGAGGTTCTCCGCGGCCATCTGCGCGGTCACGTCCATGCAGCGTCCCAGGTTGAGGGAGGACAGCAGCGTGCTGGACGCCTTCGCGAGAAACGCGGTCCGTTCCCTCTCGATCAGGAGTGCGTCACGGGCGAGCTGGTGGTCGGTGTCATCGACCAGCCACCAGGCAACCGTGCCGTCGGCGCGCGCGCTGGGGTGCGCCTCGAAACGGCGTCCGTCGATCGCACCGGAGAGCGGTGTGTCAGCGTCATGGGCGGCAGTGGCGCCGGTCGGACGCATCGCCCGGTGGGCCGCGACCAGCCAGGCCGGGGCCACGTCCGCAAGGGGCGTACCGGGGAGGGCCGCGGGCAGCAGTACCTGTGCGGCGTCGTTGCGCTGCACGACGGTGCCTGTCCGATCAGCGACCAGCACGGCGTACGGGGCACGGCCCCACGGAAAGTCCGGCTCCGTGTCTGCGACGGTCTGCGCTTGAGTGGACACCAAATATCGAGGACCCGCTGGGCGAATCCCTCACCTCACCAACTCGTACGGAAACGTTGCCTTCCGGCAACCATCCCGCACGGGACACCCTCCTGACAACTCAGCACCTACCCACCCCACCATCCGCACATATGTGAAGGTGGGGTGCCCGTGCGGCTCGCCACATTGGACCCCGGGTTCGACTCCGCCCCGGACGAGCGCGTGGACGCGGACGTGGCAGCCGACGAACCGATCCAGGCGGACCGGTCGAGCGACGCCCTGCCGTTCAGCGGGGTCGGGTAACCGGCGGTCCAGCCTTTCCGCGGGGTCCTCCGGCCATGGCACCCGCGCACAACGGGCCCGTACCGCACGCCATTCCAGGTGACCGGTAGCGTGATCACCGGAAGCGACCGCGGGTCACCTCGGCACGCGGTGATGTTGTAAAAATATGCCCCATGTCGAGTGATGAACTGGTGGTGGCTGTAGAGCGCTCGGCCGACGGTGTGGTGCTGATCAGCGTCCGGGGCAGCCTGGACGGATGGTCGGACGGCGATCGGCTGGTCGACGCTTTGACCCAAGCCGCCGAGGACCCAGGCAGGCGGACCGTGGTGGACCTGTCCGGTCTGACGTTCGCCGATTCCACAGCACTGCACGCCCTGCTGCACGGCCGGCGCAGTCACGCGGCGACCGGCGTACCGCTGGTGTTGGCGGGCCCGATGAACGTGAAGGTACTCCGCCTGTTCGAGGTCACCGGAACGCAGGAAGCCTTCCAATTCGCGAGCACCGTCGAACAAGCGCGCACGTGCTGATCGTCCCCGCCGAGCCGCACTCCGAACACACGCGCGGGTGTGTGCCCCGGCCGACCGGGCACGAGGACAACGCGATGAATGTGGAATTCGAGGCACCTGACCAGACTCCTCGTCCGGAAGACGCACCGGACGAGGCCGAGACGGCTGCCGTGCGAAAGCGCGGGAAAGCGGCGCACGCCGTGACACCGGTGCCGCACAATGCCGCCGCAGCGCGTGACATGGTCACCAGACTGCTGAACTCACGCTTTTGCGGACTGCACGGGGAAAGTCTGGCGGACGTGGTGGTGGCAGACGCACTCCTGGTGACCTCGGAGTTGGTGACAAACGCATTCCGCCACGGCGGCGGTCTCACCGAATTCACCGCGGAAATCACCGACGAAGGACTCCGCGTCGTCGTCGGTGACACCAGCACCCGCACACCGCTCGTCCACGACGACGACGCCACGGAACCTCCACGGATCGGCGGCTACGGCTGGCCACTGGTACGGCGCCTCGCCGACAAGGTCACGATCACCCTCCATGCCCGAGGCAAGCACATCACCGCACTGGTTCGTCTGGCCTGAACCGGAGCCAGCCCCCTGGCAGTCGATCGGTGCGCCATCAGTCCGATGGTGAGACGGCGTTCTCGTACCGGAATACGCCGAGTGTCTTCGCGTCCCCTTGAGTGGGGAAGCCTGCGGATTCACCAGGCGTGTGCAACGGGGACGCTTTTGAGACGCGCGAAGCATGGGCAAATGGTGCTCTTGCGGAGTCGGAGCAGTTCTAGTGCGATTGCGGGGGCACTTCGCCCCACCCCTCACAGAGGAGGGCCATGGCACGACGTCCGATCCGTGGAACAGCGTGGTGCTCCGCGGGACCGGCGCACGGGCAATCGGCGCGAGCCGGACGTGAGCTGCGCACGACGGGGGTGACGGGTACCGCATTGGTCCTGAACGCCGAGCGCAGACCGACGTAGGGAGTCGTGATGGCCGTCACCAGCGGCAGTAGACGTGCAAGTGCTCCGCGCGGGAGGCTCCAGCTGCCGGGAGTCACCCTTGGAGTGGGGCTCGGCGGGTTCGTCGACGGCATTGTGCTGCACCAGCTTCTGCAGTGGCACCACATGCTCACGAGCACGAATCACGACCGGATCGGCGTGAAGTACTACCCCGCCACCACCGTCGACGGCCTGAAGATGAACACGCTGTGGGACGGCATCTTCCACGCCGTCTGCTGGGTCGCCGTCCTTGCGGGACTGGGCCTGCTGTACTCACGTGTGACCCACCACAGGCGTCAGGTCTGGACCTCGCCCGCCCTGTGGGGCTGGATCCTGGTCGGCTGGGGCTTGTTCAACATCGTCGAGGGACTCGTCGACCATCAGATCCTCGGCATCCATCATGTCTACGCCGGAGCACAGCAGGCATGGTGGGACGGGGGCTTCCTCCTCCTGGGCGCGTTGTTCGTCGCAGGGGGTTGGGCCGTCCAGCGCCGCGGCCGGCCGTTCGACCCCGAGGGTGAAGACCAGTCATCACAGCCCGGCCCAGCCGCTGCATGAGCGGCCACTCCGCGGAGCAACACCACGGCGTCCCGGGCCCGTTGCTGGACGTGATGCTGCCGGTGACCGCGCTCTTGGCGCTGGGCTCGCTGTATGTGCTCCTGGCGGCACTCGCCCGGCACCGCAACCCGGCAGCCGGATGGAGCCGCCGGCGCACCGGCTGGTTCCTGACCGGCCTTGGTCTCCTCGCGCTGGCTCAGTTGCCGCCGGTGGCACCCTTCGCCCACGAGGATTTCCGCGGCCACATGGTCCAGCACCTGCTGGTCGGGATGTACGCTCCCCTCGCCCTCGTCCTCGGGGCTCCGGTCACGCTCCTGCTGCGCACGCTGCCGACGGACCGGGCCCGGAAGCTGTCCGGAATCCTGCGGAGCCGCCCGCTGCGGGTGATCACTCACCCCGCCCTGGCCCTGGTGCTGAGCGTGGGCTCACTCGGTGCCCTGTACTTCACACCTCTGTACGAGGCGATCGACGGGCAGTTGCTCTGGCACCAGGTCCTCCACGCCCATTTCCTGCTCTCAGGTTGTCTGTTCGCCTGGGTCATCGCCGGTCCCGACCCGGCCCCTGCCCGGCCGGGCGTGCCCACCCGGCTGGTCGTCCTGGGCATCGCGATCGCTGCCCACGCCATCCTGGCGCAGATGATGTATGCCGGTCTCTACCTCGGCGTCCGTGCCCCTGCCGAGCAGATCCAAGGCGGCGCGGAGATCATGTACTACGGCGGAGACATCGGCGAACTCCTACTGGCAGCCGCGCTCGTGACCACCTGGCGCCCGACACCCCGCCCCAAGCGAAAGAGCCGCTACGCCGCCGTCCGGTGAAGAAGCCCCTTTCGGGCCACCCGCTGGTGGCAGAGGGCTGCCGGATCGGCTTCGCGTGGCTATCGCCACCAGTCGCCTCGCCCGCGAGGGAACGGTGCGGGTAGTCCTCCAACTCCCGTGCAGCCCAGAGCCGACTGTCACTCTCGTGGTCCCAGACAAAGATGTCTGGACGTTCGGGCGTGAGCACGAAGGCGAACTGGTCACCCCCGCCGTTGTCGCCGAAGAGGGCCCTGCGTACGCCGGTGGTACGCAGGCGCCCGCCTTGGCGCACTCAACCATCAATGTGCCTTGATTGACGCCTTGTCAGAGCCGCTTTCTCGTGGCGTACTTGAAACAGCGAACCGGTGGGCCGCCCATCCCATAGCCGGGGAAATTGGTAAAGGGGCGGTGCCCGCCGGTTCTTTCCTTTGTGCACCTACGAGGGAACTCCGAAGCCCGGTCGGTACGGTTCAGCCGTTCTACCCCCGTGAGGGTCTTCCGCGAAGGTCGGCCCGGCGTGGTCCCCGGTTCCGCTGCGTCCTCTGTCCCGTCCTGTCAGCGAGGAGTTCTCCATGCCTATCTCTCCGAACCAGGGATCCACCGGCGGTGGCACGCTGGTGACCATCACCGGCACGAACCTGTCCGGCACCACCGCCGTCAAGTTCGGCTCCAAGCCGGCCACCAGCTTCACCAACGTCTCTCCGACCCAGGTCACGGCCGTGTCGCCCTCGGGCACCGGCAGCGTGGGCGTGACCGTGACCACCGGGGGTGGCACGAGCAACCCGATACCGTTCTTCTACGTGGGAGCCCCGTTCAAGTCCTCGCTCGATCCGACCTCCGGACCCCTGGCGGGCGCCAACACGGTCACGATCAACGGTGTTGGGCTGGCAACGGCCACGAGTGTGTCCTTCGGCGCCAACACCGCCACGCCCACGGTCGTCTCCGACACCCAGCTCACCGTCGCCGTGCCTGCGGGCGCAGCGCCGGGCCCCGTCGGAGTGAGCGTGACCACGGCAGGCGGGACGAACAACGGTCTGTCCTACACCTACGTGGACGTCCCCACGGTGGCCTCCGTGACCCCGACCTCAGGCCCGACGTCCGGCGGTACCGGTGTGACGATCACCGGCACCAACCTCGGCACCACCGAGTCGGTCACCTTCGACGGCAACCCTGCTCCGTTCTCCGTGGTGAGCTCCACCACGGTCTCGGCGGTGACCCCGCCCGGCACCGCCGGCGCGGTTGACGTGGAGGTGACCAACCCGGCCGGATCCGACACCGCCGTCGGCGCGTTCACCTACGTCGCGGCTCCGGGTATCTGACCCTCAACCACGCTGCCGCCCGGTCCTCACCGGGCGGCAGCCTGCCTTGACTACCGCTCCCCGAGCGGTAGTTCTCGCCATGTCCGCCGACGCCGCAGGCACGGCGGTTCCCCTTGCCCGGACCGGCACCCACGTCACCCCGGGCCTCGCCCAGGCTGCCATAGGAGCACCTCATGCCGCCCACGATCAGTACCATCAATCCCTCGCAAGGGCCCACCACCGGCGGAACCACCGTCACCCTCACCGGCACCGGGATGACCGGATCCACCGCCGTACGGTTCGGCAGCACCAACGCCACTTCCTTCACCGTGGTGTCGGCGACGCAGATAACAGCCGTGAGCCCGCCCCGCGCCGCAGGGGCGGCGGCGGTGATCGTCGTCCATCCAACCGGCAACAGCAACTCGGTGACTTTCACCTATGTCGTGGCGCAGGTACCGGTGGTCACGGGTGTTGCGCCCAGCAACGGTCCGACATCAGGCGGCACCAGTGTCATCCTCACGGGAACCGGGTTCACCGGAGCAACAGCGGTCACCTTCGCAGGGGTGCCGGCCATGTCATTCATCGTGAACTCGGCCACCCAGATCACCGCAGTAACACCCGCCGGAAATGCCGGGGCCGCCGTGGTGACCGTCACGACGCCGGGGGGCGTCAGCGCCCCGGATGCCTTCTTCTTCTACGCCGCGCCGCCCGTCCTCAACAGTGCCGGCCCCGTCCTTGGCCCGACGGCGGGAGGCGTGGTGGTCACACTGACCGGGAGCAGCCTGCTCAACGCCAGTGCCGTGCGGTTCGGCAGCACCAACGCCGCATCCTTCACGGTGGTGTCGGCGACGCAGATCACGGCCACTGCGCCGCCGGGGACGGGCAGTTCACCGATCACGGTGATCACCCCGGGCGGCACGAGCAACCCCGTCGCCTTCACCTATGTCGCCACGCCCACTCTGACGGCACTGGTGCCCAGTAGCGGTCCGACGTCCGCGGGCACCGTGGTCACGCTCACCGGCACAAACCTGGCCACCGCCTCGGCCGTTACCTTCGGGGGTACGGCCGTCTCGTTCACCGTCGTGTCGGACACACAGATCACGGCCGTGGCAGCCGCGGGCCCCGCAGGTCCGGTCACGGTGACTGTCACCACGGCGGGCGGCACCAGCCCGGGGCTGACCTACACCCGGGTTGCCGCGCCCGGCATCTGACCGACGAACGTCGGGGAAGGGAGCACACGCCTCGTACAGCACCTTGTGCCGCTCGGCCATTTGGCTGCCCGACGACCGGTGCAGGCTGATGATCCAACCAGGCTACTTTTGGGCGCCGCCTCCCTGGAAGGCAACTGAGATCGCCATAGCGTGAAGCTGCACGGTGCCCGCAATCGGCGGGCCCGGCGCTGGAACAAGGAGCCGAACCGGTGAGGATCACACCGCGCAGAGGGAGACTGGTCGTCGCCACAGCTATGGCAGCCGTGCTGGGGTTGGCCTCGCCCGCCTGGGCCGTACCGTCGACCACAACGGTAGTGGCGGCTCCGCCGTCCGCCGTGGTGGGCGCTGCGGTGCAACTGACAGCCACGGTCGACTGTCCTGCCACCGTCACTGGCGGGCTGGGCGTGACGTTCTTCGACGGCGACGTCCTGCTCGACACCGTGCTCGTGAATGCCAACGGCCAGGCCAGCCACACCGCCACGTTCACCACCGCCGGCTCGCACGAAATCACCGCCGCGTACAACGGCACCGCGGAGTGCGACGCCTCCAACGACACCACGATCGTCCAGGTCACCTCTGCCCCGACGCCCCCCGGTCCGCCCCCGGGCTTCTGTCTCCTCGCCTGCGGCGGACTGATCAACTTCTCCGTCGGTGACATCAACAACACCGTCACCATCTCCGGGGACAAGTAGAGAACGGAGAACCAGCGGTACCCGCGTCAGAGAGATAACCCGCAAGCTTGTTGGCAGTTGCCGGGTTCCGCTCATAGGGGAAGACCTCCGGTGTGGTGCAGCCCTAGGCGCCCACGGCACCGGAGGTCTTCGTGTCCCACCGCAAGGCTGACTGATCATCCGTGGCTGACCCTCCGTCCGGTCGTCGAGCGCGCGACGACCAAGGCGTTCGTCATCTTGGACGGCACCCAGCCCAACCGCCCAGCCGGTGCCTGGAAGATGGCACCGGCTGGGGGATCCACTCCCTCTCAGGAAGTGCCCATCGCGACATCAAGCTGGACGCTGGGCTGCCCCGCGCGCAAGACAGACAGCGGCCGTACCGGAGGCCGCGCTCCCCCGGAGAGGGATGGGCTGCCCACCGGTTGGATACTTACAGTGACGCAGGTCGTGGAATATGCCGCAAGGGGATGTGATCTTTCCTCACCCGATCGGCGGGGCGCGCGAGGGGGCGCATGTCTGGACGAGCCCGTGGGAAATGGCCGGAACACTCGCATGTTCCCTGATCGGCGGCGGTAAGGCTGCCTCTCAGCCGCTCGCCTCGCGGCTGTCGGACCAGTGCGAAGGCGGTGCAACGATCAGGCTGGCTGCTGCTCACCATGCGTATTTCCGGCCACAGTTGACCGGCATGCCGTCTCCGTGGAGAACGACGCGGCCTCTGAGATCCTGGACCAGCGCGAGCTGCCGGCCCGGCGGATCGAGGACCGCTGGAGGTTCACCTTCTTTCGAAGGTCCTGACGTACCTGCCGGGAGTCGATGCCAGGACCGGAGAGCCCGCCCGAGGGGACACAAGCCGCCCGATCGGGCCTTCTTCACTCTCCGGTCCGCGGGGCGACGGCACGGACCGGCTGCAGGGCGCAGAAGGGTCCGAGGCGGGCATCTCGAAATTCACCTGGTCGGCGCGTTTGAATGGCCGCCGCGACTGGCGCGGGCTTCCCTTTATCTGGACCGCAACAGCGTTCGAGTGGGAGGTGGCCGATGTACAACATGTACGCCGACCGCGTAGAAGCGGAGACCGGCACCGGCATGCTGTGGCATGGAGCCGACGGCGATCGCACTGCCTTGTGCGCCCGGAGTTTCAACGCGGTGCAGACACCGGACGGTGGGTGCGACCGCGAGGACCACTGCTGCAGTCGTATGAACGCCGTCGCCGGGGCAGTTCGCCTTTCTCCCGTTCTGGTGGGGAATCCACGTACGCCGGGTGTGGGGGGCGACCCTCATGGTTGCTGACACCTCCCCCCAGGTGAACCGGCATCGACCGCGGCTGGTCACCCGATGGCGCGATTCGGCAACTCAGCACCTGACCCCCACGAAGAAGTCACTGATCGTGACGTGGATCGCGTTCGGCGTCACCTGGGGCACCGTGCGCACCATCACCCATGGCATCCGCGGCGGATGGCTTCCCTGGGGGAACATCTCCGCCGGCGGCCGGCACCTGCACCACTACAACATCGGCATCGGCACCCTGGCCGGCGTCGGCATCATCGCCGTACGCGGCGATGAACGCGCCGTCGGCCACCCCGCCGTCGCCGCCGCCTACGGCGCGGGAACCGCACTCATCGCCGACGAATTCGCCCTGCTCCTCGACCTGCAAGACGTCTACTGGACCCAGCAAGGACGCCTCAGTGTGGACGTCTCCCTCGGCATCCTGTCCGCACTCGGCGCATACCTGACGGCCATACCGTTCTGGCACGAGTGTGCTCGAGTGACTCGCCACCACATCGCCTCCGCGACCAGGCGAAACCTGATGGTCCCCGGCTGACCCCCAGGCGCTCCTGCGGCGCGGGGCGACGAAGCCGGCCCTCCGAGATCGCGGGCGCGGCGGTGCGTGGCGCGGTTCACGATTCGCCCAGAACCACATCACGGACGTCGAAGCACAACCGCTCGAACCTCGGCCCAGATGACGGCAGGCTTCGCCCGGATATGATGCGTTTTGTGATCACGCCCGGGCGGCTGCGGCGTCGTCGTCCCCACGGCGGCCGGTGGGACGCTGCCCTGCTGTCACCGGTGATCCTCACCATCGTCGTCGTCGGCCTGGCGTTCTCCACGCCGCGGGAGATCGCCTTCAGCCGCCTCCTGCCCGCCGCGCCCGCCCTCGCAGCCGCGATGTGGCCCGTGCTCCCCACGCTCCTGCTGGGGGCGTTCTGCCTGCTGGTCATGATCAGCCTCAGCTTCGTCTACACCGACCTGGGGACGCCCTACACGGCGGCCGCGATCGTCGCGGTCACCTTGGCGGCCGCGTACGCGAGCCATGTCCGCCTCCAGCGGGAGGAGACCCTCTTCCACGTCCGACTCGTCGCCGACGCGGCCCAGAGGGTGCTGCTCCGTCCGCTGCCACGCCTTGTCGCGCACATGGAAATCGAGTCGCTGTATCTGGCAGCCCAGGAGCAGGCCCGCATCGGCGGCGACTTCTACGAGGTGGCCGATACGCCGCACGGGGTCCGGATGCTGATCGGCGACGTACGGGGCAAGGGCCTGCCCGCGGTCGGAGCGGCCGCGGCGGTGGTCAGCAGCTTCAGGGAGGCCGCGTACGACGAGCCGGACCTGACGGGCCTCATCCATCGCCTGGAGACCAGCATCACCCGCCACAGCGCCACGTTCCCCGCCCAGGACCTGCCGGAGCGCTTCGCCACCGCTCTTCTCGTCGAGATCCCCCACGGCAGCGGCCACATCAGACTCCTCAACTGCGGGCACCCCCCGCCACTGCTCGTGCACAGCGGGGAGATCCGCGTCCTGGACCCCACCGCCCCCTCACCGCCCCTCAACCTCGCGACGCTCATCGGAGACCGCTACTGCGTCGACACCGTCGCCTTCACCCCGGGCGACCAGCTCCTGCTCTACACCGACGGCGTCACGGAGACCCGGGACAGGACCGGCGAGTTCTTCCCCCTGCCGGAGTGGATGCGGCGACAGGGCCCGGTGCCGCCTCGCGAGCTGCTCGACCGACTTCACCGGGCCCTGCTCCACTACAGCGGCGGAAGGCTCAACGACGACATCGCGGCCCTCGCCGTGCGGTGCCCGGACCCCGGAGCCCAGGAACACCCCGCGTAGGTGGCCCACCCCCGGGCCAGTGGGGCACGCGTGGATCCGGGCATCGCCGCGTGGCGTGGCGTACGGGGCAGGCGTAGCGTCGATGGGGGGCGAGATGGGGCACGTGGGTCTCCTGCGTGCACCGAACGACTTGCCGGGAGGTTGCGGCATGGTACGGGGTATCCGCAACACAGTTGGACTGATCTTGGCACTCGTCGGCGCCGCCGCGGCGCTCTGGGCGCCCTTTCGCAGTTGGTACAACGGCCGTCTCGGACATGACTTCCGGGTATGGGAACTCTTCACCGGAGCCGGCGTGACGAACTCGGGCGCGGGGCTGTTCGCGTCCATGTTCCTGCCCCTCCTCGTCGGCGCGATCGTCACCGTCCTCGGCGTGATCTTTCGATCGCGACTGCTGGTCCTCGTCGCCGGAATCATCACTCTCGGGTTCGCCATCCTGTGGATGGTCCGACAGGGGCAGGCACAGGGCAGTCTGACGGTCACGGGAGACAGCAACGGGCTCGGCAGCGGAGTGGCACTCGCCCTCCTCGGCGGCCTCCTCATGCTGATCGGTTCGGCCGTCATGGGTGGACGCGAGTCCCGGGCCGTGCGCAACGCCCGCCACGAGCAGCAGGAGCGGGACGCGGTCCACGCCGAGGACCGGGATCACCTCGGCGCTGGGACCGACCGCCCGTACGGCATGGCCGCCCGAGACCAGGACACAGCGGACACGACAGCAGCGGACACGACAGCTCGAAGCAGCGCCGAGGACACGCGGCCCGCGGCAGGCACCGGTTCTGCCCGACGAACCGCATCGGGAGGCGGCACGCCGCAAGGATTCGCACGGCGGCCGCAGCCGGCATCGCCACCGCGCGGCCGGCCGGTCCCGGCGAGGGAGACGGACAGCCCTGACCGGGGACGCGGCGATTCCGACCGTACGCAATACGAGCAGAACGACGAGGGCGGCGACTCCCACGCGCCGGACGAAGACCGCTCGGGCCACGGCAGGCACCGCCGTGACCGGCCCTGAGCGGGTCCCGTCCGGTGACTCGCGTCCCGCTTCAGGCAGTCGGCTCCGTGCTGAACTCGGCGTGCAGGCGGCGAAGATGGTCCACTTCCCGTACGGGGCCGGTGAGCGTGACCCGTGAGGTGAGCCGTGGCTCCGTACTCGACGCCCCGAACCTCAGCTCCAGCTCCCCCGGTTCCACGATGCGGAGCCCGTCCCTGCCGGTGAAGGCGGCCAGGTCCGCGGGGACCGTCACATGGACGCGTACGCCCTGGCCCGGGGCGAGTTCCAGCCGGATGTAGCCGATGAGGCGCTGAACGGGCTGGACCACCGAGGCGACCGGGTCGTGCAGATAGAGCTGCACCAGCTCGGTGCCCTCGCGCGTACCCGTGTTGCGGACGGTGAACGCCAGCCCGAACTCGCCGTCCGTGGCCGCCTCGTCGCGCTCCACGGTCAGGTCCGTCCACGCGAAGGTGGTGTACGTCAGGCCGTGCCCGAAGCCGAAGGCCGGTGTCGGGTCGATGTTGGAAACCTCGCTGGAGTGACCGAGGCGTGCCGCCAGATAGGTGGAGGGCTGGGCCCCCGGGTGACGCGGGACGCTGACCGGGAGCCGGCCGGCCGGAGCGGTCCGCCCGCCGAGTACGGAGGCGATCGCTCGTGTGCCCTCCTCGCCGGGGAAGAAGGACTGAACGACGGCGGCCGATTCGGTCGCCGCACGGCCCAGCGCGTAGGGCCGGCCGGCCACCAGCGTCACCACGACCGGGGCCCCGGCGTCGAGAAGCGTGTCGAGCAGTTGCTGCTGGACGCCGGGCAGGGCCAGCGACTCGGCGTCGCAGCCCTCACCACTGGTACCGCGGCCGAAGAGTCCGGCACGGTCGCCGAGGGCCGCGATGACGATGTCGGCGCCCCGGGCGAGTTCGGCGGCCGCCGCGAACCCGGTGGTGTCGGTGCCGTCCACGCTCGCGCCCGGAGCGACGACGATCTCGCTGTCGGGAAACTCCGCCGCCAACGCTTCGCGCAGCGTGGGCAGTTCGATTCCGACCGGGACCTCGGGGTACTGGACGCCGACGTGGACCGGAAAGGCATAGCAGCCCAGCACCGCTGTCGGCGCCTCAGCGTGGGGGCCGATGAGCGCGATCCTGGCCGGCGGTGCGCTCCGATCCGGTCTGTGGGCGGGGGACAACGGCAGGGTGCCGTCGTTGCGAAGGAGTACGACGGCCTGTTCGGCGACCCGGCGGGCGAGGGCCCGGTTGTCGTCGGAGTCCAGGCGCACCGAGCCGCGTTCCGTCCCGGCGTCCGGGTCGGCACCGTTGTCCGGGTCCGCTCCGGCGAGTGCCGGCGGCACAGCGCTCCAGTCCCGGTCGAGCAGACCGAGTTCGGCCTTCTGCACGAGGACGCGGCGCACGGCGCGGTCCACCAGCGCCTCGGGCACGCGTCCCTCCGCGACCGCTTCCAGCAGGGGTTCGCCGAACGCCTTGACCGTGGGCAGCTCCACGTCGACACCCGCGGCGAGCGCGGCACCGGCCGCCTCGCCGAAGGTCCCGGCGACTCCGTGCAGGGTCTTGAGGAACGCGATGCCGAAGTAGTCGGCCACGACGGTCCCGGTGAAGCCCCAGGTGTCCCGCAGCAGCCCGGTCAGCAGCCGTTCGTCGGCGGCGGAGGGGATGCCGTCGGTGTCGGTGTAGGCGTGCATGACGGACCCCACGCCGCCCTCCCGCACAGCCATCTCGAACGGCGGGAGGATGACATCGGCGCGCTCGCGTGCTCCCATGCCGACCGGAGCCAGATTGCGCCCGGCCCGGGAAGCGGAGTAGCCGGCGAAGTGCTTGAGCGTGGCGACGATGCCGGCCGACTCCAGGCCCTGTACGTAGGCGGTGGCGACGGTGCCCACGAGATAGGGGTCCTCGCCGATGGTCTCCTCCACCCGGCCCCAGCGTGCGTCGCGCACGACGTCGAGTACCGGGGCGAGACCTTGGTGGATGCCGACGGAGCGCATGTCGCGGCCGATGGCGACGGCCATCTCACGGATCAGCCCGGGGTTGAAGGTGGCGCCCCACGACAGCGGGACGGGGTAGGCGGTGGCGCCCCAGGTGGCGAAGCCCGCGAGGCACTCCTCATGGGCCAGGGCCGGGATGCCGAAGCGGTTCGCGCGGGCGATCCGCCGCTGGGTGCGGGCCAGCGAGAGCGCGCCGACCGCCGGGTCGACCGGTGCCGTGCCGAACGGCCGGGTCAGCTGGCCGAGACCGTACGGCAGCAGCTCGTCGAGGTCGATCGCCTCCTCCATGTCGTGCTGGTGGGGGGCGACTTCGCCGCCCTCGTCGGACGCTCCCACCCAGACCCCGAAGAGCTGGGCGACCTTCTCCTGGAGGGTCATCTCGGCGATCAGGGCGTCGGCGCGGCTACCGGCGTCGAGGGAAGGATCGCTCCAGAGGGGGGCGGTCGAGTCGGTCTCCACGGCCGCGTTGTCCTCTACAGCCACGTTGTCCTCTACAGCCACGTTGTCGGTCACTTTCCTCCGACCCCCATCAGCCCTTGGACCAGAGCACGACGGGCGAACAGGTAGACGAGCAGGATGGGAAGCATGGACAGGACCACGGCGGCGAGCAGGCCGGGGATGTCGACCCCGTGTTCCGTCTGGAAGTCGTACAGCCCCATGGTGATCACCTTGGTCTCGGCCGACTGGGTGAGCACCAGAGGGAACAGGAAGCCGTTCCACGCCTGGAGGGCGGAGAAGACCACGATCGTCGACAGACCGCTCCTGGAGAGGGGGACGACGAGTTGGAAGAAGGTCCGCCAGGGCGATGCGCCGTCCACGGTCATCGCCTCGTACAGCTCCGGGGTGATGTCACGCATCACCCCGGTGAGGATCAGCGCACACACCGGCATCGCGAAGGCCGCGGTCGGCAGGATGACGCCGATGAGGTTGTCATAGAGACCGGCCTTGCTGATGACGTAGAACATCGGGACGATCACGGCCTGCGAGGGGATCGCGAGGCCGAGGAGGAAGAGCCGGAAGACGACCCCGGTGGTCCGGCCCCGGCTGCGGACGATCGCGTACGCCAGTGGCGGTACGAGCAGCAGGACGATGCCGACGACCGCCACGGTGACGATCACCGTGTTGAGGAAGTACTGCGCGAAGCCGTCGTTGAGATCGTTGATGTAGTTGTCGAGCGTGAAGTTGTCGGGGAAGGCGAGCGGGCCGTTCGCCGCGTAGTCCGCCCGGCTCTGGAAGGTCGCGATCAGCATGACGTACAGCGGCAGACCGACCAGGAAGAGCCATAGGAGCGAGCCGAACCCCGCCAGGTAGTTGGGACGGCTCTTCATCACACGCCCTCCTGGGTGCTGCGCATCTTGTCGTAGCCCGACAGCCGGACCATGATCAGCGAAATGACCGTGGCGACGACCACGAGGAGCAGCGCGATGGCGGCGCCCGTGCCGAAGTCGAAGCTCTTGAAAGCCTTTTGGTACATGTAGTAGGCGCTGATCGTGGTGTCGGTGCCGGGGCCGCCCTGGGTGAGGATGAGCACGGTGTCGAAGGTCGTGAGACCACCGACGACCATGAGGATCACCGAGGTGATGATGCTGTTGCGCAGCTGCGGCAGCGTGATGTGGATGAACTGCCGCACCCGGCCGGCCCCGTCGATCTGGGCGGCCTGATAGAGCACTTGAGGGACGGCGCGGGCGGCGCCCTGGTAGATGAGCGTGTGCAGAGGCGTGAACTGCCACGTGGCGACGAAGACCAGAACGCCGACCGCGGTCGCCTGCTTGCCGAGCAGATTGCCGTCCCCGAAGAGCCACTCGGCCTGCGAGGGCACGCCGAAGTTGGGGTCGAGCACGGCGCGCCACAGCACGGAGACGGCCGTGATGGAGAGCAGCAGCGGGACGAAGTAAATGGCGGTCAGGACCGCCCGGTTCCGCTGCCGGCCCGCGGCCCAGACACCCAGCAGGATGCTGACCGGGGTCTGGACGACGACGCCGAGGAGGGTGAGCAGGACGCTCAGCCAGAGACTCTCCAGCATGACGGGGTCGTCGAGGAGCTTCGACCAGTTGTCGAGACCGACGAACTCCGGTTCGCCGAGGCCGTTCCAGCTCGCGAAGGACAGCACGACGAGCATGCCGAGCGGGACGATGGCGAAGAGCCCGAAGAACACGGCGGCAGGGGCAGCCCAGGCGAAGCCCGGGCGGCCCACGCCGGTGCCGGCTCGTCCGGAGGGCCGGCCGGTCCGTTCGGAGGTCCGGCCGGTCCGTTCGGACTGCTCGCTGTCCACGGCGGATGCGGTTGCGAAGGTCATGTCACCTGATCCGGATCAGTGGTGGGGGTCAGGCGGCCGGCAGGGACTGCATCTGCTTGATGAAGGCTTCCGCGTCGATCTGGCCGTTGAAGAACTGCTGGACAGCAGCGTGGATCGTGGTCGTCGCCGCGGGCGGGTACGCCTGGTCCCAGGAGAGCTGGAACGCCGGGGCCTTCGCCACCAGGTCGTACTGGAACGTCGAGTACTCCGGGCTCGCCGAGGTGTCCAGGAAATCGGGGGTGTTCGTCGTCGTGGGCAGATTGCCGATGGACAGCTGCGCCTTCACGAACTCGTCCGAGTACATGAGCTTGAGGAAGTCGGCGACCGCCTCGGGGTGCTTGGTCTTCTTCAGCACCGAGTAGTAGTTGTTGGTGTTGCCCGCGAGATTGCCCGGGTCGCCCTTGCCGCCGGATATGGTCGGGAAGGTTCCGTAGCCGAGGTCGCTCTTGGCGAAGTCCGGGTGGGCGTCCTGGAGGGTCGAGTACTCCCAGGATCCCATCAGTTCGAAGGCGGCCTTGCCCGTGGCGAGCAGGGCCGGGGAACCGCCGTCGGTGAACTTCACCGAGTCGAAGTTCGTGCCGAAGGCGCCCGCGTCGACCAGCTCCTTGATCATGGAAAGGGCCTTCTTGCTCTCGGCGCTCTCCCAGGCGCTCTTGTCGCCCGTCATGGCCTTCTGGAACAGCTCGGGCCCGGCTACGCGGTCGTACACGTACTGGTACCACATCTGCGTCGGCCACTTGTCGCCGCCGCCGAGCGCGATGGGGGTGACGCCCTTGCCCTTCAGGGTCTTGACTGCCGCGAGCAGGTCGTCCCAGGTCTTCGGCGTGGTGACACCGGCGTCGGCGAGGACCTTCTTGTTGTGGAACATCATGACGGGCTGGGTGCCGCGCATGGGCACGCCGTACGGCTTGCCGTCGACGACCGCGGTGTTGAACACCGAGGGCAGGAACTTGTCCTTGAGGTTCTGGTCCTTGGCGATGAAGTCGTCGAGCGGCATCAGCAGGCCGGCATCGACGAACGGCTTGATGGAGCCGCCACCCCAGTTGAAGAAGACGTCCGGAGCCTGCTTGCCACTGATGATCGTCTGCAGCTTGGCCTGGTAGTCGGCGCCCGGGATGGTGTCCAGGACGGCCTTCACGTCGGAGGTCTTGTTGAAGGTGTCGACCAGCTGCTTCTCGACCTTGTTGGCCGCATCACCGTAGACCAGGACGTGAATCTCGTTGGCCCCGCCCGCGGAGCCGTCGGAGTCCCCGCCGCAAGCGGACAGTGCGAGCGTCATGGCCAGCGCCACCCCGCCGATGACGGCGGCCCGGGAGAACCGTACGCGTTGCTTCATCGCCTCGCCTCTCGAAACTATTTCGGTACGACTACCGAAAGTTCACGAGTGGGGACGCTAGGCTTGCCCACCTGGGGGGTCAACCCTGGAACAGTGCGTTACCAAAGCGTTACGCTGTTACGGCGGTTCCCTGTGCCTTATGCTCCCTGCCATGCGCGATGACGAGGAGATGGGCCGCATCACCCTGGCTCAGGTGGCCCAGAAGGCCGGCGTCTCCATTTCGACAGTTTCGAAAGTCCTCAACGGCCGACAGGACGTGGCTCCTCCCACGCGGACCAGGGTGGAACGCATCCTGGAGACCCACGCCTACCGACGCACGACGAGGTCGTCCCAGGAGGCACCGCTCATCGAGATCGTCTTCCACGAGCTCGACAGCATCTGGGCGCTCGAGTTGATCCGCGGCGTGGAGAACATCGCGAAGGCCAACCAAGCCAGCGTGGTGCTGACCGAGAGCGGCACCCGCCACTCACCGGATCCCGACTGGATCGAAGGGGTCCTCCAGCGCAGGCCCATCGGCGTCGTCCTGGTCTTCTCCGCCCTCCCTCAGGCGGTGAAGCAGCAACTCAGAGCCCGTTCCATTCCTTTCGTCATCATCGATCCGGCCGGCGATCCCGACCCCGACGTACCGTCCGTGGGATCCGCCAACTGGGCCGGCGGACTCGCCGCCACACGGCATCTCATCGAGCTCGGACACCGGCGAATCGGGATCATCACGGGACCCGACGACATGCTCTGCTCCCTGGCCCGCCTCGACGGCTACCGCTCGGCCATGAGCATGGCCGGACTGGCAACCCCACCCGAACTCATCCGGTTCGGCGACTTCCACGTGGAAGGCGGGTACGACCGGGCCATGGAGATGCTGAGCCTGCCGGAGCGGCCGACCGCCGTCTTCGCCGGCAGCGACCTGCAGGCCCTCGGCGTCCTGGAGGCGGCACGCGTCAACGGGCTGCGCGTTCCGCACGACCTCTCGGTGGTCGGCTACGACGACGTCCAGGTCGCCCGCTGGTCCAGCCCGGCACTGACCACGGTCCACCAGCCCTTGCGCCAGATGGCCGAGGAAGCGGCACAGATGCTGCTGCGGTTGCGCACGGAGGAACCGTCGTCGACGAGGCTGGAACTGGCGACGAGCCTGGTGGTCCGAAAGAGCACGGCGCCGCCGCAGCCGGACTGACCCGAGGGCCGGACCGAGAGCCATCAGCAAGCAGGACGGCCGGCTCGCCGGGCACGGCGGTGGTCATGGGAGCCACTCCCCCGCAGCCCGAGGCATCCGGACGGCTCCCACGCGTCATCAGTGCCCCGCGCTCTGTCCGCCGTCCACATGCGAGATCTCTCCGGTGACGAACGGGGCCTGCTCCAGGTAGAGGACGGCCCGCACGACATCGTCCACCTCGCCCATCCGGCGGACCGGGTGAAGCGCGGCCTGCACACCGCCGGGATCGGTCGGGTGCATCGAGGTTCGGATGACACCGAGGGCAACAGCGTTCACCCGGATGTCGCGCGTCGCGTACTCGATCGCCAGCGATTTGGTGACCGCGTTCAGCCCGCCCTTCGTCAAAGACGCGAGCGCTGCCGTCACCCGGGCGTCGGCGTTGTCGACAAGGCTCGTGGAGACATTCACGACGTGGCCGCCACCCTCGCGGGAGATCATCGCGCCGATCGCACTGCGCGAGACCTCGAAGAAGCCGCGCACGTTCACCCCCACCACGGCCGCGTAGTCCTCGTCGGTGTACTCGGTGAACGGCTTGGCGACGAAAACTCCGGCGCAGTTGACCAGCGTGTCCAGGCGGCCGAATCGCTCCATCGTGGCCTCGACGATCCGCGCGCCTGCCCCCGGGGTGGCCACATCGTCGCTTACGGCGAGCACGTTGTGGTCGTCAGACGGCTGAATGGAGCGGGCGGCCGCGGTGACCGCGTAGCCGAGCTGCCGATAAGCCGTGACCAAGGCTGCCCCGATGCCCCGCGAGGCGCCGGTGATGACGGCGACTTTGTGCGTGGAGTCCATGGGGGATTTTCGCCCGACACGGCCCTGTCGGCGATCTGGTGGGAGGCGTGTCGGGGCACGGTGCACCAGCCTGGCCGCACAGCGCCTCGCTCATCCGGCACTGCATGCGCATACGCCGGCGCCTGTTCGGCCTCACCCAGGGCCTCAGTCGGCGCTTCCGGCACCGCGATCAGGTGCGCTCATGTCCCCCGTCGCGGGCGTGCCGTCGGCGAGCCCGTAGCGCAGGTACACGGTGCCCTTCGGGCCGGCCACCGGTGGCGCGAGGAGCCTGACGTTGGACGGCACCGCACCATCGTCGAACACCTTCTTCCCGACACCGAGCACGATCGGATGCAGCCAGAGGTCGAGGCGGTCGAAGAGCTTCTCGCGCAGGAGGGTCTGCACGAGGTTCAGGCTCCCGACGACCTTCACGTGCTCGTGCCGGTCACGGATCTCGCGCACCGAGTCGGCGAGGTCCGGGCCGAGTTGCGTGGACCCGGCCCACGAGAGGTCGGGCCTGCCGCGAGAGGCCACGTACTTCGGGACACGGTTGAAGAGTGTGGCGATCTCGTTGTCCTCGCCGCCCTCCTGGTGAGGCCAGAAGGCGGCGAAGATGTCGTACGTCCGCCGGCCGAGCAGAAGGGCGTCCGTGCCCTCGTACGCGGCACCGATCTGCGCCGCTGAGACCTCGTCCAGCAGGGGCGCCTGCCAGCCGCCGAACGGGAACCCCACCGGGTCCTCGTCAGGTCCGCCGGGCGCCTGCCCGACAAGGTCGAGAGTCGCGAACATCTCGATGTCGATGAGGCCCATGACTTACTCCCGATGAATCGATTGTGTTCCTCAAGAGATGACCGGCGGAAGCCCGCAGACTCATCGGCATGTATCCGGGTGTGCAGCAGTGGCAGGTCGACACGTTCCGGCCGAAAGGCTTGGAGACCCAGGTCTCCGCCTACAACGCCCCCACTCCCAAGTCGCTCAAGAGTGGGAAGAAGCCGCTGATCACGATGGAGGAACTGAAGGCCATCGCCACGGACCCCGTGTGGCTCACGGCTCGGTGACTCACCCCGCCGAAACCTCGGTCGTGCGACGCCGCGCTCGACCAGGTCGTCACTCACGGGCCGGCTCCCCTGCAGGCACGAACGGCGAGGACGGGGAAGCTCTGACGGCGCTTCAGCAAGCAGGGAGACGGCGGCAGCGGGCCGGCCTGGGCGGCGTCGACGGAGACAGCGACGTCGGCTGTCACTGCCGTGCCGCAGGGATTTCGTCCCTCCGAGTCGATTGCGCGGGAGGGTGAGCACCGGCGCGTGGCCGGGTCACCCCTGCAAGCCGTAGCGCCGGCGTGCTTCCGCCACCGTCTCCGGCGGTACCTCACCGCGACGAGCCAGTTGGTCGAGGGCGGCCACCACGATCGACTCGGCGTCCACCTGGAAGTAGCGGCGTACCGCGTCCCGGGTGTCCGACAGGCCGAAGCCGTCCGTGCCCAGCGACGTGTAGTCCTGCTCGACCCACTGGCTGATCTGGTCGGGCACCTGCCGCATCCAGTCGCTGACCGCGAGGACCGGACCCTGGGCATCCGACAGTGCCCTGGCCACGAACGGCGTACGCTCCTCTCCGCGCAGCCGCGCGGCGTCCGCCTCCAGCGCGTCGCGGCGCAGCTCCGTCCAGGACGTCACCGACCAGACGTCGGCGTGCACGCCCCAGTCCGAGGCGAGAAGTTCCTGGGCCTTCAACGCCCAGTGGATAGCGGTGCCCGAGGACAGCAGTTGGACATGCGGGCCCGTCACCGCCGAATCCCCCTGCCGGAACCGGTAGATGCCACGGACGATACCGTCCTCCACCGACGGGTCGGTCGGCATGGGCGGCTGCAGCTTGGGCTCGTTGTACACCGTCAGGTAGTAGAAGACGCTCTCCGGCTGCTCGCCGTACATGCGGCGCAGCCCTTCTCGGACGATCACCGCTATCTCGTAGGCGAAGGCAGGGTCGTAGCTGATCGCCGCCGGATTCGTCGCGGCCAGCAGGTGGGAGTGCCCGTCGGCGTGCTGCAGACCCTCACCGGTCATCGTGGTGCGCCCAGCCGTCGCCCCGACGGCGAATCCGCGGCCCATCTGGTCGGCGAGCGCCCAGAACTGGTCGCCGGTGCGCTGGAACCCGAACATGGCGTAGAAGATGTAGAACGGGATCATCGGCTCGCCGTGTGTGGCGTACGCGGTCGCCGCGGCGGCGAACTCGGCCATGGAGCCGGCCTCGGTGATGCCCTCGTCGATCAGCTGGCCGTCGCGTGCCTCCTTGTAGTACAGCAACTGGTCGGCGTCGACCGGGTCATAGGTCTGCCCGTCGGGTGAGTAGATGCCGGCGGACGGGAACAGCGATTCCATACCGAAGGTGCGGGCCTCGTCGGGAATGATCGGCACCCACCGGGCGCCGGTCTCCTCGCCGCGCATCAGGTCCTTCACCAGGCGCACGAGAGCCATGGTGGTGGCCACCTCCTGGTTGCCGAAGCCCTTCTTAAGGGATTCGAAGGGCCGCTCCGCCGGTTGCGGCAGGGGTTTGGCCACCACCCGGCGCACCGGAGCGGGCCCGCCCAGAGCGGTCCGCCGATCACGCACATAGCGCACCTCCGGCGAGTTCTCGCCGGGATGGAAGTAGGGCACGATGTCGCCGCTGAACGCACCGTCGGGGATGGGAAGTTCCAGTCGGTCTCTCATCTGCCGGAACTGCTCCATCGTCAGCTTCTTCATCTGGTGGTTCGCGTTCCGCGCCTCGAACGCCGGGCCGAGTGTGTATCCCTTCACCGTCTGCGCGAGGATCACCGTCGGCGCGCCCTTGTGCTCCACTGCGGCCCTGTAGGCGGCATGGACCTTGAGCGGTTCGTGCCCGCCGCGCGAGGTGGCGAACATCTCCGTCAACTGCGCGTCGCCGAGTCCTGCGGCCACACCGGACAGCGCGTCCCCTGTGAAGAAGTTCTTACGGATGTAGGCCGCGTCTCTCGTGGCGTAGGTCTGCATCTGCGCATCGGGTACCTCGCCCAGGCGCCGTACCAGGGCACCTGTGGTCTCCTGCTGGAACACCGGGTCCCAGGTCTCGCCCCACAAGGACTTGATCACGTTCCAGCCCGCGCCGCGGAACCGGGCCTCCAACTCCTGGACGATCTTGGAGTTGGAGCGGACCGGTCCGTCCAGCCGCTGGAGGTTGCAGTTGACGACGAAAGTGAGGTTGTCCAGCCGTTCGCGTGCGGCGAGAGCGAGAGCTGCCATCGACTCGGGCTCGTCCATCTCCCCGTCCCCGAGAAAGGCCCACACACGAGACCCGGAGGTGTCCTTGATACCCCGGGCCTGAAGGTAGCGGTTGAATCGCGCCTGGTAGATCGCGCCGAGCGGGCCCAGCCCCATGGATACCGTCGGAAACTCCCACAGCCACGGCAGCCGCCGGGGGTGGGGGTAGGACGGCAGCCCGTGGCCGTCCGCCTCACGCCGGAAGGCGTCCAACTGCTTCTCGCTCAGGCGACCTTCCAGAAACAGGCGGGCGTAGATGCCCGGCGTGGCATGGCCTTGCAGAAACAGCTGGTCGCCGGAACCGTCGCCGTCCTTGCCTCTGAAGAAGTGGTTGAACCCGATCTCGTAGAGCCAGGCCGCCGAGGCATACGTCGAGATGTGGCCGCCCAGGCCCAGACGGGAGCCGCGGGAGACCATCGCTGCGGCGTTCCACCGGTTCACGGCGGTGATCCGGGACTCCATCGCAAGATCGCCGGGAAAGTCCGGCTGCGCCGCCACAGGGATGGTGTTGATGTAGTCCGACGACACCAGGCCCGGCAGAACGATCCCGGATCTGGTCGCGTGCTCGTACACCCGTCGCATCAGGTACGCCGCGCGCTCCGGCCCCGCGCTTTCCACGACGGCATCGAGGGAGGCCTGCCACTCGGCGGTCTCCTCGGAGTCACGGTCGGGAAGCTGGTCGAGCTCGCTGATTGCGGACAGGGCGGTGGGCTGGGTGGCCGGATCACTCATTGCAGCCTTCTCACAGCATGGGCCTGTGCGGCACCGGGGCGGGTCGGTGGCCGCCACTACCGACGACCGATGTGTCATGGCGAGGCAGCGTCGACGACGCCGACTCACCACACGTAGGACAGGGCCCGTGCCGCGGTTGTGACACCGCACGCCAAGCTGGGATCCACGTCACATTCCGCGTGGCCGGACGGGCATGTGTCCTCTCCCCGGAGCGGCCCTCGGAGAGGAGACGCGCCTGCGAACCGGGCACATGACGGATTGCCGGGCGGGGGTGATGGAGGAGACCCGGACTACGCCAGTAATGATTTAGCGTTCAATAAAGCGCTGTGTACAGTGCATGTGCCGGGCCGGCCGGGACTTCCGGCCCCGGGGCCCTTGTCACATGCTCCGTGGCATCAGGCAAACCGAGGGCGAGCTCCAAGCAGCGCTGTGCGACACAGGTCATGTGGGAGACAAGCGATGAAGACAGTTGAACTGGGCAGTCAGGGACTGACCGTGTCCGCTCAGGGATTCGGCGCCATGAGCATGAGCGGGGTGTACGGCGCCAGTCATGACGAGGCGGATTCCGTCGCCACGCTCAATCACGCCGTGGACCTCGGGATCACCCTCTTCGACACGGCGGAGTCCTACGGCCCGTTCGAGAACGAACGACTCCTGCGTCGCGCGCTCGGCCATCGCCGCGACGAAATCGTCCTTGCCACGAAGTTCGGCCTCGACTTCACCGACGACGGTGCACCCGGACCGCTGGACGGCCGGCCCGAACACATCCGCCGCGCCGTCGAACGGTCGCTGCGCCACCTGGGCACCGACGTGATCGACCTCTACTACATGCACCGGCTGGACCCCGACACCCCTGTCGAAGAGACCGTGGGCGGCATGGCAGAACTCGTCGCGGCCGGCAAGGTGCGTTACATCGGCCTGTCGGAAGTGTCCGCCGCGACGATCCGGCGCGCCCACGCGGTGCACCCGCTGACGGCCGTGCAGTCGGAGATGTCGCTCTTCAGCCGCGACCTGCTGGACAACGGGACCAAGGCCGTCCTGGACGAACTCGGCATCGGGACCGTCGCGTACTCGCCCATCGGCCGCGGATTCCTGTCCGGCTCCATCCGCAGCGTGGACGACCTGGCTCCCGACGACTCGCGCCGAGGACTCCCCCGCTTCTCGCCGGAGAACATCGCGGCCAACCTCGCGCTGGTCGACCACGTACGTGCCATCGCCGAGCGACGTGGTGCCACGCCGGCCCAGGTGGCGTTGGCCTGGGTGAGCGCACAGGGTGCCGTGGCGATCCCGGGAACGAAGCGCCGCAGCTTCCTCGAGGAGAACGCCGCCGCGCAGGACATCGAACTGACCGCCGAGGAACTGTCCTCCCTGGACGAGGCCGTCCGGCCGGACACCGTCAGCGGCGCACGGTACACCCCGCAGCAGCTCGCCTCGACCGACCGCTGACCTCCCGGATCAGGACAGACCGGCGGATCGAGCGGCGACCACGCCCGGGGCGCTCAGTTCCGCGTCCGCTCCTGCCAGCGTCTGTCGACCCGCCGTAGAGTGAACGTATGTCCATGGTGGAAGTGATTCAGCTCCTGCTGTCACCAGTCCATCGCTATATGGGGCGACCTGCCGACGGCCCGGCTGCGGCGATTGAAGACGAGCTGGTCGAGACAGTCGAAGTACGACGGAATCTGGGGATCGTCGGCGACCGGTACTTCGGTCATCCGGCGCACCGCCGCGCCGCCATTACCCTCATGGCGGTGGAGAACCTTCCCACACATATCAATGCGGCAGTCGACCTTCGGCAGACCCGTCGGAACGTGCTCCTACGAGGAGTGGAAATCGATGCGTACGTGGGTTCGACGATCTCCTTGGACAGCGGCAGCGGCCCGGTCCTGCTGGCGGTGAACAGCGCGGCGCGGCCGTGTGCCTGGATGAACGCCACGATCGGAGCAGGCGCGCAGCGGGCTTTGATGGGTAAGGGCGGTGTGCGCTGTGCACCGCTTTCCGACGGCGTGCTCACCCTGGGACCCGCTGCCTTCACGGTCACGGTCACGGACGCGCAGGGGACGCGCTAGCCGATCTCTTGCGGAATGAGGTCGGTGTCCTCAGGCAGAGGATCCGCAGGCGAGCGGGAGCGGCGGGAATGGACGGCCGGGACGCCGACGAGCGGCCCCCTTGGGATCCACCGGGTGAGAAGGAGAGTGCGGAGGAAACGTACGATCAGCGGGATCCCCATCCGCGAGGAGTTCCGCCCCGGTGACCGCCGTCGTTCCGTCCGCCCGCACCGTCGTCGGGCTGCTGCCCATCCAGTGGCTGACCCGATCCGAGGACGGCCGGGAACTGCACGCCGTGCTGTGGCGAGCGGGCGAGGGCTGGCGCATGATCAGCAGCGCGGTCCTCGGCGGCGGAATCGGGGAGCGGCACTGGGTCCTCAACGCCCAGGTCGCGCACGGCTATCGGCGCACGGATCCGGACCGTCACCTCGCGGACCTTGCTTCTGCCGCGGGAATGCAGGGCGCGGGCGTCGGACTGATGACCGCCGCGGACGTCTCCCGTCCCGGCCTCGCACGGGACGGGGGCGTGGAGGCCGTTGCCACCTCCGGCATCTCGGTACGGGGCTGGGCCGCCGCGCCGGACGAAGGCGCCAGAACCCCGGTGGGGCCGGGGACCATCAACATCGTCGCCGCCGTTCCCGTGGCACTGTCCGACGCGGCACTGGTCAACGCCGTAGCCACGGCCACCGAAGCGAAGGTCCAGGCCCTCCTCGATCTGGGACACGACTGCTCCGGCACCCCGACCGATGCCGTGTGCATCGCCGCCCGAATCCCGAAGCCCGGAGACGAGATCCACGCATTCGCCGGGCCACGCTCCCTCTGGGGAGCCCGCCTGGCCCGCTCCGTCCACGCGGCCGTGCGAAAAGCCACTCCCCGAGCCTGAGCCGGCGTCTGGGTCCGGTGACCGCCCCGACCAGACCAACACGATCAAGGGAACCCCGGGCGTGCTCCTACAGCCCGGGAGACTGGGGCGCGGCCCGATGAGCACCGCCGGGCGCGCAGCCGGGCGGGCCGGGAGCAATATCCTCTGTGAGCGGCTGCAAGCTCCTGAGAGAATCCCGGACATGCCAAGCGACACCGCGGAAGAGCTCCTCGCCAACATACAAGGGCTGACCCTTGAACGCGCGCAACAGATCGGCGATCAGATCGATGAATGCAGACAACTACTGGACGCGAACATCGATATGGACACCGTCCAGCAGCATCTGAAAGACAAAGGCGTCAGCATCATCCAAGCAATTCTTATCACCACCAGACTGCTGAACGACGACCACCCGAGCAAACTGCGCTCGGCACGGTACATCGTGGAGGGCAGCCCCGCCCGAACACACAGCACTGATTGGGGTGCGCCGGCCGGCGGAGTGGCGTGATGTCAGGGAGGCGATGGCCGGGGCTGGTTGGCCGGGCACGGAGGGTATCTGCACCGGCGTGCGGATCAGATCGACCAGTACGTAGTGGCGCGCGTGGGCGTGTCAGGCCATGTCGATGTTCGACTCCTCGGCGAGGTCCTCGTCGCAGGCACCTGGGCACGCAGCAGTATCGAGGTCCCCGACCATCACGTCGCCGAGGCACAGCTGCGCCGTTCCGTCCCGGGCGGGGCTGCTGGGAGTCAGGGATTCCGACTCCCCTGATCCGCCGTCCCATTCAGCGCGTGCAGGCCGTGGTATTCCATGTACATCCGGGCCAACACATCAGCATCATCCCGCACGTCCAAGAATTCGAGGACGAGCGAGAAGAGGTGATCCACAGCCCGCAGATCCTGCTCTGGCTCCAGACGTCCCCAGTTCAGGAGGCTGACGCCAGGGAGTGCTTCCTGAAACACGAGCGCGTACCAAACGAGGCTGGAGGGTTCACCCTTGCGTACGGTCAACCACTCCCTGAAGCCCCGCAGCAGGGCACCGTCCCTGGCCAGGTCGAATCCCATAAGAAGCATGGCGGTTGGGTGGTAGGTGCCGTTCAAACCGTACATGCCCGGCCTGGCACAGAGTTGCTCTACGAATTGCCTGTCGCTCACGCGGGGTTCCCAGAATCCTGCAGATTTCGGGAGCGGCCTGGGCCGTGACGGCCTACGGGCAGGGACCCCCGACTGCCGCGAGAAAACACGCTCATGACGCCGCCGTCAGTCCCGCAGTCATCAAGCGTTCCGTCTCCGCCATATACGCCTCCGACGCTTCACGAGCGGCCGCCGTGTCGCGTGCGCACACCGCCTCCGCGAGAGGCTCCAGCCGTGCCGCAGCCACCTTCGCGTCCCGGAACGGCTCCGAGAGCGCAGCGCGCAACGGCAGGTACGCGTTGAGCAGCGTGTTCGTCAGCAGGGTGTAGACCCGGTTGCGGGAGGCCACGGCGAGCAGGCGGTGGAACTCCGCGTCGGCGAGCTGTGTGTCGTCCACGGACTGCGCCTCACCGACCGCCTTCACCTGCCGGCGCAGAGCCGCGTGATCCTCCGGGGAGGACTCCGTCGCCGCCCGGACCGCGATCAGCGCACCCACGCTCTGCCGGACCTCGAAGACCTCGGCCAGCCATGCCGGATACGCGACGACGAGGGCCGGAAGCAGATCCGCACTGCCCAGCCGGTGAAAATCCCGGACTCGCGTGCCCACACCGTGGCGGGTCTCCACGAGACCGACCTGGACGAGTCGTACGAACGCGTGCTTGAGCGTGTTGCGGTTCACGCCGTACCGGGCGGCCAGTTCACGTTCCGGAGGAAGGAGGGTGCCCACGGCGTACCGGCCTCCGAGTATGTCCTCCTGCAGACGTCGCTCGAGCTGGTCGACCGCGGATTCCCGGGAGATCGGTTCCACTGACACCTCTGTCCTCATTCCTTCGTTCCACCGGCCGGCCACGACGTCCTGGTGGCTCGGACCGTACGCCACCGATCTTCTCAGCACGACCTGTGGAGACGTCCAGCGCCATCCGGCCAGGCCCAGCCGAGGCGGCGGCACCGCGTTGCCCTGCGATCGAGAAGCCCTTCGTCCGGCTTGCCCGCCGCAAACGCCCTCGCCTTCATGGCGCGAAGGAAGAGACCTCCGCACCTGCTCATCCAACTCGCCTGCGCCACGCACCGGTTTGAGCGGAGAGATCGCACCTGATGCTCAAACAATCAACAAACTCTGCGGCACCATGTCCTCGCATCCGCAATCTTGACGCCTTGCGCACGTGTGTGAATGACTGGAATCGACCATCCAGTGGCTGGACCACTGAGCCACCATGGTGCAGAGGAGCTGATCATGTCCGTGTGCTCGAGCCTCCACCTGGCAGCGGACACACGGGGACACCTCGCGGCGACCCGCCCCTGGCGTGCGCCCGCTCTCCAGTCGATCGCCTTCCGCTTCGCGATCGGCTGGATCTAGCCCCTTATCCGGCTTCCGGACCCGGCCCCTTCCCGCCACCGACCGCCGCAGCGGTCTCCGCGCCACACGCCTGGGTCGAACGCTGAGGATCTCTGTTCTCAGCACCCAGCGCCGCTCTGCGCACCATCTCTCGCCACCCCTCACGCACGCCGGACGGCACGCGACACGCATCTCACCCGTCGCGCACCCATGCCGCTCCCTGGAGAAGCACATGAACACATCCCCCCTCGCACCGCCGTGGCCGCTCATCGGCAGGACGGCCGAACTGGCAGACGCCACAGACCTCCTGACCGCTCCCGGCGGTCGCGGCGTCATCATCCGCGGCCCGGCCGGTGCCGGTGCCACCCGACTCGGGCACGAGGTGTGGGAATCGGCCCGGAAGCTCGGACACCCGGTCATCCGGGCCGCGGCGACCCACGCCTCACGCTCCGTGGCGCTCGGTGCGCTGGCTCCATTGCTCTCTCCGGGCCCGCACGGCCGCCTCACACTCCGCACCGACCGGCTCCGGACGGCCCAGAGCCGTGGGCGGCGGCCGGTGCTCTTCGTGGACGACATCCACCTGCTGGACGACGAGTCCGTCGGGCTTCTCCAACCGCTCCTGGCGGCAGGTGAGTTCCTGCTCATCGCCACGGCCACACCGGAGAGCCGACAGGAGTCCGCCGGCGCCCACCTCGCCCAGGACCTGAACCCCGTACCTCTGGAACCCCTCCCCTGGACAGCGGTACAGACCCTGCTCGAACGCGTCCTCGACGGCCCGGTGGAACGGCGCACCGCACGACAGCTCCACCGTGTCAGCGGAGGAAGGCCCCTCTACCTCAGGGAACTTGTCGGCGGAGCGCTGAACGGGCAGCAGTTGGTACGCGAGACCGGCCTGTGGCGGATCACCACCCCGCTCGCTCCGCCGCCGCGCCTCGTGGAACTCGTCCGGTTCCGCCTGGCGACACTCGCGCCCCCGAGCCACGCCGTGCTGGAGCATCTCTCCCTGTGCGGGCCGGACCGGCCGGCGCTTTTCCCGCCGGACGTGCTCGACACACTGCGGGAAGCCGGACTGCTGCGTATCCAGGGGGAAGGCCCGCAGGCGCTGGCCGACCTGACCGACCCGCTGTACGGCGAAGTGCTGCGCACCACCGCCACGTTGCACCGCAAGCGCACGATGCTGCTGGCGCGAGCCGAGCTTGCCGCCGTCCCCAGCGGCGACGGTCCGGCCGGTGCGGAGCTGCTGCGGTCGACGCTCTGGCGACTCGACGCCGCGGTCGGGGTCCCCCCGGAGGACCTCCTGCAGGCCGTCCAACTCGCCCGCGACGCACACGACTTCCGGGCCGCGCTGCGCCTCGTCACCGCCCTGGTCGACGTCCGGCCCGACGCGCAGTCGTACCTGCTGCTCGGCGAGTTCCAGCACGCGTGCGGCTGCCCCCAGCAGGCGGAGGACGCGTTGGCGCGCGCGCTGGAGCTGGCCACCACACCCGACGAGCGACTCCTCGGCGTGGTGCTGCGCACCCAGAATCTGGCCCAGGGCCTCCTGCGGATCGACGAGGCCTTCGCCGTCAACCATCGGGAGCTCAAGGGTGCGCCTCACGGCGACAGCGCCGCCGTGCTCAAGGCCAACGAAGCAGCCCTGTGGACCCTCGTCGGTGACGTCGGCCGGGCACACACGCTCCTGGAGGAGGTGGCGGACGGAAGTAGCCGGTCGGCGCTGATGGCCGCCGTTCCGAGCGTCTACTGCCTGTCCGAGTCCGGGCGCCCGGAGGACGCCCTGGCCGCCGCCGATCAGCACGCCGACCGGCCCGACTGCGCCCGTGCGGCCAGCGTGGCACACCCCGCCATGCTGCGAAGCGCCCGGGCCCGGACACTCGCGGAGGCCGGGCGGCTCGACGAGGCGGAGGACCTGGCCCACCAGGCGTACGACCATGCGGTGGACACGCGGGCGGGGACGGCCCAGATCCGTGCCGCCACGGACCTCGCCTGGATCGCCTACCTCCAGGGCGACATGCCCCGGGCGCGCTACTGGTTCGCCTCGGTCGTCTCCACCTCACGGGACCAGGGCTTCCTGTCCGGTCTCTGGTGGGGGCAGGCAGGGCGGGCTCTCGTCTGCGCCGTGACCGGTGACCGGGCCGCTTCGGACGACGCCTGGGCCGAGGCCGACCGGATGCTCCCCGACCACGGCCGACGTCCCGAATGCCGGCTCGTCGAAGCATGGCGGGCCGCTGCCCTGGGACGCTACGGCGATGCGCGCGAACTGCTGAGCGACGGTGCGCGGACAGCCCTCCGGACCGGGCTGGTGGTCCTCGCGTCCCATCTCCTGTACGACGTCGCCCGCTTGGGTGACGCCCACGGCGTCCACCCGCAGCTGACCGAACTCGCGATCCGCTGTCCGAACCCCTTGATCGCACTCCGTGCCCGTACGGCCGGGGCGCTGGCCGCGCACGCCGGCGCCGAGCTGGAGCGGTGTGCCGAGGAAGCGGACGTCATGGGCGCGCGGCTGATGGCGGCCGAGACATGGACGGCGGCGGCCGGAGCCCACGGCCGCGCCGGATCACAGCGGAAGGCGGCCTCCTGCCGAGCCCGGGCCGAGCGGCTCGCGCCCCTGTGCGGGGCCCGTACGCCCGGGCTGGCACCGCAGGGTGTCCGGGACAATCTGACCGATCGGGAGATGGAGATCGCGCTGCTGGCGGCGAGAGGCCTGGGCAACGCGCAGATCGCGGACCAGCTCGCCCTGTCGGTGCGCACGGTGGGCAATCACCTGCACCGCGTCTATGCGAAGGTCGGCGTTCGCGATCGCCGGGTGCTGGGTCAGGCCCTGTGCCCCGAACCCGTGCCCCATGACAGGCGCGTGGACGGTCCGCGGGACCGGAGGAGGCAGCCTGTGGAACGTCGTCGGCCGCCCATCGGCCGCGGGTATGAGTAGGCACGACTCATGCGCGGTGGGCGATCGAACGTCCATGCTGGCAGTGGTCTCCGGGCCGCATCGTCAGCTTCTCCGGATCGTGTGTCCGGACGATAGGGAGTAGTGCGTGAAGTCCAACCGGTTCTCTGCCCTTCCCGTCGGGCGGCCGGATCTCCCGTCCGGCCCCTCCTCGGGACCGGCGTCCCCCGTGCGCCAACGGTGGCCCTTCACCGCCAGGCAGGCCGAACTCGACGCTTTCGCAGCCTGTCTGGAGAGTCCCGCCACCACCGCCGTGCTCATTCACGGAGAGGCAGGAGTGGGCAAGAGCCGCATCGCCGAGGAGTGCCTGAGTCTGGCCGCGCGGAACGGCCACCGGGTCGAGCGAGCCGTCGCCACCGCCTCAGCGGCCACCTTGCCGCTCGGGGCGCTGGCACACCTGCTGCCTTCGGACGCCGTCTCGGACGACGCGGTCACCGCGTTCCAGGCCGCGGCCCAGACCTTCGGGCTGTACCCGGGACGCAACGACGGCTCGCAGAGAGCCGGCCGGCGTGCCGTGCTCCTTGTCGACGACCTGCATCTGCTGGACAGCGCGTCGGCCGTCCTGCTCGGCCATCTGCTGTGGGCCCGGGCCGTCTTCCTCATCGCCACGGTCCGTGACGGCGCACCGCCGTCCGACGCGGTCGAATCGATCGACCGCAGCGACTCCACCCGCCGTATCGCCGTGCACCCCTTCACCCGCGCACAGGTGCGGAACCTTCTGCGCCGCTGCCTCAGGCACCCGATCGAGCACGCCGCTCTCGAGACCCTGGTGGGCTCGTCCCGGGGGAACGCGCTCTTTCTCTACGAGCTGGTCAGCGGTGCTGTCGGCGACGGCACCCTGACACTCGGCGACGGTCTGTGGCATCTCAACGGCCGCCCCGGCGGGACGAAACGGCTGTCGTCGATCATCCGCCGGCGCCTCGATGGGCTGTCCGGTCCTCGCGAGGACATCATGGAACTGGTGGCGCTCTGCGAGCCGGTCCCCCTGGGCGCATTGCGCTCGGTGGGCACCGATCCCGGTGACGTCGAATGGCTGGAGAGGCATGGGCTGATCCAGATCCATGCCACGGGCAGGCGGACGTACTGCACGCTGGTCCATCCCCTGTACGGCGATGTGCTGCGCGGGCGCATCCCACCGGGGCGGCGCCAGGCCATCTACACCGCGCAGGTCGAGACGCTGCGATCCCACGGAGTGCGCCGCCGTGAGGACGCGTTGAGGCTGGCGTCCTGGCAGTTGGCCGCTGGTCTCCCGGTCGACCCCGAATTGCTGATGTCCGCCGCTGCCATGGCCCGCCACGTACGCGACTACCCCACCGTACTCGAGCTTCTCTCGGGCCCGTCCCAGGGCTCGGTGTCCGACGGCGCGTCGGCTCCCTTCAGCGTGTGGCTCATGCGCGGGGAGGCCTACCACCACACCGGTGACTGGGAGCGAGCCGAGCACTGTCTGGCCAGGGCACAGGAAAAGGCGGTCGGGGACACGGAGTTGCTGACCGCGGTCATGGAACGCACCCAGAACCTCTTCTGGGGATTCGGGGACGCGCAGCGCACCTTCGAGGTGAACACGTCCGCCGGTGCCGGACTCGGCCCGGGCGCCCGCCGGGTCCTGCGGATCAATGAGGCCGGCTACCTCATGTACTGCGGCGACATACGCCGGGTGCTGCCGCTGCTCGAGGACGCCGAACAGGTGCAGGTCCCGCGGCTGCGAATGTGGGGCCAGTTGCAGAAGTCGCTCGCCCTCGCGTATCTGGGACGGACCCGCGAAGCGGTGGAGCTGAGCAGGCGGGTCCACGAGGAGATGACGGACGCCGCAGGTGAGGGCGGCCGATCCGACCCGTCCGCGCACTGCAGCGGGCCCGCCATCTACCGGGTGGTCGCCCTCACCGAGGCGGGCCGCCCGGACGAGGCGCGGGCCGTGGGCGAAGAGGCGTACACCGGCGCGGTGGGCGCCCAGGCGGTCTACCTCCAGGCATGGATCGCCGCCCACCTGGGGCGGTGCGAGCTGATGGCCGGACGGCTGGAAAGGGCTCGCGACTGGTACGGCGAGGCCATTTCGCTCGCCAGGGCGAACAACTACCCCCGACCGCTGGTGATCAGTTGTGCCGGAATGGCCGTGGTGCACGCCCAGGCGGGGTCGGCCGCGGACGCGCGGGCGATGTTCGAGGCCATCGGCCGGGCACCGGCGGACCAGCAGCAGTCGGCGACCTTCTCCATGGAGCTGGCCGCTGCCTGGGCCGCGGCGGCGGAGGGAGACCTCACACGCGCCAGGAGGCTGCTGACGGACGCGGCGGTGCGGGCCGGTGAAGTGGGCATGTACGCCTACGAAGGCTGGCTGCTCAGCGATGTCGCCCGGCTGGGAGGGGCTGCCGGGGTGCACGAGCGCCTGGGCGAACTGGCCCGGATCAGTGACAGCGCCCTGGCACGGGCGCGGGCGGCCGCCGCCGCTGCTCAGGCGGCGGGTTCGGCGCGGTTGTTGCGTGACGCGGCGGAGCTGTGCCGGTCGGCCGGTGCGGATCTGCTGGCCGCCGAGACCGCGCGTGAGGCGTCGCGAGCCGCTGAACGGGAGGGAGACACCCGCTCGGCCGCCGCGGCGGCGATCCTGGCCGGGCAGTCGCTCGCTCGGTGTGGCGGTGCACGGACCCCGGCGCTGGGCGTCGGTGTGGTCCGCCCGCTGACGCGCCGGGAGTCCGAGATCGCCGCGCTGGCGGCGGAGGGCCTCGCGAGCCAGGAGATCGCGAGCCGGCTGATGGTGTCGATCCGGACGGTCGACAACCATCTGCTGCACGCGTACGCGAAGCTCGGGATCGATTCGCGTACCCAACTGCGCGTCGCGCTGGCAGCGTTGGCCGAGATCGATGGCTCTCCCGGTGGCTTCGGGGCCTCCGTCGATTCCCCCCGCCGCTCCACCGAGTGACGAGGACTCACCCGGCCCCGGGACGGTGCGGCGGGAGGCCGCCACCGGCCCGGGCCGCCGGGGAGGTGGAGCAGACACTCGGCCGGATGCCCGGGTCAGGTCACCCCCGCAGCGTCAGGGTGCAGCACTTGACGCTTCCGCCGCCCTTGAGGAGTTCCGACAGATCCACTCCCAGGGGCTCGAAGCCGCGGGCCGACAGCCGCTCGGCCAGGTGGGTCGCGGCCTGCGGCAGGACCACATGCCGTCCGTCACTGACCGCGTTGAGGCCCAGGACCGAGGCGTCCTCGGCCGTGGCCAGGACCGCGTCCGGGAAGAGTCGCTTCAGCTCGGCCCTGCTGTCCGCCGAGAACGCCTCCGGGTAGTACATGATCTCGTCGCCGTCGAGCACGGACAGTGCCGTGTCCAGGTGGTAGTAGGCGGGGTCGACGAGTTCGAGGCCGATGACCGGTCTGCCGAAGAACTTCTGGGCCTCGGTATGGGCCTCCGGGCTGGTGCGGAAGCCCTGTCCGGCGAGGATGAAGCTGTCGGTGAGGAGGAAGTCGCCCTCCCCCTCGTTCACCTGCTCGGGGTCGTGCACCGCGGTGTAGCCGGCGGACCGGAACCAGTCCAGGTACGCCGAACCTTCCGCCGCTCGCTCGGCGTTGCGGAACCGCGCGCCGAGTACCTTGCCGTCGATGACGGTGGCGCCGTTGGCCGCGTAGACCATGTCGGGCAGGTCGGCGACGGGTTCGATCAGGTCCACGCGGTGGCCCAGGCGTTCGTAGAGAGCGCGCAGCCGTTCCCACTGGAAAAGAGCGAGCGCGGTGTCGACCGGCTTCGAGGGATCCATCCAGGGGTTGATGGCGTAGCTGACCGTGAAGTGGGTCGGAGCGCACATCAGGTAGTGGCGCGGTGTCGCGGTCCGGCCGGTGGTACCGCCTTCGGCGGCTCGGTCGGGCGTGACGGTGTTCATGGGGCTCCATTCGGAAGGCAGGAGGTCGGGCCGCCGTGGGCGCGGTGGCCGGCGGCGGTGCAGGCACGCTTCGTACGGCGGGTCCCCGCGGTGCGCAGGAAGGGCAGGGGAATTCGGCGAAGACCGGGTGTTGTCGCGGGACCGCGCCTCACGGCGTGGTGGACATCGACCTGATCCCGCTGCTGAAGGTGGCGGTGACCGCGGCGATGGCCACGAGCAGGGAGAAGACGAGCATCGCCGACCCGCTGGAGAAGTGCGCCAGGAGCAGGCCGGCCAGCCCGGGTGCGAGGGCTGCCGCCGAGGTGGCGGCCAGGAAGATCACGCTGACGACTCGGCCCTGGAGGTGGTCCGGGGTGATGGCCGCCTGGTATCCGAAGAGGGCGGCGTTGCAGGTGGGGCCGAGGAAGACCGCGGCGGCCAGCGGTACCGCGGCCAGCACGCTGGTGGAGAACAGGGCGCTGACCGCTATCAGTGCGGCGGTGGCCCACGCCAGTACCAGGATGAGTCGCGGCAGACGCAGCCACTTCTGGATGACCGGGGCGGCGAAGGCGCCCAGGAACCCTCCCAGGCCGAAGATCATGCTCGCCAGGCCCACCAGGAACGAGGAGGTGCCGGAGCGCTGCAAGGAGACGACGATCGCGAAGATCATGCCGGTGAAGGCCATGTTGAGCGGGGCCGCGATCATCAGCAGGGCGCGCAGGAACGGGTTGCCCAGCACGAACCGCACGCCCTCGAGCCCCGCCGCGCCGCCCGACGTGGGCGGCTCCTGCCGGGGTTGCTGCAGTGGCCGGCGGATGAGCAGGACGGCCACCAGCGACAGGAGGTGACTGAGGGCGTTGCCGAGGAACGGCAGTGACCTGCCCAGTCCGAACAGCAGTCCCCCGATGGGCGGTCCGGCCAGCGAAGTGCCGTAGGACCGTGCCTCGTTACGGGCGACCGCGGTGGAGAGCTGGTCGGAGTGGACCAGGTTGCGTATCGCGGCATGCTCGGCGGTGCTGAACAGGGCGTTGGCCGCGGCTCCGGCGATCACGACGACCAGCACCATCACGAGACTCGCCGTACCCGCCACGACCGCGCATCCGAGGACGGTGTACGCGGCGATGCGCAGTACATCGCAGACGATCATCAGCCGGCGCCGGTCGAGGCGGTCGGCGAGGACGCCGGCGGGGAGCCGGCAGACCAGGGTGACCAGCAGGCCGGTGGTGCCGACGAGACCTGCTTGTGCCGGGGATCCGGTCAAGTGGAGTACGAGCAGGGGCAGGGCCAGATTGGCCATGGCGCTGCCCAGGTCGGAGAGGCACTGGCCGGCCCAGAGCAGATTGAACTCACGGTTGCGCCACAGGCTCGGTGGTCTGCCGCTCTCCGTGCGGGCGGCGTCGGTGCCGGTCGGCCCCATCATGTCCTCCAAGTCGTGCGGGGGTTGGGGCTCCGGCCGGGTCCGGCGCCACGGGGATGGAACGGAGGCGCGCCTCATTGCGGCCACCACGAGCCGAGCGCGGGCCGCAGGTCGTCCAGCCATTCGGCTGTCGGGTCGTGGTGCGCCAGGAACTGCCGGCCCACCAGGCGGGCATCGCGGGCCTGCAGCATCCGCAGGGTGAACACCTCGGTGCCGCAGATGTCGGCGACGCCGTCGATGAGCACCTTGCCGGGGGCGGCCGACATCACGGGTCCCCGGGCGGTACGGGCCAGGCCGGACACACTCCGGATGGCGTCCGTGTAGATCTGCACCGCCCGGGTCAGGGGCAGACCGAAGTAGCTGCGGGCGCCCGTGTCGCGTTCGACGAACATGTAGTAGGGCACCACCCCGAGTTCGACCAGTTTCTGCCAGAGCGTGGCCCAGTCCTCGGGGCGGTCGTTGACGTGGGCGATGAGCGGTGCCTGGGCCCGGATGACGGCACCGGTGGCGCGTATGCGGCGGATCGCTTCCCGCACCGCCGGGCTCTCCAGCTCGCGCGGGTGGGAGAAGTGGGCCATCACGGCCACGTGCCGGCCGCGGGCCACCGCACGGTCGAACAGCCGCAGCACATCGTCGGCGTCACGGTCCGTGGTGAAGCGGGCCGGCCAGTAGGAGAGCGCCTTGGTGCCGAAGCGGATCGTACGAATCCGCTCCAGGGCCGGGGCGAGCAGCGGCTCGATCCACCGTTCCAGCACCGTGGAACTCATGATCATGGGGTCACCGCCGGTGAAGAGGACGTCGGTGACCGACGGGGTGGCGGCCAGGTACGAGACGACCCGGTCGATATCCGATGCGGCCTGCCGGATGTCGGCGTTGCCCACGAACTGGGGCCAGCGGAAGCAGTAGCCGCAATAGGAGTGGCAGGTCTGCCCCTGGGAGGGGAAGACCAGGACCGTCTCCGCGTACTTGTGCTGGACGCCGCCCAGTGGCTCTCCGCCGTGTGTCGGTACGTTCGTGTCCAGTTGGGCGCCCGGGTTGGGGTTGAGCCGGCCATGGACCTCCCGGGCGGCCTTGCGGATGACCTCGGGAGAGGCGGCGGCCAGGTGCAGCGCCGACATGCTGTCGAAGATGTCCGGCGGCAGCATGTCGCGATGCGGGAAGGTGAGCCGGAAGATCGGGTCGTCCGGAGCGGCGGACCAGTCGATGAGCTCGTCCACGACGTACTCGTTGACCTTGAACGGCAACACCGACGAGACCACCCGCAGATCGTGCAGGTACTCCTCGGGCATGCCTCGATCGCGGGCGAGTCGCTCCAGACGCCCATGGGAAAAGACCCTCATTACCCGCTGCCTCACTCTGTGTGCTGTTCTTCTCATGGTTGCTTTCGGCACAGGGGTGCCGGGTTGCCGGCACCGCCGGCCGGTGGATCGCGGCGGGTGGCCCGGCCGAACACCGGCCACCCGCCGCGATGCCGTCGAGTCACTGCTCGGATGCGGCCATCCGCAGGCGCAGGCTGAGCGGCCGCATGTCCGTCCACACCTCGTCGATGTGGGTCAGGCACTCGCTCTTGGACCCCTCGAATCCGGTGGCCGTCCAGCCGGCCGGCAGCTCGCGCCCGGCGAACCAGATCGAGTACTGCTCCTCGTGGTTCACCACGACCCGGTAGCTGCGGTTGTCCTCGTCGACGGACATGTCGGTTCTCCTCGTTCGTGCTGGTGGGTTGGTTGTCCCGGCTGATGTCCGGTGACGGATGAAGGGGCCCGGCCGGAGGGCCGGTCCCGTATGGGGGTGCGGGAGCCGCTACTTGAGCCGTACCGGCAGCGACTGGAGGCTCCGGTTGAGGAGCGAGGACTGCCAGTTCGCCGGGGCGCCGGTGAGCGCCAGATCCGGCGCGGCGGCCAGGAGGTCGGTGAGCGCGGCCCCGGCCACCAGCCGGGCCAGCGGTGCTCCCAGGCAGAAGTGCGCTCCCTGCCCGAATCCGAGGTGGGGATTCGGGTGCCGGCGCAGGTCCAGTTCGTCGGGGCGGTCGAACCGGGACGGGTCCCGGTTGGCCGCCGCGGTGACCAGGTAGAGCCGGTCTCCCGCCCGCAACAGCCGCTCGCCGAGCGAGAGATCGGTCTTCGCCTGCCGGACGGACATCTTCGACGGCCCGTCGAAACGCAGCAGCTCCTCCACGGCGCCGGGCGCCAACTCGGGCTCGGCGCGCAGCAGATCGAGCTGGTCGGGCCGGCGCAGCAGGTTCCACACCCCGACGGCGATCAGGTTGCTGGTGGTCTCCCCGCCGGCGAACGCGACATGGGTGAGCATGGCGACGAACTCGTCCTCGCTGACGGAGTCACCGACCAGACCGCTCTCCAGCGCCGCGCTGATCAAGTCGGCCTGCGGGTCGTCGCTCCGCCGACGGACCAGCCGCCGCAGATAGTCGAAGAGATCCAGCAGGGCCTGTTGGGAGCTCTCGTGCTCCTCCGCCGACTGCACCGAACCGAGGGCCAGGTCACCGACCTGGATCGCCCAGCGCTGGAACCGTTCGGTGTCCTGCTCCGGTACCCCCATCCAGGCCGCCGCCACGGTGGCCGGCAGAGGCCGGGCGAAGTCGGCCACCAGATCGGTGACGTCGCCGCCGTCCCTGGCCCGGGCCGTCAGCCGGGCCACCGCCTCCTGCACCATCGGCCGGTTGCGGCGGATCTGCCGGGGACCGAACGCGCCGCGGAAGACGCTGCGCAGTCGGCGGTGCTCGGGCGGGTCGACGAAGACCATCCAGCCGGCCATGATCCCGAAAGCGCGGGACGCCTCCGGGCTGAGCAGGTGCAGCGGTGTCTGCGCCAGCATCGGGGATATCCGGTCGGCCGACACCGCGGGGTCGCTGAAGCAGGCGGTCGCCTCGTCGTATCCGGTGACCAGCCAGGCCCGGTGGACCGGGCTCCAGTGCACGGGTGCGGTGGTGCGCAGGTGCGCGAAGTAGGGGAACGGATCGGCGACGATCTCGTCGTCCAGCAGGTAACGGTCGGTGACCTGACCGGTGGTGGTCATGCCGTGCGCTCCATCAACTCGGCGGCGAGGGCGGCAACGGCCGCGACCTCGGGATCGGCGACCATGCTCCGGTGGGTGCCGGGCAGGTGGTGGAGGGTGAGGCCCTCCGGGAACAGCTCGCGGCACCGCCGCTCGTAGGCCGGGTAGCTCTCGCCCGCGACCACGGACGGGCGTCCGGGCCCGGCGTCCGCCGCCTCGGCGGTGACCAGCAGGTGCACCGGCCCGTAGTACGGATCGGGGCGGTAGGTGGAGGCGGCGCGCAGCAGTGCCGTCCACATCGCCACCGGCCAGTCGGCGCCGAGATCGGCCTCCGCGCTGTTGACGCCGGCGGCGAGCAGCGTGGTCACCAGCTCCCGCTCCTGGCTCAGCCGGGCCGGGGTGCCCGGGGAGAGTTCACGGATCGCCTCGCGCATGGCGACCGCGCGGTCGAGCAGCTCGAGCGCCTCGGTGACGGCGAACATCCCGGCCTCGTCCGGCACGGCCGGCTCCAGCAGCAGCAGGGTGTCGACCTGCTCGCCCTGCGCGGTGAGCTGAATCGCCATCTCCTGGGCGATGTTGCCGCCCATCGACCAGCCGAACAGGGCGTACGGCCCCTCCGGTTGATGGGCGCGCAGCCTCCGCACGTAGTCCTCGGCCAGGCCCTGCATCGTGTGGGCGTCGACGCCGCCGTCGATGCCCCGGGCCTGCAGCCCGATCACGGGCCGCCCGGGCGGGAGTGCCTTGGCCAGTGGGAGGTACCAGGCGACGCTGCCGCCGCTCGGGTGCACGCAGAACAGCGGACGCTGCGTGCCCTCGCGCAGCACGACCAGCACATCGCCTTCCCGGCGCAGCGCGGCTCCTTCGCCGGCTGGTTCCCGTGTGGCGATGGCGGCGGCGAGCGACGCCACGGTGGGGTGCTCCAGGAGGTCGGCGACGCCTACCGGCAGTCCGAGGTCGCAGGCTCGGGCGGCGACCCTGACGACGGCGAGCGAGCTGCCGCCGAGTTCGAAGAAGTCGTCGTGCACGCCGACCCGGTTCTGCCGCAGCGTCTCGGCCCAGAGCTTGGCCAGCCTCTCTTCGGTGTCGGTGCGCGGCGCCACGTACGGACGGTCCGTGACGGCGGGCCCGGTCGGTGCCGGCAGGGCCGCCCGGTCGAGCTTGCCGTTGGCCGTCACCGGCAGTGCGGGCATCGGCACGAACGCCGTCGGCACCAGGTAGGCCGGGAGGCGGTCGCGCAGCCAGCGGCGCAGCTCGTCCGCGGTGGGCGCGGCGACGCCGGCCGCCGGAACCAGGTAGGCCACGAGCCGGGCGTCGCCGGGCTCGTCGGTGCGGGCGACCGCGGCCGCGACCGCCACGTCCGGCCGCGAGGACAGCACCGCCTCGATCTCCCCGAGCTCGATCCGGCGGCCCCGGATCTTCACCTGGCCGTCGAGACGTCCGCCGAACTCCAGGGTGCCGTCCGCCCGCCAACGTCCCCGGTCGCCGGTGCGGTAGAGCCGCCGGCCACCGCCGCGGGGGTCGGGAACGAAGCGGTCCGCGGTCAGTCCGGCCTGCCCGGCGTAGCCGCGGGCGAGGGAGTCACCGCCGATGCAGAGCTCCCCGGCGACGCCGGCCGGGACGGGGTGGAGCTCGTCGTCGAGTACCAGGACGGTGGTGCGGTCCAGCGGGCGGCCGATCGGGACGCTGACCGCGTCTGCAGGAACGGTGCGCACCGGGTGGGTGGTGGCGACGAAGGTGCATTCCACCGGGCCGTAACCGTTGGCGATGCGCATGTCCGACCAGCGGGTCCGCAGTTCGCGAACATGGGTCGGGGACGCCGCCTCTCCCCCGAAGAAGATCTGGCGCAGTCCTCCCAGGTCCTCCAGTCCCTCCTCCACCACGAGGTTGAACAGTGTGGTGGTGAGGAATGCCGTGGTGACGCCGTGCCGGCGGATCGCGGCGACGATACCGGCCGGCGTGATGGGTTCCGCCGGGTAGACGGCACAGGTGCCGCCGGTCAGCAGCGGCCCGAAGATCTCGAAGATGGCCGCGTCCCAGTTGAAACTGCTCAGGTGCAGGACCGTCTCGCCGGAGTCGAGGGCGATGTCCCGCTGCTCCACCAGGGTGTCGACGATGGCCCGTTGCGGCAGTGCTATCCCCTTGGGCAGACCCGTGGAGCCCGAGGTGTAGAGCACACAGGCCAGGTTGTCGGTGTCCGGGCCGCGGTCCGGGTCGGTCGTCGGCTCGCCGTCGAAGCTCGCGCCGGCGAGGGTGATGACGGTGCCGGCCCGCTCGGGCACGACGTGGCGCCATGCGGGCTGGGCGAGCACCAGGTCCGCACCGGTGTCGCGGATGAGCCGGTCCAGACGGCGGCCCGGATCGCGCGGGTCCATGGGCAGGTAGGCCGCCCCGGCCTTGAGGATGCCGAGCATGCCCACGACGAGCTCGACGGAGCGTTCCGCGCACAGCCCGACGACCGCCTCCGGTCCGGCGCCGTGTCTGCGCAGATGGTGGGCGACGCGGTTGACCCGCGCGTTGAGCTGCGCGTACGTCAACTCACCGTCAGCGGTGGCAACCGCCACCCCGTCCGGGTGTGCGGCCACCTGGGCCTCGAAGACTGCCACCACACTGCGCTCGTCACGGACCTGGTCGGCGCTCTCCCCCGACCGGGGAGCCATCACCTCGACCGGGATGCCGGGGACGCCCTCCGGTTCGTCGACCATCGCGGTGAGCAGCGCGCAGTACGCGTCGGCGAGCCGTTCGACCTCGCTCTGCGACATGCGGCCGGCATCGGACTCGAACGACACGCCTCCGGGGCCGGTGGTCACCATGAGCCCGAAGTTGGTGCGGGCTATCTCCTCGATCTCCTGCTTGTGCTCGCTGCCCAGGCCGTGGAAATGCACGTAGTTGAAGGCGGTGTCGACGAGCACCTCACCGGCCCACTGGCCGCGCTGCATCTCGGCCAGCGGGAAGCGGCGGTGCGGGATGACCTCCTGTTCCGCGGTGAAGACGTCACGCAGCAGGTCCACCCAGCTGGTCGCGGTGGAACGCACGCCGAACGGCACCACGTTGAGGAAGACACCGCGCATCCCCTCCGACCCGGCCCGCTCCGGACGCCCGTTGGTGGCGAACCCGGTCGAGTAGGAGTCACCGTCGGCGAGTTGCCCCATCAGGTGGTAGTAGGCGGTGAACAGCACCGTCTTGCGGGGCACCCCGGCGCGGGCGGCGAGAGCGTCGATGCCCGCGTGCAGGTGACCGTAGCTTCTCAGCGCCTCGCAGGTGGACTTGTCCGCCTGGTCCCCGCCGGCCGAGCGCGGGAGCCGTACCGGCGGGAACGACTCCACCATGGCGTCCCAGAAAGCGTGCGCTGCCGGGTCGGCCACGGCTTCCCGTTCGAGTACCACGTACTCGGCGAACCGGGGCACCGGTGGCCCGGCGGGCGCTGCGGCCGCGCCGGTGCGCTCCCGCCGGTGCCGGTCGATCAGCTCGGCGGCGAGGGAGGTGAGGCTCCAGCCGTCCAGGACGGCGTGGCAGTCGGTGATGGTGAGCCGGTACTCGGCGTCGTTGAGCACGTGCACATGCAGCCTGATCAGCGGAGGGACGGACAGCTCGAACCAGCGCCCCGCCTCCGCGTTCAGGTGTCCCCGGACCCGGTCGGCCTGAGTGGCGTCGTCCAGCCCCCGCAGGTCGTCCACACCGACCGGGAGGTCGGCGTCCGGGTGCACCAGTTGCAGCGGCTCGTCGTAGCTGCTCCAGTCGAAACCGGTGCGCAGGATCTCGTAGCGGCGGACCACCGCGTCGGCGGCACGCTGCATCACCTCGGCGTCGAACCCGGCCGGTTCCTGGACCCGGAAGCTGGTCACGTTGTGGTACGCGCCCTTGCCGGCGTCGGCCAGCAGCTCGTAGAGCATGCCCTGTTGCATCCGGGTCAGCGGGTAGGCGTCCTCCAGCCCGGCGGGCAGCCGGTCCCGGTCACCCGGCGCCACCATGGCGAACCGCTCCACGGGCACGGCGTGCCCCGGGGTGCCCCGCTGGTCGGCGGCCAGGTCCACGGCCCGGGCCAGCTCGCCGAGCGCCTGGTGGGCGAAGACGTCGCGCAGCGCCACGGTCAGCCCGCGCCGCTCGGCCAGCCCCACCACGCGCAGGGCCAGGATGGAGTCACCGCCGAGGTCGAAGAACCGGTCGGTGACGCCGGGTCTCTGGACGCCGAGCGCGTCGCACCACACCTCCGCCAGCGCACGCTCGGTGGGGGTCGCCGGCGGGACGTGGCGTCCGGCGGAGGTCAGGGTGGCGCCGTCGACGGCCGGCAGCCCCTTGCGGTCGACCTTGCCGTTGGCGGTCAGTGGCAGGGCCGTCAGCACGGTGAACGAGGCCGGCACCATCGGCTCGGGCAGTTGGCCGAGCAGCCACTGCCGCAGGTCGTCGCGGGCCGGCTCACCGTCGACGACCAGGTACGCGTGGAGCCGGTACTCGCCGGTGCGGGAACCGTGGGCCACCACGGCGGCCTGGTCGACAGCGGGGTGGCGCAGCAGCGCCGCCTCCACCTCGCCCAGCTCGATCCGGTGTCCGCGGATCTTCACCTGGTCGTCGGCGCGGCCCCGGTACTCAAGACGGCCGTCGGACAGATGCCGGGCCCGGTCTCCGGTGCGGTAGAGCCGGGCACCCGGCCGGTCGCCGAACGGATCGGGAACCAGCCGGTCGGCCGTCAGACCGGGCCGGCCGAGGTAGCCGCGGGCCGCCCCGGCGCCGCCGACGTACATCTCGCCGACGACGCCGGCCGGGACGGGCCGCATGTGACGGTCCAGAACGTGGATCGTCAGGTCGCCGAGCGCCCGGCCGATCGGCGAGACGGCCTCGCCGGTGAGGTCGGCGGCGGTCACGGTGTGATGGGTGACGTGCACCGTGGTTTCGGTGATGCCGTACATGTTGACCAGCCGCACACCGGCGCCGGGTCCATCGAGCCAGCCGTCGAGTTCGGGCAGGTCGAGCTTCTCCCCGCCGAGCACCACCGTCCGCACGCCAAGGTCGCCGAGCCGCCGTTCGCCGAGCGCCGCGCGCAGGTTGCGGAACGCGCCGGGCGTCTGGCTGAGCACCGACACCCTCTCGGCACCGAGCAGCGCGGCGAACCTCTCCGGGTCGCGGGCGGTGGCCTTGTCGACCAGGACGACGCTGCCGCCTCGGGTCAGGGCTCCCCACAGCTCCCAGACGGAGAAGTCGAAGGCGTACGAGTGGAACAGGCTCCACACACCCGCCTCCGGCAGATCGAGGGCGTCCTCGCAGGAGTCGAGGAGGCGGACCACCTGCCGGTGCGGGATGCAGACGCCCTTGGGCCGGCCGGTGGATCCGGAGGTGTAGATGATGTACGCGAGTGAGTCGGCGCTACCGGCGGACGGCGGGTCCTCCACCGGCTGGCCGTCCAACACCGGGTCGTCCAGCCGCAGTCGAGCGACATTCACGGGCACCTGTTCGGCGAGGCCCGGGGAGACGACGGCGAGCCGGAGGCCGGCGTCGGCGACCATGTACTCCAGCCTGTCCCGCGGGTGTTCCGGGTCCAGCGGCAGGTACGCGCCTCCGGCCTTGAGGATGCCGAGGATTCCGACGGCCAGGTCGAGGTCCCGGTTGACACAGAGCCCGACCACCGACTCGGGGCCAACCCCGGCGGCGCGCAGCCGGTGGGCGAGCTGATTGGCCCGCCGGTTCAGGCCGGCGTAGTCGAGCCGCTCCTCCCCGGCGACCACCGCGACGGCGTCCGGCCGGACGGCGGCGTGCCGCTCGAACCGCTCGTGGAGGCGGTCCTCGCAGTCGTACGAGCGCAGCGGGGCGGCCCATGCGGCGAGTTGCCGGCGTTCGGCGTCCGGCAGCAGCTCCAGGTCGGACAGTGGCGTGTCCGGGTGGGCGAGGACCAACTCCAGGAGGCGCGTGTACTGGTCCGCCCAGCGGCGCACGGTCTCCGGTCGCCACAGATCGGAGCGGTGGAAGAACGCCGCGGCCAGTCCGTCGGGGCGCCGGGCGGTCTGGAGGATCAGGTCGAACTTGACGGCCTCCACGTCGAGTTCGAACCGGCCGCCGGTGACCTCGCCGAGGTGGACCGGGCGGTCATCGGTGTCGTCGTCCAGACTGAACATGGCCTGGAACAGCGGGGTGCGATGGGTGTCCCGGTCGGGGCTGACCTCGTCGACGACCCGCTCGAACGGGACGTCCTGATGCTCGTACGCGCCGAGGGCGTCGTCGCGGACCCGGGCGAGGAGATCGGCGAAGGTCGGGTTCTCCGCCAGGTCGGCCCGCATGACCACGGTGTTGACGAAGAAGCCGATCAGGTTCTCGACCTCGGGCCGGTTCCGTCCGGCCACCGGGGTGCCGACGCCGAAGTCCGTCTGCCCGCTCCAGCGGCCCAGCAGCAGCTCGAATGCGGCCAGGAGCGTCATGTACAGCGTCGCGTTGTGCTCGCGGCCGAGCCGCTCCAGGGCGGACACCGTCTCGGGCTCCAGCGCGAACTCGCAGACGGCGCCGGCGGTGTCGCGCCTGCCGGGGCGGACGCGGTCGGTGGGCAGTTCCAGCGTCGGCAGCCCCGCCAGCCGGTTCCGCCAGTAGCCCAGCTCCCCGGCCGCCCGCTCTCCGGCCAGCTCATGGCGCTGCCAGGCGGCGAAGTCGGCATACCTGACCGGCAGTTCCGGGAGGGTTCCGCCGCCGTACAGGGTCTCCAGATCGCGCACCAGCACGCCCATCGACCAGCCGTCCGCGACGATGTGATGCATCGCCAGGAGAACCACATGATCGGTGGCGCCGAGGCGCCACACCGTCACCCGGAGCACCGGGCCGGCCGCCAGGTCGAACGGCTCGCGGGCCACCGCGCCCGCCGCCAGGACGACCTCGTCGACACTGCCGGCTTCGCGCCAGTCCACGCCGCTCCACCCCGGGTCGACATCCTGGCTCACCACGCCGTCGACCACGGTGAACCGGGTCCGCAGGGTCTCGTGCCGCGCCACCAGGGCGTCGAACGCGGCGGAGAGCCGGCCGCGGTCCAGTGGTCCGGTCAGACGCCAGGCCACCGGAATCGTGTACGCCGGGCCGGGCCCTTCCAGGCGGTCGAGGAAGACCAGACGCTCCTGCCCGAACGACACCGGAAGGTCGCTGGTGCCGGTGGAGCGGGTGATCCCGTCCGGAGCCGTGCGGTTCTCCGCGCGCCCCGCCAGCCGCTGGTGGAGCAGCTCCAGCTGCATGGGTGTGAGGCCGTTCACGGCGTCTCCTTCAGTTTCTGGGCAAGGTTGGTGATGGTCCGGGCCTCGAAGAAGGCACGGAGGGTGACCGCGGTGTCGAGCCGGGACCGGAGACGGGAGATGACTCTCAGCGCGGTGAGCGAGTGGCCGCCCAGGGCGAAGAAGTCGTCCTCGACGCCGACGTCGGGCCGGTCGAGCAGCTCCGCCCACACCTCGGCGATGATCTTCTCGAGTGGGGTGCGCGGTGCGACATGACCCGGGCCGCTCTCCGGGGCGGTGGCGGTGATCTCCGGCAGCGCGTCCCGGTCGACCTTGCCGTTGGCGAGCAGCGGCAGGCAGTCCAGGACCAGCAGTTCCGTCGGGATCATCGCGTACGGCAGACGGGACTCCAGGTGCGTCCGCAGCTCGGCCACCGAAAGTCGGGTCCCCGGCGAACGCTGCGCATAGCCGCTGAGTTTCCAGCCGTTCGGGCCGTCGGGGCGGGCGACCACGGCCGCCGAACCCACGGCGGGGTGCAGGGCGAGGCACGCTTCCACCTCGCCCGGTTCGATCCGCACGCCCCGGACCTTCACCTGACGGTCCAGCCGGCCGCGGAACTCCAGTGTCCCGTCGGCCAGTCGGCGGGCGGAGTCGCCGGTGCGGTACATCCGGGCTCCGGGCGTGCCGCACGGGTCGGGTACGAAGGACCGCGCGGTCGTGCCGGCCTGGTTGTGGTAGCCGCGGGTCACTCCGGCGCCTCCGATGTGCAGTTCCCCGAACACCCCGACCGGCACGGGTCGCAGTGCCTCGTCGAGCACGTGCACGGTGGTGGCCGGCATGGGCCGCCCGATGGACACCGTCTTCTCCCGCACCGCCGGGTCCAGGTCCTCGAAGGTGGTGGTGAGGGTGCACTCGGTCGGGCCGTACTGGTTGACCACCCTGCGCAGCCCCGGCAGCGCCGCATGCAGGCGGGCCAGCAGATCCGGGGTGCAGGGCTCACCGCTGAGCACCAGCAACCGCAGGTCCGGCAGGCTCACCTCGCTGAGGTCGCCGCCGTCGAGAAGCTGGTTCAGCAGGGACGGCACCATGCTGAGGACGGCCGTCGGCGCGGGCCGGCCCGTCAGATCGGTGACGAGGGTGGACAGGTCGGACTGCCCGGCCATCAGCACGGTCGCGCCGACGGTCAGCGGGCCGATGCAGTCCCGCAGGAACGCGTCGAAGGACGCGGAGGCACGCTGGAGGACGACGTCGTCCGGGCCCAGCTCGTAGTGGTCGAGAACGGTGTCGAGGTGGCCGGTGAGACCGGCGAACTCGACGAGGACGCCCTTCGGCGCCCCGGTCGAACCGGAGGTGTAGACGACGTACGCGAGGGTGCCCGGGTCGCGGGTCGGGGCCGGTGGAGTGGCCGGACCCCGGCCGAGCGCCGGATCAGTGATCATGTCCTCGTCGACGATCAGCCGGGCTCCGGCATCGGCACCGATCCGCGCGAGGCGTCGTGCGGGCAGGTCGGGGTCGAGTCCGACGAACGCTCCTCCGGCCTTCCAGATGCCGAGCACGCCCACCACGGTGTCGATCCCGCGAGGCAGGCGCAGTCCTACCCGGGTTTCCGGACCCACGCCCCGGCCGACGAGGTGGTGAGCGAGCTGGTTGGCCCGCCGGTCCAACTCGGCGTAGGTGACCTTGCGATCGCCGCAGATCACAGCCACCGCGTCCGGGGTGGCACGGACCTGGTCGGCGATCCGTTCGAGCAGCGGCCTCGACACGGCGGGACGCGGTGCCACGGCCGCGGGTGCCACGGCCGGCGGGGCGAGCGGCAGATCACCGGTCCGTGCCGCGGGATCGGCCACGACGGCGCGCAGCAGCAGAGTGAACGCCTCGGCCATCCGCCGGATCGTGGCGGTGTCGAAGATGTCGGTGGTGTAGTCGATGGCGCCGGCCAGGCCGTCGGGACGCTGCACCAGTTCCAGGGTGAGGTCGAGCTTGGCCGCCCCCCGATCGACGGGGACCGCCGTACCGGCGGCCTTGCCGAGCCGCAGCGCGTCCAGGCTCCAGTCGTTGAAGCTGAACATGGCCTGGAACAGCGGGGATCGGCTGAGGTCCCGCTCCGGGCGCAGCTCCTCCACCAGACGACCGAACGGCATCTCCTGGTGCTCATAGGCGCTGAGAGCTTCGCCGCGGACCCGGCCGAGCAACTCGGTGAACGAGGGATCTCCGCTCGTGTCGGCCCGCAGTACGAGGGTGTTGAGGAAGAACCCGACGACATCGCGGACCTCGGCCCTGCCGCGGCCGGCGACGGGGGTGCCGACGCCGAAGTCGGTCTGCCCGCTCCATCGGCCCAACAGCACCTGATAGGCGGCGAGCAGGGTCATGAACAGTGTCGCGCCGTGTTCCCGGCTCAGTCGTTCCAGTCCGGCGACCAGCTCCGCGTCGACCGTGAACTCCACCGAGCCGCCGGAGCCGTTGCGGCGGGTCGGGCGGGGACGGTCGGTGGGCAGCTCGAGTGTCGGCAGGCCGGCCAGCCGCTGCCGCCAGTGCGTCAGTTCCGCCGCCAGCCGTTCCCCGGTGAGCCGGCCGCGTTGCCAGACCGCGAAGTCGGCGTAGCGCACCTGCGGACGGGACGGCTCGACGCCGTCGTAGCAGGACTCCAGTTCGCGGATCAGCAGGCCCATGGACCAGCCGTCGGACACGGCGTGGTGCATGGCCATCAGCAGCACGTGCTCGTTGTCGCCGGCATGCCACACCACGCCCCGGAACAGCGGCCCGGTGGTGAGATCGAACGGCTCGCGCGCCTCGTCCCGGACCGCCCCGACAGCGTCGCCGACCGTGCCGGCCTCGCGCCAGTCGACTCCGGCCCAGCCGGGGACGATGTCCTGCAACGCCACGCCGTCGACCAGGGTGAACCGGGTACGCAGCATCTCGTGCCGTGCCACCAGGGCGTCGAACGCGGCGGACAGCCGGTCGCGGTCCAGCGGTCCGCTCAGACGCCACGCGACGGGAATCGTGTACGCCGGGCCGGCACCCTCGAGGCAGTCCAGGAACACCAGCCGTTCCTGCCCGAAGGAGACCGGCAGCCCCGTGGTGGCGTCGCCCCGGACGATGGGGGCGCCGACCTGCTCGGCGTCGGCGAGCAGACGGGCCAGCGCCGCGATGGTGCGGGCGGTGAACAGATCGCGGAAGGTCATCTCCCGGCCGGTACGCTCGGCGACCGCGCCGACCATCTTGATGGCCAGCAGCGAGTGCCCCCCGAGGGCGAAGAAGTCGTCGTCCATGCCGGGCTCGGCCACACCGAGGACCTCCGTCCACGCCTCGGCGAGCTGCCGTTCCAACGCGCAGGTCGGCTCCCGCCGGCCGGTGGTCGGGGCGTACGTCGGTTCCGGCAGGGCAGCCCGGTCCACCTTGCCGTTGCGCGTCAGCGGCAGTTCGTCGAGCACGACCACTGCGGCCGGTACCAGGAACGCCGGCAGGCTCTCGCCGATGAACCCGCGCAGATCACCCGGTTCGGCGGAATCGGCCACGACGTACGCGCAGAGGCTGAGCGCCCCGCTGCGGTCGGGACGGGCCACCACGACGGTGTCGCGCACGGCCGGGTGCCGTCTCATCGCGGTCTCGATCTCGCCCGGCTCGACGCGGAAGCCGCGTATCTTGACCTGCCCGTCGGCGCGGCCGACGAACTCCAGTCGGCCTTGTGCCGTCCACCGCACCAGGTCGCCGGTGCGGTAGACCCTGCCGCCGGGCGGGCCGAACGGGTCGGGCAGGAACCGGTCGGCGGTGCGGTGTGGGGCGCCGAGGTACCCGCGGGCCAGTCCGGCGCCGCCGAGGAGCAGTTCTCCGACGACACCGACGGGGACCGGACGCAGCCGCTCGTCGACCACGTACGCGGTGGTGTTGTTCATGGGGCGGCCGATCGGCACGGTCGCGGCGGCGGCCGGTGCCGTGACCTCGTGCCAGGTGCCGAACGTGGTCGACTCGGCCGGGCCGTACATGTGCAGCAGTCGGCCGGGCCCGCCGTGGGCGAGCAGGGCGTCCACCGTGTGCGGGTCGGCGGCCTCGCCGCCGAAGAGCACGTTCCGCAGTCCGCCGAGAGCGTCGGGCCGCTCCCGGACGACCTGGTTGAACAGCGCGGTGGTGAGGAACAGCGTGGTGACCCGGTGCCGGGTGAGGTGCGCCGCAAGGGCTGTCGGCGACAGCGCGACATCCGGCGGGGTGACCACCAGGGTCGCTCCGGCAACCAGGGTGGCCCACACCTCGAAGGTGGCCGCGTCGAAGACGGGACTGGCCGCGAACGCCACCCGGTCGTCCGGCCCGAGGGTCAGGTAGTCGCCCTCGTGGACGGTACGGACCAGTCCGCGATGGGTGATGCCGATGCCCTTCGGCCGCCCGGTGGAACCGGAGGTGTAGACGACGTAGCCGAGGCTGTCCGGGCAGACGCTCACCTCGGGTGCGGTGTCCGGCAGCCGGTCGATCTCGACGGCGTCCGCGACCGGATCGACGACCCGCAGGCCCAGGCCGTCCGCCGACAGGTGCCCGGCGGAGGTGATGAGCAGCGTCGCGGCGGTGTCGTCGAGCATGTGCCTGCTGCGCTCGGCGGGCTGGTCGGCGTCGAGCGGCACATAGGCGCCGCCGGCCTTCAGCACCGCGAGCTGGGCGAGGACGAGGTCCGCGCCGCGGGGCAGGCTGACCGCCACCGCGGTCTCCGGACCCACGCCGAGAGCGAGCAGGTGCCGGGCCAGTCGATTGGCCCGCCGGTCCAGTTGGGCGTAGGTCCAGATGGATTCGCCGTCCACGACCGCCGGCTCGTCGCCCCGGTCGGCCGCCTGGTCGGCGACGAGCTGGTGCAGGGCGCGCGGGGGGATCGCCGGAGTGGGACCGGTGCCCAGCTCGGCGAGGCGGCCACGGGCGTCGGTGTCCAGCACGTCCCAGTCGCCGAGCCGGCCCCCGGCGTCCTCGGCGAGCGTGAGCAGCAGGCGGCGGTACCCGTCGGCGATCCGCTCCACCGTCGCCGGGTCGAACAGGCAGGTGGCGTACTCGATCAGGCCGGTGCAAGAGCCGTCGGCGGCCTGGTCGACGAAGAGGGTGAGGTCGAACTTCGCGGTCCGCCAGCCGAGCGGGATCTCCTCGGCCGGCATCCCGGGCACCCGCAGGGCCGTGGCGGCGGTGTCCCGCAGCGCGAACATGGTCTGGAACACCGGAGTGCGGCTGAGGTCCCGCTCCGGCCGCAGTTCCTCCACCACCCGTTCGAACGGCACGTCCTGGTGCTCGTATCCCCCGAGGGTGGCCTCCCTGACCCGGCCGAGCAGCTCGGCGAAGGTGGGGTCGCCGGTGAGATCGGCCCGCACCGCAAGGGTGTTGACGAAGAAGCCGACGACGTTCTCCACCTCGGAGGCCGTCCGGCCGGCGACCGGTGTGCCCACGACGAAGTCTCTCTGTCCGCTCCACCGGCCGAGCAGGACCTGAAACGCCATCAGCAGCGCGGTGTGCAGGGTGGCGGCGTCGGTCCGCGCACGCCGGGTCAGCGTGCGCAGCGCCTCCTGCGGCAGCTCGAACCGGTGGGTGGCGCCTTCGGTGCCGAGCACCATCGGCCGTGGCCGGTCGGTGGGGAGCTCCAGGGCGGGAGCCCCGTCCAGGGTGGTGCGCCACCACTCCAGTTCGCCGGCCAGCCGGTCCGGGGTGAGCGCGGCGCGCTGCCAACGGGCGAAGTCGGCGTACCGCACGGGCGGCGCCGGCGGGGTGACGCCCGCGTACAGGTCGCCCAGCTCACGGGCGACGACGCCCAGGGACCAGCCGTCGGCGACGATGTGGTGCAGCACCAGCAACAGGACGTCGTGCCCGGGGAGTCTGATCAAGGCGGCCCGCCAGGCGGGCCCGGCGGCCAGGTCGAACGGCCGGCGGATCTCGGCGGAGGCGAGGTCGTCGTTCCATGCGCCGGCCTCGACGCGGCGCAGGTCCACCAGGGGTTCGGACGCGACGACGGGTGCTCGGTCGATGCCCGGGAATCGGGTGCGCAGCGCGTCGTGCCGTGCGGCCAGTCGCTCCAGGGCGCGGCGCAGGACGCCTTCGTCGAGCCGGCCGTCCATCCGCCAGGCGACGGGGATGGCGTAGGCGGAGCTGTCCGGGTTCATCTGCTCGAGGAACAGGAGCCGTTCCTGCCCGAACGAAGGGACGACGGGCTCGTCGTCGCCGCCCCGGGTGAGGGCGGGGGCCGTGGCGGCGTAGCCGGCAGGTGCCGCGGTGACCGTGTCGGCGAGTTCGGCGACGGTGAGTCCGGCGAACAGGTCGCGCATCGAGATGTCGACACCCGCCTCCTCGCGCAACCGGGAGATGAGCCGCACGGCGAGCAGGGAGTGGCCGCCGAGTGCGAGGAACGCGTCGTCGACGCCGATCCTCGCGACGCCGAAGACCGATGCCCACACGGATGCCAGCTTCTCCTGGTCCGGGGTCTCGGGGGCCCGGTACGGGGTGGCGAGGTCGGGGCGGTCCGGGGCCGGCAGGGCCTTGCGGTCCAGCTTTCCGCTGGAGGTCAGCGGCAGCTCCGCCAGCTCGACGAAGGTGGACGGCACCATGTAGGCGGGGAGCAGACCGGCCAACTGTTCGCGTAGTACGGCGATGTCGAGATCGGCGCCGACGACGTAGGCGACGAGCCGTTGTTCGGCGGCCGAGCCTGCGGCCACCACCACGCCGGCGCGCACACCGGGCAGTTCATTGAGCACGGCCTGGATCTCGCCGAGCTCTACCCTGTTGCCGGCGAGCTTCAGCTGCTCGTCGACCCGGCCGAGGTAGTCGACCACGCCAGGGCGGTGCCAGCCGGCCAGATCGCCGCTGCGGTACATCCGTGCGCCGGGCTGACCGTAGGGGTCGGGCAGGAAGCGTTCCGCGGTGAGCCCCGGCTGCCCGGAGTAGCCGCGGGCGAGCTGCACTCCTGCGAGGTACAGCTCTCCGGGTCCGTCTCCCGGCGCCGGGCGCAGGTCGTCGTCGAGGATGTAGAGCTGCGTGTTGGCCACTGCCGCGCCGATCGGCACGCCTGCGCCGGGCCAGTCGGGTCTGCACTGCCAGGCACTCACTTCGATGGACGCCTCGGTCGGGCCGTAGAGGTTGTGCAGTTCGACGTGCGACAGGACGCGCAGCACCCGGTTCTGCAGGTCGGTGGGGAGCGCCTCGCCGCTGGTCATGATGCGCAGGACGCTGCGGCATCCCTCCACACCCCGCTCGCCGATGAACAGGGCGAGCATGGTGGGGATGAAGTGGACGGTGGTGATCTCGCGCCGCTGGATCAGCTCGACGAGGTAGCCGCTGTCGCGGTGTCCGCCGGGTTTGGCGATGACCAGACGGGCGCCGACCGTGAGCGGCCAGAACAGCTCCCACACCGAGACGTCGAATGCGTACGGAGTCTTCTGGAGCACGCGCTCGTCGGACGTCATGCCGTACTCGTGCTGGCCCCAGACCAGGCGGTTGCAGACGCCCCGGTGCTCGGCCACCACGCCCTTGGGGCGGCCGGTGGAGCCAGAGGTGTACATGACGTAGGCGGCGTTGCGCCCGTCGACGACGACGCCACAGGGCTCGTCGGACTCGCCGGCAGTGCCGGCGAGGGTCACCTCGGGCAGTCCGGGCCGGCCGAGATCGCAGTCCATGCCGGGACCGCGGACGAGCGCGACCGCGCCGGCCTGCCCGACCATGTAGGCCAGCCGCTCGGTGGGCAGTTCCAGGTCCAGCGGCAGATACGCGGCGCCGCTCTTGAGGATGCCCAGCAGGGAGACGACCAGGTCCAGGGAGCGCTGGGCGCCGACGGCGACGACGGTCTCCGGTCCGGCGCCGTGGCGGCGCAGCGCGTGGGCGAGCCGGTTGGCCCTCCGCTCCAGTTCCCGGTAGGTCATCTCCTCGCCCTCGAACTCCAGGGCAATGCCGTCAGGGGTACGTCTGACCTGGGCCTCGACCAGTCCGTGCATCGTGCTCATGCCTGCTGCTCCTTCAGTGCCTGCTCGACGTCCTCGCCGGTCATCCCTGCGATCTCCCGCATCAGCTGTTCCTCGACCGCGGCGGCGAGCCGGGTCACGGTCGGCCGCTCGAAGAGGGTTCGCACGCCGATCTCGCAGCCGAACGCCGCTCGTAGTCGGATGACGACTCTGGTGGCGAGGAGTGAGTGGCCGCCGAGGTCGAAGAAGTTGTCGTGGATGCCGATCCGGTCGACCTGGAGGACTTCCTTCCAGACGTCGGCGATGGCCTGTTCGGTCGG